>JAQBYI010000004.1 GCA_027622655.1 Gemmatimonadota bacterium | reverse complement strand
GTCATGTACTCCTCCTTGCTCCAAAGAATGGAGCGCGTAGGAGTCACATTTCAACTGAGGCAGAACAGTCGCGCGTTAGTCGCGTCTTTCGTCAGTTCGCAACAGCGGTGCTGCAGTGCGCATCGAACGCGGCGACGAGATCGGCAGAAATCTCCTGAGCCGACCTCCCCTCAATCTGAAACCGCTCAAGCATGAACACGGGCTTGCCATCCTTCAGCAATGCAATGGACGGCGAACTCGGCTGATATCCAGTCATGAACTCGCGTGCCCGACGCGTCGCGTCCGGATCCTGTCCGGCAAAAACCGTGTACAGGTGGTCGGGCTTGGTGGCGTGCTGAAGCGCCGACGCCACGGCCGGACGTGCGTTACGCGCCGCGCATCCACACATCGAGTTCACCACCAGCAGAGTTGTGCCGGCCACGTTCGCGACCTTGGCATCGACGTCGGCTGCCGTACGAAGTTCCTCGACGCCCAATTGCGTGAGTTCCTGGCGCATTGGCGTAATGAAACGCTCATCATACATCATCGACTGCTCTCCTTTGCATTGCGCAGACCGGCACATCATGCCGGCGGGTTCGTGTGATCAGAACTGCGATTTCTTCCGCGGCTCTCGTGCAAGCGCGAGAATGGCCGCCTGAGGCACTACGAGAAAAACCTCGGACTCGAAGGTAATCTCAACGGCCGCTTTCCGAAAAAAGAGTGCGAAGTCACCTACATGCGCTTGCATCGGAACATAGCGGGTATCCTTGCTGCCGGTGATCTTCCACGGCTCGTCGAGGTGTTCCTCGACTGACGGGAGCGCCTGGCCGGGCCCGGTCGCAACGATCGTTCCGCCCTGCACCGCCTGGTTATCCACCGCGGTTGCCGGCAGATAGAGCCCGACTTTCGAGCGCTCTTCACCATCTTCTACGCGAATGAGCACCCGATCGCCGACTATGAGCAGTTCCTTGTTGCCTTTTTTCATCGCGTTACCTCACCAGAAACAGCTTGTCCTGGCGCCGGAGGGCCCAACGTGGCCGCCCGTCGCTGCCAATGATCATGTCCTCTTCCTGCGCCATCCGCACGGGCTGGCCACCCCATTCCGGAACCGCGGTGGTCGCCTGCAACTCGATGGAAAACCACATTGATGGAATGACCTTCGCGTCACCGCGCCCGGGAACGCCGTCCTGATAGTCCCAGAGCCCGATCAGCGGGCCGGCGCCGTGACCGTTGATCCCGATTGGGTGTGAGTACATGGTGCCGTTGATTCCGGCGGCGCGCATGCGATCGAGCACCGACTTCAGAATCTCGTTTCCCGTGCGGCCGGGACGAATCTCATCCATGGCAAAGTCCTGCATCGCGTTCGCGTTCGCCAGCGCGCGCCTGAGCCCGGCCGGCGCGTCGGTCTCCCCCGGAAGGAGCACATACGCGTTGTGCTGCGTGTCGGTGTTGAGG
The DNA here is from genome assembly GCA_027622655.1 of Gemmatimonadota bacterium. Taxonomy (GTDB): domain Bacteria; phylum Gemmatimonadota; class Gemmatimonadetes; order Gemmatimonadales; family Gemmatimonadaceae; genus Fen-1231. The sequence continues at coordinate 79,608 of JAQBYI010000004.1, read as the reverse complement.
CGCGCCACCGTGATTCCGACGTCACAGTGCAGCACGTCACCCCGCATGATCACCGGATCATCGCCGATCTCTTCCGACGTCGCGCCTTTTCGCTGCACTCCTATGCTGGGCTGGAACCAGGTGTCGAGGCCCTGATCGGCCACGCGCTGGCGCCACCACCAGACGAGCTCGCTTGACGTCGTCTTTCCGGGAACGATTACGCGATTCGAGAACATCTCCTGTGTCATCGCCCAAACGTGCTCGGTCATCTTCGCGAAGAACGCTTCTTCCTCGGGGAGTCGAGCGGCCACCAAGTCCACCGGAAGGCCCTCGGCGCCCTTGAACCGGCTGGTCCACGTGGCGCCAAGCGCCTCGCTCATGCCCTGCAGTTCGCCGCTCGACAGTCCGTCGCTGAACGCGAATATCCGGGAGCGATTGATCCCGATCACCTTCGGCTTCTTTTCCTCGACGAGCTGCTTCAGTACCTGCCATTGGGCGTCACCCCAGAGCTCCGCCTGCCGCCCGCCCACTGCGGCCTCAACCGCAATCGTGGACCGCCGTGCCTCCCAGACGCCGCCCTGGGATGTACCTCCGAGCGCAATTCGCTCAATGCAACTGGCTGCCGGCGGGGTGTTGGCCGCGGCGCATGTGTCGACGAACACGTAGATGGTGCGGCGGCGTGCAGCCATCGTCTCGGGCGCGGTGATTGACGAGAAGAGCGGATCTTCGTTGTACTCGCGCATCGGGATCACCCAGAAATCGACCCCGTACTTCCGCATCAGCCCCGGCACGAATGTGTCGAGCCGCTTCCCAAGCCACAGATGCTGCATGGCGGCGATCTCACGCTGCGTGCCAAACGGGCGAATCGCAGCCGTTTGTGCTCGTGTCACCGGCACTTCGGTACGTCGCTGCGTGTCCTGCGCGGCCACCGTGGATCGCGCGCCGCCAAGCAGGGGCGCACCGACAAACGCGGCGACAACTACGAGGGCCAGTACGGTCCTTCGAGGCGCGCGCGCGCCGGAAACGGCTGTGAGCGGAGTGCGCGAACGCAGGAATCGATTCATTGGTCTGCTCCCTTTGCGGGTTCGGCGGCTGCCGAGTTTTCCGTAGTGCCGCGGTGTACCGCGGCCACGGTGCTTGAGCGGTGGTCGGCTGCGAGGATGATGCGACGAAGCACCGAGACGACGACGGCAAGCACCGCCGCAAAAATCACGATGCCCACGAGGCGCGAGAACAGGACGCGAATAGCGGTCGGCAGCCAGTCGGAGAGTTCCGCCTTGTCGGCGCCAAGCGGCTCGAGACTCAGCGCGGTGAGCACGAGGCTCATTCCAATTTCGGTGCCGGCTTCGAGTATGGAGAACAACGGGGCGCGCCACGTCCAGCTGCGCAACGTGAAGTTGGCGAGGTGTACCGCGCACATCAGAAACAGGAACGAGGCGCCGGCCAGGAAGGTGCCGCCCACCCACGCCCAGCTGTCGGGCGCGCCGTGGGTGAGTACATACGATCGCCAAAGGCGCACCACGATTCCCGTGACGAGCGCCATAGCTGGAAGCGAGATCGTCATCCGCCTCAGCGCGTGCGGTTGCTCGATTCGCCAGGCAATCGATTGTCTCGGAAAGAACTCCATCATCGCGGTAAAGCTACGCCGTCAGCGCGCCAGAGTCATGAATACAGATGCACGATCGCAACGCATCGTTCAGGGTGCCACTGTGATCAGCGCGGCGACCCGGCATCGGGACCGGAACCCGGGCGGGTAGCCGGGAGGGTTCCCGGGCCATTGATCCTTGCGGCTATCCATGCGAGACTCTCGCCGACGTGGGCACGCCAGTAGTCCCAGGTGTGCGCACCCGGCCACTCGTGATATTCGACGGTCACGGCGCGCGCCGACACCGCCGCAACAAACGCACGACTTTCCGGCGTATAAACGTCCTGGGCTCCGGCATCCACGTAAAGCGCGGGCAGCAGCGTTCCGGCAGCCACGAGCCGCGTGGCGATGGACGCCGGATCGCGCGCATACCAACTGGCGCTGTCGGCTCCGAACACGACTCGCAACCGGGGAGCCGACCGCTCCGTGGCACGCGCGAAACTGGTGGAGTCCGCCACTGAACGAGTGAGTGGCCTTGAGAACGGCGCTCGTTCGACCGGCCACAGCACTCCGGAATGCGATGCGGCGGCGGCGAACGTGGTCGGGTATTGGAGCGCCAACGTGATTGCGCCGTAGCCACCCATAGACAGGCCTGCGATCGCGCGGCGCGCCCGGGTCGACATTGTTCGGTACTTCGTGTCCACGTGGCGAACGACGTCGTACACGATGTAGTCATCGTAGTGCGGCCACGCGACGCAGTCTCGCTCGGCGGAACCGCCGGTCGGTACCATCAGGCCCCGGCACCCCGCGGCAGTCAGCAGGACGTTGTACGTCGTGTAGTACGAGTACGCATCACCGTCCGGCATCGCGACGATCATCTCGGGCATCCCGGCGGCCACGAGCGAGTCCATCACCTCCGCGACTCTTCCCAGCTTCGTCCAGTTCGTCTCGTCGCCAGTGGCGCCGTGCAGGTAGTAGGCGACCGGATAGCGGCGCGTTGACTCCACACCGTATGACGGTGGCAGGTACACCACCAGCGACTTGCTCGCACCGAGCGCCTGTGACCAGAGCGTGTCGGTCACCACCGTCCCGTTGCGCTGCGGAGCACCCTGCGCTGCACCTTGCGCTGCACCTTGCGCTGCACCTTGCGCCGGAGCTGTCGCGGGAATGGCAAACTGAGCCGCGATCGCTGCGGCGCCGAATAGCGTGACGGCGCTCACCCCGATCGACCTTACTTCAGCGTGGCGATGCACTCGACTTCTACGCGCGCATTCAGCGCGAGGCCCGTGGAACCGAACGCACTGCGGGCCGGAAAGTTCCCATTCCTGAAGAACGTTCGGTACACGGCGTTCATCGCATCCCACTCTTTCATGTCGGCCATGAAGACTGTGCACTTCACCACGTGGTCCATGTCCGATCCTGTCTTCTCGAGCACGTCCTTGATGTTGTTCATCGTCTGACGCGTTTCCGCCTCAATCCCGCCCGCCACGACGCCGCCACCGGCATCCGGCGGGGTTCCGATCTGCCCGGCGAGATAGAGGACGTTGCCCACGCGCACTGCCGGCGAGAATGGCCGGGTTGGCGGACCGTACGGGTGAAGAAACTCCGGTTGCTGCGCTGCGAGGGATGCCGGAACGAGCAGGGCGAGGACGATCGCGAGACGGCGCACGGGACCTCCGAGAGGTGACAAAGGCGAGTTGACGGCATGCGGTTGACGGCCGACGGCTATCGGTTGCCCCCTGCGGCCGGGTTCAGCGGTGTTGCCGGCTACCGGATCCAGTGTCCGAGCCGACCCCAGCGGATGTCCGTGATGAAGCTGGCCGGGCGATCGCTCTCCATAGCCGTCACATATGAGTAGTACACGAACATCGGACGCCCACGGACATTCTTTCGTGGCACGAGTCCCCAATAGCGCCCGTCCTTGGAGTCGTACCGATTGTCGCCCATCATGAAGAATCGTTCCGGCGGAATGACCAGCGGCCCCCAGTTGTCGTGCGTCGGCTGCGCGGGCGGTTCCCCAAACCGTGTGTTCGCCACCTCAAACCGGTGTTGCCAGTCGAAGAGCGGATGGGTCTCGCTGCCGTCGCCGAGCGTCTGCTCGGCTGACGTATAGCCGAGTTTTTGCGCGACCCCGTCCACGTATAGCATGGCATCGCGCATGTAGATGGTGTCGCCGGGGAGTCCGACCAACCGTTTCACCAGCGTTGGCGTTCCATCGTTTCCAATGGCGACTTCGTCGGCCTGGAGCGGCGACTCGAACACCACGACTTCACCGCGCTGCGGCTCGGCGTAGCCCGGGAGGTTGTAGTCGGTAAATGGGACGTGCGGTCCGTACCGCAGCTTGTTGACGAAGAGCCAGTCGCCCACGAGGAGCGCGGGAATCATGCTTCCCGACGGAATGCGGTACGCCTCGATCAGGAACGTGCGGAGCACGAGAAAAATCGCGATGGTGCCGGCGATGGACTTGAATCCATCCCACAGCTTTCGCGACGACGTGCCTGCTCCCTTCGGGCCGCCCGAGCCATTGCGCGCGGCAGCGACAGATCCCTTTCGCCCGCCTGCGTTTTCCTTGCCCGACGATTTTCGAGTGGCCACGTCCGTCTGATCTGCTGAGGTGATGCCCGGTTCGATAGAGCCTATCCGTCCCGTGCGTCATCGGAATCTGGGCAACGACCGCGCACGGGCAAGGGCGAAACGCACGAAGGGGGCGCGTCCTCTGTGGACGCGTCCCCTTCGCGTACGGTACGACTTGCCGAGACTACTTGGTGACGTGCTTGGCGACGAGCGCCGTCATCGCAAACATGTTCACCTGAGTCTTGCCGTTGAACACGGCCTTCAGGTTGGCATCCGCGTTGATCATGCGTCGGTTCTTCTTGTCCTGCAGGCCATGCTTCTTGATGTACTGCCACAGCTTCTTCGTCAGCTCGGTACGCGGCAGTGGCGCTGCGCCAACAACCATTGCGAGCTTTTCATCCGGCTTCACAGGCTTCATGAATGCCGCGTTCGGCTTGCGCTTTGCCTTTGCCTTGGCCTTTGTCTTTGCGGCCATAGAACAACTCCTTGAGAATGATGGAAGGAACCCGGTTTCCCTCTGGAAATCTCGGACTGCTGTCTCGAAACTACAACGCCTCTCAGAGAGCGCAATAGGCTGCTCCCCTCTGGCGTCAGCACAACGACCGCAATAACTCCACCATTCTCACGTCGGCTGGGTCGGCCGACGCGTCATCTTCGGCTACGGTTTTGCGTTCCTGCGGCGTCTCGAGAACGAGCGGAATCCCCTCGGATCGCTCGTCGGCGAGCAGCCAACGGAACGGCTCGACACCTATTGCGCCGTCACCGACACAGGCGTGACGATCCTTGTTTGATCCGAGCGGGTGCTGGCTGTCGTTCATGTGAAGAAACGCAGGTCGCTCACCGATTATTTGTTCATAGTGGTCGAGTACGGCGCGTTGCGACTCGCACGACGACGCAATGTCGTGGCCGCTGGCGAAGAGGTGGCACGTATCCAGGCCGTACCCGGTGCGTGCGCGCAGCGCGGCGGGAACGCGCGCCAGCATGCGGGCAAGCTCTTCCGCCGAACGGCCCATCGTGCGTCCTGCTCCGGCTGTGTTCTCGATCAGTACACGGGTGTGTGCATCGGTTTCGGGTACCGCTTCAATCGCGAATACGATGGCGTCGCCCACCCTATCGCACGCTTCCCCCGGGTCGCCGTCACCGGCTGACCCAGGATGGAAGCAGCACGCGCCGACTCCGTATGCCGTGGATCGTTCGAACTCCTTGGCAAGACCGCTGCGGGCTCGCGCGGCTTTCTCCGGTTCGGCAGACGCCGTGTTCAGCACGTACGCGCCGTGCACGAGCACGTGGCAAGCGTCGATCCCGGCGGCGACCAGCGCGTCGCGAAATGCGGCGATCCGCTCTGGCTTCGCCGACACCTTCTCGTTGTAGAACGTTGGCTTCGCCGTGAAGAGCTGCATGGCGTCCATCTTCGTCGCCGCCGCGCGCTGCACGGCCATGACCATGCCGCCGGCGTCAGGTGGATGCGCGCCGATGATGCGTGCGCTCACTTCGGCTTCGACTCGCCACCAGGATTGATGTCAAGCATTCGGGCGTTGCCGAGATACTCCACCGACCGGGGCTGGTCGATCTGACGAAGTCGCTTCACGACCTCGCCAATCCGCCGCGCCTGCGCAACGATGGTCGCGAATGCCTCTTCTTTCTCGTGCTCCTCCACCATCCCGGCTTCGAGCAACGCCGCGTGCGAGAGCATTGCGGCGAGCGGATTATTGATCTCATGCTGAAGGGCGAGCGAAGTCTCACCGATTCCGGCGAGATAGCGGGCCCGACGCAGTTCGATTTCGGCCTGCCGACGCGCGCCCGTGATCTGGATGCGCCGTTCCACGATGCGCAGCCTCGCGGCGAACTCATCCGGCGTCACGGGCTTGCTCATGTAATCGTCCGCACCGGCGTCGAGTGCGTTGAGCAGGTCTTCGCGGGTCTTGCGGCCGGTGACAACAAGGAGGAACGGATCGCTGTTTTCCGACGCCCGAATCCGCCGGCACAGGCCGAGGCCGTCGAGCCGGGGCATTTCCCAGTCGAGCACGATGAGCGGAACCTGCTCGGCCTCGAACGCCGTCCATGCGGCTTCACCATCGCGCACGGCCGCGACAACCTCATGGCCGCCCTGCTCCACAACTACTTGGAGCAGCGCCAGCATGGTCGGATCGTCGTCTGCGATGATCACGTGCATATGAAGCCCATTCCTCCCGCGCGCGTGCGCGTTATGAACACTATCGACGGATTCGCCCAACCCGCGCCACGACCGCAGGTCCGTCCGGCCCGCGGCGTCCCACATTCCACGCCACCGCCACTCGAGCTTGCCCGAAAGCGACCATCGGTGCAAACGCGGCTGTTTCACCATTACTGACTTCTCCGACGACCTCGGGAATGTGTCTGGTGCCGGTTGAAATCGCGAGCCATATCGAGCCATCGGCTGAACCCTGACCCTGAAAGGCTATGACGACCGTATCGCCGTCGACGGCGATTGCGGCCGCTCTCGGCGCGTCGCCGGGCGAAACCAGGGCCGCGGGCACGGCAGTTGGTGTGGCACTGGGCGCCGTAGCTGGCCCGCCGGAAACCAATCGCCCGACGACGATTCCTGCGCTGTCTGCGGTCATTCCGAAGTAGGCGAGAAAGACTGTCCCGCTGACGCGATCCATCGCGACCCCGGGCGGAGGGCGACGGCATGCCGACCGGCTCAGTGGCGCAACGCCAACGGTTCCAGCGGAATCCCAGTGAATGCCTCCGTTCGACGACCGCGCAACTCGCAGTTCCGGCGCCTGCGCCGAATCTGATCGCCACCACGCAGCCAGAAGCGTATCGCCAAGCAACCGTATCGCGACCTGCGTCCCCTCGCAGGCGGCCGAGTCGTCGGGCCAGCGCAGCGGCGCCCAGGGCGACTGCACAGCCGGAACACCACCATCGGCCAACACCATCGTGGCTCCCGGCGCGATCAGGGCCGCCATGCGATGCTCGCGGTCCCAGGCTACGGGTGGGGTAGGGCTGCAAGCGGAGACGGTCAGGGCCAACGCCCACCACGCGGTTAGCCGCCGCAAGTAAGATCGGCGTGACATTGGAAAGGAGTTTATCGTCGGCGCGCACAATCTGACTGGCTTCCCCGGTTGGGATGGGACAAGCCGGAAGCTAGATTCCAGACACGACGAGCCGCGTCCGATCGGACGGATGCGCCGCCCCAACCTCCCCCCTGTCCAGAGCGAGTCATGTCCGCACCGTCGAACTCAGTTCGCCGCCTCGGCCCCGCCATCAACGAGCCCATCCGGGCCTACGCCCCTGGATCACCCGAGCGCGCTGAGCTCAAAGCGCGACTTCGGGCGATGGACAAGGAATGCCCCGAGATTCCGCTGGTCATTGGCGGCAAGGAAATTCATACCGGCGATGTCACGAACGCCGTGTCTCCGCACAAGCACGGGCATGTCACGGCCACGTGGCACCACGCGCGGACCAAAGACGTGATTGCGGCTGTCGCAGCTGCGAAAAAGGCGCAGCGAGAGTGGGCGTCATGGCGGTGGGAGGACCGCGCCACCGTATTGCTCCGCGCTGCAGACCTCCTGGCCACAACGTGGCGGAGCAAGCTGGCGGCCGCGACGATGCTCGGGCAGTCGAAAACAGTTTATCAGGCCGAGATCGACGCGACCTGCGAACTCATCGACTTCTGGCGCTTCAACGTGCAGTTCGCCGGCGAGATCTACGCCGAGCAGCCGGTGAGTTCCCCGGGGATGAGCAACCACATCGACTATCGCGGCCTCGAGGGATTTGTCTACGCTGTGAGTCCGTTCAACTTCACCGCGATTGGGGGCAACCTGCCCACAGCCGCCGCGTTGATGGGCTGCACGGTAATCTGGAAGCCAGCCGGAACGGCGATACTGTCTGCGTGGCACACGATGCAACTGCTGCAGGAAGCGGGCATGCCACCGGGCGTGATCAACTTTGTGCCTGGCAACGCGAAGGCGATCTCCGACGTGCTGCTTCCGCACCACGATCTCGCGGGAGTGCATTTCACCGGGAGCACTGCCGTATTCAACTCGATGTGGGATACGATCGGCCGAAACATCGGGAGCTACAGGTCGTATCCACGCATCGTCGGCGAAACCGGCGGAAAGGACTTCATCGTCGCGCATCCGTCCGCCGATCCGGCTGCCATAGCGGTGGCGATCGTCCGCGGGGGATTCGAATACCAGGGCCAGAAGTGTTCCGCGGCCAGCCGCGTGTACGTGCCTAAATCGCTGTGGAAAGAAGTGCGCGACCGCGTCGTCGCCATGGTCGAGGAGATTCGCATGGGCGACCCGGCTGATTTCCGCAACTTCATGGGCGCGGTGATCGACCAGAAGGCATTCGACAAAATCAGCGAATACCTCAAGGACGCAAAGAAGAACGCGAAGGTCATCTGCGGCGGCGGCGCGAACGGCAAGACCGGATGGTTCATCGAACCGACGCTCGTGCAGACGGACGACCCGTCGTACCGGTTGATGTGCGAAGAAATATTCGGACCGGTCGTCACGGCGCACGTGTACGATGACGCGAAATGGACCGAGACACTGAAGATCGTGGACGCTACGTCGCCGTATGCTCTCACCGGCGCCGTGTTTGCGCGCGACCGAAGCGCCGTTGCCGAGGCGCAGGTCGCGCTGCGCAACGCGGCTGGAAATTTCTACATCAACGACAAGCCCACCGGAGCCGTGGTAGGCCAGCAGCCGTTCGGCGGCGCACGCGGTTCAGGAACGAACGACAAGGCCGGTTCGAAACTCAACCTCGTGCGCTGGGTCAGTGCGCGCACAGTCAAGGAGACGTTCGTGCCGGCCACCAACTATCAGTACCCATCCATGGAGGTTGAGTAACTACAACTGCGAGTGCACAGCTCACCGTCAGCTCGCCTTTGTAGTTCAACTATGCCCGAGTTCCGCTACGTAACCCTGGACGTGTTTACCGACCGCCCCTTCGGCGGAAACCAGCTCGCGGTCTTTCCCGACGCAAGCGGTATTCCCGAAGCCGCGTTGCTCGATATCACGCGCGAGTTCAACTATTCCGAAACGACGTTCTGCTACCCGCCGGCAGACAAGGCGCATGCCGCGCGCGTGCGGATTTTCACGCCCGGGGCCGAAGTCCCGTTCGCCGGACATCCGACGGTAGGAACGGCGATTGCATTGCACGCCCTCGGCGCCGCGCCTGAAAGCGAAGCGAAGCTCATCCTCGAAGAAGGTGTCGGTCCGGTACCGGTAGCAGTCCGTGGCGGCAGGGCGGCGCCGTTCGCGAAATTCAGCGTCGCCAAGCTCCCCGAAATCGGTACGCCGGTTCCGACACGAAACACCCTCGCAGAGATCCTATCGCTCACGCCTGACGACATCGTCGGCGGGACGAGCGCACCGCAGGCCGTGTCGTGCGGACTCCCGTTCGTCATCGTCGGCGTCAAGTCGATCAAGGCGCTCTCTGCGGCACGGGTCCGAATGGACCGGTGGGACGACACGCTGCGCACGTCACCCGCGCGCGACCTGTTCGTGTTCGCTGCCGACGCGGAGGCGGGCGCCACTCACTATCGCGCCCGCTGCTTCGTCCCGGGATTTGCCGTGCTCGAAGATCCGGCCACCGGATCGGCGAACGCCTGCTTTGCGGGTTTTCTCGCCGCCCGCTCGCACGACCGCGACGGCACGCTGTCATGGACGGTAACGCAGGGTGTGGAGATGGGACGGCCGAGCCGAATCGAGATCGACGCAGACAAAGCGAACGGCGCAATTACCGACATTCGCGTCGGTGGCCACGCCGTGTTCGTCATGGAGGGAAGCATCCGGATTCCCTGAGTGTTATTCGGCGGGGGGGATGGTGATCGACCCAATCTCGACCGAACGCCGGCCAGGCAGTGCTCCGTCGAACGCGCGCAGACCCGATTCCCACATCTGGCTCCGGTCGCGCCCGTTTCGCTTCGCCACGTACAGCGCCTCGTCCGCACGCGCGATGAGTGTCGCCGTGATTTGATCGTTGCGTGCCTCGGCCGATGCGATGCCGATGCTGATGCTGATGCTGACGACGCGCGTTCCCCCGAGGCTGGCAAACGGTTTGCCACGAAACGCGTCCTGTACCCGTTGCGCAAGAATTCTCGCGCCTTCGGGACCGGTGTCCGGGGCCAGGATTTCGAATTCTTCGCCGCCAATGCGGGCCACCACGTCGCCGGCTCTCGCGGTTTCGCGGAGCCGCGCTCCCATTTCCCGCAGCACCTCGTCGCCGGTGAGGTGGCCGAACTCGTCGTTGACTCGCTTGAAGTGATCCACGTCAATCGCGAGCATGGACATCGGGTGATGACCGCGAATGGCGCGCGATACCTCGCGAACACAGAGTTCTTCAAACCCGCGACGGTTGAAACAGCCCGAGAGCGCCCCCGGTGTCGGTAAGCACCATCGCTTCCAGGCGCGTTCGCATGCGGTTGTATGCGCGCCCAATCATCGTGATCGGATCGGGCATCTTGTCCAACGTTTCGTCGTAGCTGCCGCTGAAATCGCCTTCCTGTGCCCGGTCGAACAACATCAGGATTCGTTCAAGACGCCCGGACACCTGACCGTGTAGCCCGCCGAGCAGCAGGGCGCCGAGCAGGAAGATGGCCAAGTTCCAGAACTGCTCCTCGGGCGCCACGATGGCGCCGGAGCGCGTGGCCAGCACAATGAGAGCGGAATAGCCGATCGCTGCTGCAACGACACTTACGACAGTCGCGCGCAAGCCGAAATAGAGTCGCGTGAACTGCACCACGAAGATCTTGAAAATCAGCCCGCGGGTGTATTCGCTCGGCGGAGTGGACGCGAGCAGCACAGTGAAGATCAGCGCGAAGTCAGCGATGAGCACGACATTCAGCAGAGCCCGTCCCGAACGGCCAGTGCGAAGGATCCAGCTCCGCACGAGTTCGTTGAATCCGAGATACCCGACTACTGCGGCGGCTGCGATCGAGAGGGATGCGTTGACGCCGATGTACGGCACAAGCACCGACTGCGAGCCAATGACGCCAGCCCATTTAAGGCCTAGCGCGAGAAGGCCAATGAGCAAAGCAAAGGCACGCCGAAACTTCCCCTGCCAAAGCAGGATTTCAGCTACAGAGAGCTGCGCACCAAGGGATGTTTGTCAGGCACTGGCGATACGGAAAATGACTAGGGAAGGGACCCACTGTGCAGAAAAACCGCAAGGCCATTTGTCACCGTCGCCAATCTAGGCACCTTGATTCGTGCTTGGCACGGTGATCCGTGTCACTCTCCGGTCAGAATCGCGTGTCGAGCTTTAGGTCGAATCGCCACTGCTTGGCCGGCCACAACCCGCGCGCAACATCAGCTCGAATTAGGCCGTCGAGGAACGACCAGCCGATACCGGCGCCGGCGAGCGGCCGCCCGGGGCGATTCCAGTCTTCGCGCCGCCCTGCCCATCCGAGATCTCCGAACACGACAGTGCGCGTGGCGGTGTTGCGAGTACCGATCTCGCCGCGCGCCATCCAGAACGAGTTACCCGATGCCGTGAGCGCGGTCTGGCCGCGGATGGTTTGCGTGCCGCCGAGGTAGAACAGCCGCTGCGGCGGCAGAGCGCCGTCGGCCGCTCCGGCGCTCACGGTCAGTGCGGTCGCCACGCGCCAAAACGAGGTCGTCGCCGTCATGTCGAACAGCCCCCGTACGTAGTTCGAGTCGCCACCGGCCACCTCAGCGCGGAAGTCGCTCATCAGCCGGAAGCCATCGGGATTGATCCCCCACTGATCGCGCTTGCGCATGCTGGCGCCAATGTGCGTGACGCGCGACGCCATGGGGTTCGGGATGAACCGCGTGTCGTTGCCGCCGCCGAACAGCGTCCAACGCGAGTGCACGCTGTCGCCCCACTGCTGTTCGCCGAAGACGCGCCACTCGATTCCGCCGGTTTCCAGCGGAGCACGCGTCAGTTCGCCACCCCACGCCCTGTAGTATGCGCCTTCATCGCGCGCGTAAAACAACGACGACAGCGATGCGCCGAACGAAAGCGGGTTCCCCCAGTCGTCTGATGCCTGGAGCCGGCGGTAGACCGACGCGCGAAGCTCGGACCGGCCGTTCGATCGCCAGAGCGCTGCTTCGCCGTTCAACTGGCGGTCAGCAAACGACCCGCGCGCCTCGAGCGAAGCCGTGAATCCCTTGCCGAGCGCGCTCGTCGCAGTCAGCGAAGTAGAGAGACCCTCGACGCGATTGTAGCGAGTCTGCGCCAGTCCGTACCCAAGCTCGGGCATTTGCGGACCCCAGCCCGGCTGAAGCCCGAACGTCAGCGCCTTCATGAGATCGGCACGCTCGGACGCCCCGAACAACTCATCGTTCGCGTCATATATCGACGCCGGAAGGTCCGGTGAGTTCGCAAGTTTCGCCGAATCGCACGGTACGTGCACGGCGACGCGGAGCGTCCCTTCGTAGCGCGTACGATACGACGTATAGGACCCGACGGCTGCGCAGCTGCGCTCGCGCTCGGCGGCAATCTCCTGAGTGCGTTCACGCCGCGCGATGCGAACGAGCGAATCTCGTACGAGCGATTCCACGCCGGCCTCGCGCAGGCTGTCGCGAAGCACCACCACACGGCTGCGTTCGGGCGGCGGCATCGGTGGCACCGAATCGAGCCCGTTCACGGTTTCGTATGTGAATCGCTGCTCGAAGCTCACCGGCACACGAATGAACGTTATCTGGGCATTTCCCTCTAACGACTGCGTTCGGGGAAGCCAAAATCGCTGGTTGTAGAGGCCGTATTCGATCGTGACGCCTGAGATATCCGCCTTCATTGGCGACACCAGTGCCTTCACCCATCCCGGCGGCGCGTCGTCCTTGCCATTCGGCGACATGTTGGGATTGACGCGCTGGCCATCGGGTAGCGTGTCCGTCCGTTCTCGTGCGCTTTCCTCCGTCGCGACGGTCCAGATATCAATCGGCGTGCTCAACCGGTACACGGCGCGTACGAGGTGAGCGCTTCGCACGTCGAACCAGAACGATCCAACGGTCACATTCCACTTTGGCTCGCGTGCCGTGATGCGCAACTCGCGCAGATCGATAGCTTGGCCGTCCGGGAGCGTCATGGACACCGAATCGCCAGTTTCGTACGTGTAGTACGCCTCGGCGCCGATGGCGATCGGGTGGACGAGTTCGCGGTCATCCACCTCGGCTCGAGCCAAGCCGCTGGAGATCCACAGGTTGTCGCGACCCGGATAGTACGGAACCGGGGCGAGCGTACTGATCGCCGCATCCCCGTCGCCGTCGCTGCTGCTTGCAATCGGTGAAGCGGACCGGCTGCCGGTGATCTCAACCCACGCACCGCGGTCGCGGTGCCAGGTGACGCGCGCGGCGTCCTCGTGCCGGAACGCCAATCGCTCGCGGCCAAGGAGTTTGACTCCGAGTCCTACCGAGACTCGTTCGTATACTTTCGCGTCGTAGCTGATCAGCAAGGTGTCCTGCGTCAGCCGCGCGTTACGCGCGCGCTCAAGCAAGGTCTTGGCCGCAGTGTCGCGGAAAGCCGTCGCGAGGTGGCGCGGGGTGACCGCCATGCGGTGCACCGGGCGGCGTTTGCGCGCCGTATCATCGCGGGCCTCCTCTATCAATACTTCAACCGACGCACCCCGCTGGCGCATCGAATCCGGCTTCTGCTTACCGGTTCCGATTGTGACCTGCACCTGAAGTGCCAGCGCGGCCGGGACGAGAAGTGACAGCAAGTTCGGTTGGCGGAGGAATCGAAAAGTGGTGGAGCCCCGTGTCCCTATGATACGTTGGAGCTGCCCAGTTGTTTCGAACTCTTGCCTGGTGATTTCGTGCCGACGCCCGCGCCTGACTCTTCGCAGACAGGTGACCTGTCCCTCGATGAATACCGGTCGCGCGCCACGGCGCTCGTCGAGTGGATCGCGACGTATCTGGAGCATCCTGAGCGCTACCCGGTTCTCCCGCCGCTCGAGCCGGGTGCAACGTTGGCAGCGCTCGCCGACGAGCCGCCCGAGGAACCAGAACCGCTCGGCGTAATTCTCGACGATTTCAATCGGCAGATCGTTCCGCGCCTCACACACTGGAATCACCCCGGCTTTCTCGCGTATTTCGCCAATACTGCGAGCGTGCCGGGCATGCTCGGCGAGATGCTCGCGACGGCGCTCAACACGAACGCCATGCTGTGGCGAACGGGGCCCGCTGCGGCCGAGCTCGAAGAGCGCACGACCGACTGGATGCGTCAATTGATCGGACTTCCGCCGGAGTGGTTTGGGATGATCACCGACCTCGCGTCGACGTCCACGTTGTATGCGCTCGCCGCTGCACGCGAGCTGGATCCGGCGCTCGATGTACGCCGCAAGGGCCTTTCCGGCCGCGCCCTCCCTGCACTGCGCGTCTACTGTTCCGATCAGGCGCACAGTTCCGTGCACAAGGCTGCGATGACGCTCGGGATTGGTCTCGACAACGTGGTCGCAGTTGAATCGGATGCTGAATTCCGGATGCGGCCCGAAGCGCTGGAGCGCGCCATCGCCAGCGACCGCGCCGCCGGGCACCGTCCAATCGCGGTCGTCGGAGTGCTCGGCACGACGAGCAGCACGAGCGTTGATCCGCTTGCGGCCATTGCCGACATTGCGACGCGCGAGCAGATCTGGTTCCACGTCGACGCCGCCTATGCCGGCGTCGCCGGCGCAGTACCTGAACTGCGACATCACTTCGCCGGAATGGAACGCGCCGACTCGGTCGTGATCAATCCGCACAAGTGGCTGTTCACGCCCATGGACTGTTCCGTATTTCTGGTGCGCCGTCCGGAAGCGCTCAGGCGCGCCTTTTCCGTTATCCCGGCATACCTCGAAACCGCCGAACAGGATACGGTCACCAACTATATGGACTACGGCTTCCAGCTCGGGCACCGGTTTCGCGCCCTCAAGCTCTGGATGGTGATTCGCGCGTTCGGCGCGCGCGGAATCGCCACGCGAATTCGCCATCACTGCGCGCTCGCGGCCGAGTTCGCTGGCTGGGTAGCCGCCGCGCCGGGGTGGGCCGTCGAGGCGCCGCATCCGTTTTCGGTCGTCTGCTTTCGGCACGTGATTGAGGGCGACGAATCGCGGATCAACGAACACAATGCGCGCATCCTCGACCTCGTGAACGCCAGCGGCGATGTATTCCTCTCGCATACTGTGCTCCGCGGGCGGTATGTGATCCGGGTCGCAGTCGGGAATTTGCGCACTGAGCGGTCGCATCTCGCCCGCGCCTGGGAGCTCCTGCGCACAGCGTCAGCGACATCCTGACACCGCAACCCGCAGGGCGGCATTAACATTTTGGCGTAGCGTGGCGTCAGACAGGTGCGCGGATTGACGTCATCCGCGCGACACGCACCTTCACACCCTGTTCAACCACTTATCTGCAGAGGATTACATCGATGAAGCTGCTCAGATGGACTGCCTTAGCTGCCACCGCAATCGCGCTCGTGGCATGTGACAATGCACCGACCACACCGGACAACCTCCAGGCATCGTTCGATGAGATTGACCCGGTTGTAGTGACGTTCGCCGCGACTCAGGGCCTGCCGGGCGGACCGTTCGGTGAGCGCGGCGGCGCGCCCTTCATGGCGGGAATGCCCTTTGGCAGAGCCCCCGCCAGTGCGTCCAACGGCCGCGGACCAGGAGCGGCGCTCCCCGACGAACTGAAACTGACGGTCGAACAGAAAGCGCAGATCACGGTGCTCGTAACAGCGTTCAGAGCTGCGAATACCGACGACATCGCCGCGATGAAGGCCGCACACACCGCCGCCCGCACGGCACGGCAGGGCGGAGCGAGCCGCGACGATGTCAAGACGATCCTCGAAGGTGCAAAGCCCGCAGCCGAACGAGTTCGCGCGGCTGCAGCGGCATTGCGCACAGCCATTCAGGGTGTGCTGACGCAGGCACAGCGCGAATGGCTTGAAGCACACAGGCCTGAGCACCCGCCGCGCACGCCGTAAGGCAAAGCAGGCAGGTCCGAACGAGAAGGCGGGGAGCTCCCCGCCTTTTTCTTGTTCGTACCCGGTACTTACGCCCGGCGCCTGCCGGTGTTCACTTGATGCGCTCCCGGCGAGCACTCACGACTTTACGGACGCCCGTGCCTCGCGCGGAATCGCGTACTCCTCTGTGGTCGGCCGTTCGGGAAACTTGAATATTGCGCTGAACTTGATCCGCCAGTCGTCAAGAATCTCATACACGGTCGGAATCACGAGTAGCGTGAGGAACGTGGACGTGATCACACCGCCAATGATGGCGCGGCCGAGCGGAGCGCGAAAATCGGCGCCTTCGCCGTTGCCCAGGGCCACCGGAATCATGCCGGCAATAAGCGCAATCGTGGTCATCATGATTGGACGGAGCCGGACTCGGCCAGCTTCGATGAGGGCTGTTCGTCGGTCCTTGCCTGCCTCCTGGCCCCATTTGGCGAAGTCGATGAGCAGAATCGCGTTTTTGGCGACAATGCCCATCAACATCAGCACGCCGATGAGGGACATGATGTTCAGCGTGTCGCCGGTGATCAGCAATGCGAGCACGACGCCGATCAAAGACAGCGGCAGTGAGACCATGATCGCGATCGGTTCCACGAACGATCCAAACTGCACGACCAGGATGAGGTACATGAGCAACACAGCAATGCCCATTGCCGCCAGCATCTTGCTGAACACCTTCTGCTGGTCGCGGACCTCGCCGCCGGACGAAAACCGATAGCCCGCTGGCAGCGTCAGCCCGGCGATCGCCGTCTGGATTGACGAATTGACCTCGCCGAGCGATCGGCCCTGAGTATTCGATTCGATCACGATCACGTTTTCGCGATCGAGGTGACTGATGACGGCAGGTCCAAGCGCTGGACGGATTGAAGCGATCTGGCCAAGCGGCATCACGCGCTGCGGAGCACCCTGCTGTCCGCCAATGACGATCGGAATCTGCTCGATGTCCGTCATGCGGCGGCGCGACTCAGGCGCCAGCCGCACTCGCACTTTTCGGTTCTCACCCGCCGGATCGACCCAGTCGCCGGCGTCAACGCCTGCGAACGCCGGGCGCAGCGCCTGCGCAACCTGTCCCACGGTGATCCCCATCGATCCGGCAAGTTCGCGATTCAACTGGATCTCAAGTTCCGGCTTCTGGCCTTTCGTCGAGAGACCCACGTCAACGGCGCCCGGAATCGCGCGAACAATCGCCAGAACAGAATCGGCGAGCTGGCCGAGCACGGTGGCGTCCTTGCCGCGGAGTTCGAGCTGAATCTGCTTGCGCGCGCCGCCAAATCCGCTGGTGAACACCGACACCGTCGCGCCGCCGATCTGTTTCATTTCGTCGCGCAAAATTTCGCCCAACTCATACTGGCTCACCGAACGCTCGGCTTTCGGCCGCATTCGCACATACATACTTCCGAGATCACCTGCGCTTATGCTCGCGCCGGGAATCGCGATGGTGCTCGCGCCGATGGTCGAAAACGTGTACCGCACAAGATCGGCGTGCCTGCGTGCGATCTGGGCGGCCTCCTCGGTTTTCATTTTTGTGTACTCCAGGTTCGAACCCGGCGGCGTCTGCACCTCGACGAACACTTCGCTCCGATCCGAGTCCGGCACGAATCCGAATCCGCCGTACGTCGCCTGCAGCCAGAGCGCGCCGACGAACGCCGTTACGGCGAGCGTTGCCATGGACCAGCGGTGATCGAGAGCCCATCCGATGACGCGGGTGTAGCGATCGGCCTGGGCGTTGAACCAGTTGTTGAACCGGTCCAGCGCACGTGCGATCGGGTTCCGCCGTTCGTGCGCCTCGGTTTGCGGATCGGCCCAGTACGCCGAGAGCATGGGGTCGAGTGAGAAGCTCACGAAGAGTGACACCAGCACCGCGCACGCGATCGTCAACGCGAACGGCTTGAACCACTGCCCCGGCACATCGCCCATGAAACCAATGGGGATGAATACCGCGACAATCGAAAACGTGGTCGCGGTCACGGCGAGTCCGATCTCGTCGGTGCCTTCGTGCGACGCGCGGAAATGATCCTTCCCCATTTCGATGTGTCGCACGATGTTTTCGCGTACCACGATCGCGTCGTCGATCAGGATGCCGATCGCCAGCGAGAGTCCAAGCAGCGACATCGTGTTGAGCGTGAAGCCGAACGCCCACACGGCGATGAACGCCGAGATCACCGACACAGGAAGTGCCAGGCCGGTGATCACCGTTGAGCGCCACGAGTTCAGGAAGACGAACACGACGAGCACGGTGAGCGCAGCGCCTTCGAGCAGCGCTTCGTTCACGTTTCGCACCGATGACTCCACGCGCTCACCGGAGTTCTGCACGATGTCGATGTTCGTGCCCGGCGGGAGCGTCAACCGAATTGCCTCCACGGCCGCGAGCACTTCGCGCGAGACGGCGGACGTGCTGTATCCCTTTGATTTTTTGACCAGGATGCCGATGGCATCCGCGCCGCTGAACAACGCAGCGGATGTCGGTTCGGCCGTGCCATCGCGAGCCGTCGCAACCTCGCCGAGGCGAATCGTGCGGCCATTCCGTTCGGCAACCACGAGCCCGAGAAAGTCTTCGGGCGTCTCGAGCTTGCCACGCAGACGGATTGAGCGCTCGTCGAGCGTGCCTGTGAGCTTGCCGACCGGCACAGCGAGATTCTGCGCCTGCAGCGCCTGCACGAGCTGGCCGACGCTGATGCCTGCCGCGCGCATCGCGTTGGGCCGGATTTCGACCGTGAGTTCGCGCTGCACACCGCCCACGACGGCTGCATCGGCCACTCCGGGAATCGACCGGAGTTCCTTCGTGATGCCCGGATCGGCGATCCGCGTGAGACTCGGCGCGTCGAGCGTCCGGGAATTGAGCGACAACTGAACGATCGCCTGGTCCTGCGGGTCGAATCGCGAAAGAATCGGCTCCTTGATTTCTGCCGGCAGCTGGTCGCGAATCGACGAGATCTTGTCGCGAATATCCTGCGAGGCCTGCTGAATGTCTTTCTCGAATACGAAGGTCGCCGTCACATTGGCAAAACCATCCTGGGCGGTGCCTTGCATCCGGTCCAGCCCCGAGATGCCGGAGATCGCCTCTTCGACGCGGTCGAGTACTTCACGCTCCACCACGTCGGGTGAGGCGCCGGGGTACGGAATCGCGACGTTTATGATGGGCTGAACGACATCCGGAAATTCGTCGGTCTGCAGTTGGCCCAGCGCGAACAATCCGAACACCACGAGCGCCACCATGGACACAACAGTGACGATCGGCTTCTTGATGGCGAAATCAGAGATGAACATGGCTGCGATATCCTTGTGTGCCTACGGCTTGGTTGGCGGGGCGGCGGCAGCCCGATCGCCGCTCGTTATGCGAACCAACGTTCCGGGGGTGATGCCGGCCGTTGCGCCGACGAGGAGCGTGTCGCCCTCGACTACGCCGGCCGTGATTTCGATATGCTCAGTCGCATCGTCGCGCGTACCTAGCGTCACTTCGACGATCTCGGCCTTGCCGTCGGTCAGTCGCGTGACGGTGGGCTTGAGCCCACGCTCGTCGATTGCCGTGAGCGGAACCACGAGCCCCGAGTGCGACGTGCTCGCGATGCGCCCGGTGGCGAATAGACCCGCCACCAGGCCGCGGCCGGTATTCGGGATGCGCGCGTAGAGGCGGACCTGCCGCGTGCCAGGGTCCGCGGTCGGATAGATGTTGCTGATCGTCCCGGTGAATGCGCGTCCGGGATAGCCGGTCACTGTGAAGCTCACTGGCGCACCAATGCGAATCGCTCCCAACTGATCGGCCGGTACCGCACCCTCCAATCGCATCGTGCTCGGGTCAACAACCGTGACCAACGGCGAGCCGGGCGCAACGATGTCGCCAGGACTCACCATGCGTTCGCTGACCACACCGTCATACGGCGCCTTCACGATCGTGTTGTCGAGATTCTTCTGGGCGTTTGCGAGCCGTGCCTTGGCGTCGTCGAGCGACGCCTGCGCACCCAGCGCTGAGCGCCGAGCCATTTCGACTACGTTCTGCGCCACCGCACCGACGGCCAGCAGTTTCTCCGCGCGCTCCTGCTCTCGTCGCGCGATGTCATTGGCCAGGTCGGCCTGCGTCACGCCGCTCTTCGCCGAGAGCACCGCGTCGCGAATTCCGGAATCGTCAATTCGAACAAGCGGCGTGCCCTTGGTTACGCGCGAGCCCGGATCAAGGAACACGGCGATCACGGAGCCGGCCACCTCGGCGCGGATTGAAGCTGTGCGGTCGGCCACGAGCGTTCCTGAAAACGCCGGGCCGCTGGTGATCGTGTCCGTGACAACGAGCGTGATGTTGCCGGGGCTGATGTTCACCGTCGTAGCTACCGGTGTATCGGCCATGGCGCCCTCGCCGCCGCAGGCGGTAACGAGTGCAACGATGGCGATGAGCGGGATGGTGATGCGAGTTCGCATTGGGAGATTCGAGGATCGGATGGTTGGAAGATCGAAGCCGGGTTGACAGCTCACGGCTGACGGCTGTCGGTTTGCACGACCGATAGCCGTGGGCCGTCAACCGTTCACCGTCTGCTTGTAGTTGTCGTTGGAGTAAGCGGAAGGTCCTTGAGCAAAGCGACTTTCAGTCGTGCGAGTTCAAGATCTCGCGCCGCGACGACGCGATTGAGGCGCGCCTGTTCGTACTGAGTGCGTGCCTGCTGCAGCTCCACCTGCGTTGAAATGCCTTCCTGCTGTCGCACTTCGGCAATGCTGTACGCTTTTGCAGCCTGCTCATCTGTGCCCACGCTGGCCGCGTACGCCGCCTGAGACTGTTCCAGCTGAACCACCGCCGTACTGGCGTCGAGTGCGGCGAACTCTCTTGCCTGCGCCAGCGACTCCTCGGCTTCGGTGAGGTTCGCCTCGGCGACCAAGCGGTCGCCCGTAAGGCGGCCGCCCGTGAGAAGCGGGAATGAAAAGCCCGCCGTGACCGTCCAGTTCGGATAGAACAGTCCGAGCGAATTCGGAAAGACTGCACCGTCAGTTGGGTAACCGAACCGCTGATACGCGGACGTGACCTGCAGCGAGGGAAGGCGCTGCCAGTTGGCCGCACGCAGCGCGGCGCGTTGCGCGGTCACGTTCGCTGCCGCCTGGCGCACGCTGGATCGCCGCGTCGCCGACGTATCTGGCATGACAGTGCGATCGGTTCCGGGAATCTCGATGACGCGATCGAGCGTCATCGGCCCGGCGGCCACCGCGGCGCCTTCATCACGGATCGTGGTGGTGAGGGCGATTTGCTGTGATAGCGGAATGCCCAGCAGCTGCCGTACTCGGAGCATCGCCACACTGCGGTTGCCACGACTCTGAATCACGACGGGACGCTGGTTGTCGCGCGCCACGCGGGCACGAAGCATGTCGAACTCCGACGCCGATCCCACTTCGTACGCGAGCGAAGTGTGCAGCAGCGAACGTTCCGCCTGTGCGAGCGTACTGTCGGCGATTTCGGCTAGCTGTCCGGCCGCGACGGCATCGTAGTATGCTTGGGCGACGTCGAGCACCATTTGCGCACGAGCCGCGTCGAGGCCGATGTCGGCCGCAGTGCGGGCCGCGCCAGCCGCAGCATTCGACGCCCGAAGCCGACCGGCAGTGAAGATGCTCTGAGAAAAATTGAGCGCGATGGTCTGAGTCACCGGCGACGCGAAGATCTTGCCGATGGAGCCAAAGTCGGTTCCGGAACTCGAAGTGTCGCTCCCGCCGCCTGACGAGCCGCCAGAAGGCTGGTCGCGCTTGGAGATCTCCTGAAACTGGCTCTGCAGTGTCCGTTGATAGCCAGCGGATGCAGTCAGTTGCGGGAAGTACTGCGCCCGCGCCTGCGACTGCATGCCTCGCGCGCGAAGCACACCGGCATCTGCCGAGCGCACGGCGTGCGATACGCCGGCCGCCAGACGAAGCGCGTCGGCAAGCGAGATGTTCATTGCCGCCGCGCCCTGCGTAAAAGCGGGCATGGTGATGGCGGACGAAAGAACCATCGCGCCGAAGAGTCGTTTGAAAATCCTGGGCATATATGGATGCGTCGGTTGATGGATCAGGGAAGGCATCAGGAAGCGCGCCGCTGCGCGGCGGATTTCGATGGGTCGTACTGCAACGCTCGGAGACAAAGGCGCGCGTACGTGGCCGGCGCGTCGGCGATCGGCGGAAAGAACTGCGGCATGACTTCGCGCGACATCGCGTCGTGAAAGAGCGAACTGATGAGCATTCCGCCGGCGTTATGTGTTTCGGCGTCTGTGGGGATGAAGCCGTGCTCACGCACACGGTCGAGATAGCTGTGAATCGCGTCGAACGCGGCGTCGGCGCCGCGAGCGACGCACTTCGGCATTTCGGGGTGATGCTCAGCGTCGCTCATCGCCTGGACAATCATGGAACGCATCGAGAGGAGCACCGTGCTCGTCTGAGTCGCCCATGAAGTCAGCTCTTTCGCTGGATCCAGCGGAACTTCCGGAAGCGTTCCCACATGCACCGGCACGCCATGCACGCGCATGGCTTCGATGATCAGTGTTTCCTTGCTTCCAAACAGCCGAAAGAGCGTGACTTCATTCACGCCGGCCGATTCGGCGATCGCTCGCGTTGTCGTTCCCCGGAAACCATGCTCGGCATAGAGGCGCGCAGCGGCGCTCAAGATGTGTTCGCGTGTCGGAAGAGCCATCAGTAAACCCGTGGAGAGTGAGTGCAAGTATGCGCTTGCATTCTATGCAAGTGCCTGCTTGCGCGCAACGGGGTGACTGGTTAGCTATTTTGACCAGAGAGTCAGTGCGACGAGGCGAGTGATTCGGCGCCGTTTCAGCGATCCGAATATCCGCCTAACATCAAGTCATGTCTCGACTTCGCTCATCAAGGCGACCGCACTTCCGTCGGGATCGCGAAACTCGGCGAGCCATATTTCCCGGTCGGGAAGCTTCGCAATGAGATGTGGATCGCCGGTGAACGGTACGCCGTTCTCTTTCATGGAAGCGGCTGTCGCCATGATGTCTCCGACCTTCATACTAAACCACGGTGCCGCCGCCTGGAGTGAAGCCGGGCTCGGGCTGAGAGATCATCAGCCGCACGTCGCCCATCGAAAGAAATCCCATCGTAGGCGGTGCCGGGATGGGCAACTGTGGAAGTCCAACCTGGTCGCGATAGAACGCAATCGCGCGAGGTACGTCGCTCACCGTGATCGCGATCTGCGCGACGCCCAGGACCTGCGATGATTCCGCCATACATCCTCCGGCAGTGCACCGCACCGCGTTCTGGCCGGCCGCCGGGTTGCTCCCGTGCGTCGCGGCCCATACGTTAGTTAGCAAAGCTAAATATATTCACTCTGCCCATGCCCGCAAGACACCCACGCGCAACGTGCGCCTCGCTTGAGGTCGCCGACCGGCTCCATTCCACAGCGATTCACCTGCTGCGACGTGTGCGGCGCGAGGATACGAGCGCGGGCCTCTCTGCCCCACAACTTTCCGCGCTTTCCGTGATCGTCTTTCGCGGCAGCCTCACACTCGGCGAACTCGCCCACGCCGAGCAGGTACGCCCGCCGACGATTACGCGAATCGTGGCCGACCTCGAGGCGCGAGGTCTCGCCGTTCGCACGCAGCGGGAAAGTGATCGGCGCATCGTGGTCGTGCGCGTCACGCCAAAGGGTGAGCGCCTCCTCGACGACGGGCGGAGACGGCGCATCACCGCGCTGGCGAATGAAATCGTTCGACTCCCGACGCGGGACGTCGCGCAGTTGGAGCGCGCAATCGACATTCTCGAACGACTCGTTGGACCGAAGATGCCGCACCCGAAGTAGTTCCAGCCGTGACGGCCCTATAGTTTTTAGCCGACGATGCCCGCCCTCCTCACGTTCATATTCATTTTGTCCGGCGCGGCCGGACTGATGTACGAGGCCATCTGGAGCCGCTATCTCGGGCTCTTCGTCGGTCACTCGGCGTATGCGCAGGTCATCGTCCTGGTGATCTACCTCGGCGGCATGTCGGCCGGCGCAGCGATCACTGCGGGACGTTCCACGCGAATTCGCGAACCGCTTCTCGGTTATGCGGCAATCGAAGTGATCGTCGGTGTGCTCGGACTCTTTTTTCACGAGATCTTCCAGGCCACCACCGCTTTCGCTTACTCGTCGGTGTTTCCGTCGCTCTCCGGTGGTGCGACGCTGACGCTGGTGAAGTGGACGATGGCCGCGCTCCTCATCCTCCCGCAGTCGGTGTTGCTCGGCATGACGTTCCCGCTGATGACGGCCGGTTTTCTGCGACGCGTTTCACCGGACGGGCGCGCGCACAGCGGGCACGTGCTCGGCCTTCTTTACTTTGCGAATTCAATCGGAGCTGCGGCCGGCGTTTTGATAGCCGGGTTCTACTTGATCGCGCTCGTCGGGCTTCCGGGAACGATTCTCACGGCTGCTGTCGTGAACATCCTCGTGGGCCTCACCGTGTACGCGGCCGTGAGGATGAAGGAGGACGACGAGCCCCTTCGAGCTGCGGCAGCGCCCGTCACAGAACCAGTCGCGCCAGCAGTCGCGCCAGCAGTCGCGCCGCCGACCCCACCGTGGACTGCCGCGGCGCCGTTACCGTTGCCGTTGCCGTTCCTCTGGCGCATAATGCTCGCCGTCGCCGCCGGGACCGCGCTCTCGAGCTTCATATATGAGATCGCGTGGGTGCGCATGCTGTCGCTCGTGCTCGGAAGCGCGACGCACTCATTCGAGCTCATGCTTTCGGCGTTCATCCTCGGACTCGCGCTTGGCGCGTTCTGGGTTCGCAAGCGCGCCGACTCGTTCCGTGATCCGATCCGTGCGCTCGCGGTGACGCAGTGGGCGATGGGAGCGTTGGCGATCATGACGCTCACCGCCTACCTCTCCAGCTTCGACTGGATGGCGTTCCTCATCCAGGCGCTCGACCAGAATTCCGAAGGGTACAGCGTATTGACGGTTGCCAAGTACGGCATCGCGCTCGCCGTAATGGTGCCGGCCACATTCTGCGCCGGAGTCACGCTCCCGCTCATTACGCGCATCCTGATCAGCGCGGGCGGCGGCGAACGATCGATTGGCGCCGTGTACAGCATCAACACGCTTGGGTCCATTGTTGGCGTGGCACTTGCTGCGTTGGTCCTGATGCCGCTCATTGGCGTGAAGGCGCTGCTCATCACGGGCGGCGTAATCGACATGGCACTCGGCGTCTGGCTGATGTTCATTGCCGGACGCGAACGCCCTGATACGCGGCGCTTTGCGGTAGCGCTCATTGGCGCGACGGTGCTCGTCGTAGTCACTGGCGCGGTGAACGCGAATTTCGATCGCGGAATCCTGATGAGCGGCGTGTTCCGATATGGGACCGTGCCTAAGCCCGGCGAGCGTTCGGAGAGCGTTGTGTTCTATCGCGACGGGCGCACTGCTTCCGTGAGCGTCCGAAAGAGCGGCGACGGGACCTATTCGATCACGACCAACGGCAAGCCTGACGCGTCGCTGTCTGCAGCGTGGTTCGAGGACGACAGCGTCGACGCGGCGGTCAAACGCATCGACGGCGACGAGTCCACGCAGGTACTGCTCCCACTTACCACGCTTGCCCACGTCCCTGACGCAACGCACGCAGCGGTGATCGGCAACGGGTCTGGTATGTCGAGTCATTTCCTCCTCGGCAGCCCGACGCTGCAAGAGCTCGTGACGATCGACATCGAACCGGAGATGATCAACGGCTCGCGAATGTTCTATCCGGCAAACCGGCGTGTGTTCGACGATCCGCGCTCGCGTTTCGTGCACGACGACGCGAAGAGTTTTTTCGCTGCCGCAAACCGCAAGTTCGACCTCATCCTCTCCGAGCCGTCCAACCCGTGGGTAAGCGGTGTGAGCGGCCTGTTCACGGATGAGTTCTACCAGCGCGTTCGCACGTATCTCACACCAAACGGTGTGTTCGGGCAGTGGCTCCATCTGTACGAGATAGATGACGCTCTGGTGTTCTCGGTGATCGAAGCCGTCCACAAGAACTTTGCTTCATACGAAATCTTTCTCACAGCCGACGTGGACATTCTGATTGTCGCGTCGAACATGCCCACGCTCCCTGCACCAGACTGGTCCGTCTACAGCCTTCCCGACGTGCAGCACGATCTCCGGCGCTTCATCACTCTCACGCCCGCGGCGGTTGAAGGAACTCGACTCGCGACGCGCGAAGTGCTCGCGCCGTTGATCGAAGACGGCTCAGGTGCAAACTCCGATTTCTATCCACTCCTCGACATCGCCACCGAGCAGGCGCGCTACGAGAAACGGTTCGCAAGCGGGTTTGCCGGACTCGGCGATTCCCGATTCGACTTGGCGGCGCTCTTGGCTAGCCGACGTATCGACCCGGTGAACGATCCGCTGGCACCGCTCGGCATCGAGCGCGTGCGCGCGCGCGCCATTTCGGCGGCGCTGCGGCTGGGACGTGGACCGTTCGTGGCCGCCGACGATCGCGTGCGCTGGCGCGCGGCGGCGGCGCGGAAGCAGACGCTCAACGACCGCATGGCCATGAATCACCCGCCGGTCGACTGGCCCGAGTTCATCGGACTCGTGCAGCAGGTGGACAAGGACACGCACGGCGGAACGATGGGATGGGCGGACGAATCGTTCTATCAGCCGGTGCTTCAGTTCCTCAAGACGCAGAGAGCACCGGACGATGCAGTCTCGGCCGTGCGGTTCATGCGCGCGATATCGGGATACAACTGGATCGCTGCCGCCGCCGACATCGATCCCGTCCTATTTGCGATTGAGAACAGTCTCAACTGGATTGACCCGGACACGTTCCGCGACGGCGCGGTGGTGGCGCTGCTCAAGACGGGTCAGAACACCAAAGCGCGCACTGTATTCAACAGGCTCGGCGCGTACATAGGCCGTGACGTGGATGATATCCGGGTGAGGATGCTCGGCGCGGCAGTGGCTGCAGTGACCAGGATCGATACGACAATTACGAGTAAACGGTAGACGGTTTACGGCTCACGGTTGTCGGTTGTCGGTTGTGCGCACGACCTGCAGCCGTCAACCGTAAGCCGTCCACTCGCTGTTGTCGTTACTTGCGGCGCAGAACCTGGCCCGCCCGCAGCGCAGTCATCTTCCCGTCCGCGACTACCGCCTGCCCCGCCACGAACACCCACTCGATTCCCACCGGGTATTGGTGCGGCTCGGTGAACGTCCCTTTGTCCGAAACCGTCGCGGGGTCGAACACGGTGATGTCGGCGACGCACCCTTCTCGCAGGCAACCGCGGTCGCTGAGTCCGAGCCGCTTCGCCGGATTGCCGGTCATCTTCTGCACGGCGTTCTCGAGAGTGAGCACTTTCTGCACGCGCACGTATTCGCCAAGCACGCGCGGGAACGTGCCGTAGTTGCGTGGGTGTGGGACGTTTGGCCCGGGTTCGGAGAGTCGCCCGTCGCTTCCGATCATCGTCATTGGATGCGCCATGATTCGGCGCACGTCGGCTTCGTCCATCACGTGAAAGACCATCGAGGGCGCGCCGTTGAGTACACCTTCTATGACGAGCGACACGGCGCCTTCGGGAGTAGGCGGAAGTCCGCGCTTCACCGCCCAGTCGTAGAGCGTCTTGCCGTTGAGCGACGGATCCCACGACACGCTGGCGAACTGCACGCGCCTGAGGTCGCCACCGCCACGGTCGTTTAGCAGCAGGTCGAGGATTCCCTTCTCGATCGCATTGCGAAGTTCGGGGTCGTCGAGCCGCTTCCTGAGTTCGGGGACGCCGCCGGCCATCGCCCAGTTCGGCATCAGTACGCCGAAGCCGGTTGAGCTCGCCGTGTACGGGTACTGATCGATCATCACGTCGGTGCCCGCGGCCCGCGCCGAGTCAACCATATGGAGCGTGACGACGCTCTTGCCCC
Source organism: Gemmatimonadota bacterium (assembly GCA_027622655.1). GTDB lineage: Bacteria > Gemmatimonadota > Gemmatimonadetes > Gemmatimonadales > Gemmatimonadaceae > Fen-1231. Next base: position 51,715 of record JAQBYI010000004.1, on the reverse strand, counting down.
ACATCTGCTGGCCGACCGCCTTGTGATGCGTGAGCACGATCGGGATCTTCGCCTGCCGTCCGATCTCCAGCGCTTCGGCTACGCCTTCGATCAAGCCAAGCCCTTCTTCGCGGAGATGTGATGTGTAGATGCCACCCGACGCCGCTGCGACCTTCGACAGCTCGACAACCTCGTCGAGCCTCGCGTAGAAACCCGGCACGTAGCGAAGCCCCGTGCTTATTCCAAACGCACCTTCGCGCATTCCCTGCGCGACCATCGCCTTCATTCTCGTGAGTTCTGCCGTCGTAGGCGCGCGATTCGCGGTTCCCATCACGGTGCGCCGAATCGTGTTGTGCCCAACCAAAAAGGCGACGTTGATGCCAAGTCCCGAGCGGCTGGCCGAATCGAGATACGCGCCGAACGGCCACGGTCCGCCACCGTCGGGGCCACCGAGCGAAAGCGTGATGCCCTGGCGCGCGGAACTCTCGGCGTCCGGCATGTCGAGAAGAGGTTCGAGATGCGCATGCATGTCGATGAACCCGGGCGCGACCACGTGGCCTTTGACGTCTATGACCCGCTTGGCCTGCGCGGCGGGAATCTGATCGCGCGCCACGCGTGTGATGCGATTGCCCGTGATGCCGATCGAACCTGTGTAGCGAGCGGCTCCGCTGCCATCGACAATCGTGGCGTTGGCGAGGACGACGTCATACTGCTGGGCGTGGGCCGTTCCGGCCACTGAGAACGCAGCGATGGCGATGGCGACAATTAGCCTGCGCACGGTTAAGACTCCCTCCGGGGTGAAGCTCGAACGTAACTCCAGCGTCGCCTACCGCGCTCCTACCAGCTCCTCCGCGCCGACCGCCGCCTTTAGCGCCCCATCGAGATCCTTCCAGAGGTCCTCGACGTGCTCCAGCCCGACCGACAGCCGCAGCATGCCTGGCTTTATTCCCTGCTCCGCCAACGCATCGGCCTCGACGACACGATGCGTCAGCCCCGCCGGATGCTGAATGAGCGTGTCGCACGAGCCGAGTGAGACCGCGGGCGTCGCCAGGTTCACGGCGCGCATCACCGCCGCCGCGTCGTGTCCGCCGTGCACCGTAAACGCGATCATCGCGCCGGGCCCCGCCATCTGCGTGCCAACGATGTTGTGAGGATCACAGCCGGGGAGGCCGGGATAGCGCACGTCCTCCACCGCATCATGATTCGTGAGTCGCTCGGCGAGCACCATCGCCGACGCCTGAGCCGCGCGCACGCGAATCGGCAGCGTCTGCAGACCGCGATGAAGCAGGTAGGCGGCCATGGGGTGAAGAAGTGCGCCGGTGAGCAACCGCACGATACGGAGTTGCTTCGCCCACTCGTTATTCGTGGCAACAACGCCGGCAATCACATCGCCGTGCCCGCCGATGTACTTGGTGGCACTGTGCAGTGCCATCGTCGCGCCGAGCGCGATCGGGTTCTGAAGAATCGGCGTGGCGAACGTCGAATCAACGACAACGGGAACCTTGCCCGCCTGACGCACGACGTCGGCAATGTCCACCAGCGCGAGCGTCGGATTTCCCGGCGTCTCAATCATCACGAGCGACGTGTCTTTGCGCAGCGATTCGCCGACGGTTTCGGGCGTGGCCCACGTGACGTCCATGCCGAGCAGTCCGCAGGTGAGTAGATGATCGGTGCTTCCGTAAATGGGCCGCACGGCAACGACGTGATTCCCGCGCTGCTTGGCGGCGAGCAACACTGCGGTGATGGCGGCCATTCCGGAACCGAACGCGACAGAATCGTCCGCGTGCTCGAGTTCGGCGAACGCGCGCTCGAACCGACTCACCGTTGGGTTGTCGAGCCGCGCATAGATCTTCTCGCTTCGCGGTCGATCGCCGCCGAGCATCGCGTCGAGATCAGCGGTCGCGTCGGACAGATCTTCTATTGGATATGTGGTCGAGAGATCGAGCGGCGGGGCGTGCACGCCGAGGACCCGGAAATCGTTTCGCGCAGCATGCACCGCGGCTGTGTCCACTCTGTTGATCACCGAACACCTCGCAGGATATGAGCCTACTTGCAATATATTATTCGTTCATTGACATTTCCAACGAATCTTCTTCGGAGACGTGGTGCCATTTCAGGACATTGACCGAACAGATCATAAGATTCTGTCCGCTCTGCAGAACAATGGTCGGCTGAGCAACAAGGAGCTCGCCGCGACGGTCGGGCTCGCGCCGTCGAGCTGCCATGAACGCGTGCGCAAACTCACGGAATCGGGCGCGATTCGCGGCTTCCACGCCGAGATCAATCCGGCCGCGTTGGGGTTCACACTTGAAGCGATGATTGCCGTGCGACTGCAGCGGCACTCACGCGAGCAGTACGACGCTTTTCGCGCCGGCGTACTGGCGCTCGGTGAGGTGAAGGCGGTACATCACCTCGCAGGTGAGAACGATTTTCTCGTCCACGTGATGGCGCGCGACACAGATCATCTCCGCGACCTGGCGCTCGATCACTTCATTGCCCGCCCGGAAGTGGGGCACATCGAAACGTGGCTGATCTTCGAACACGTGAGGGGATGACTGTGCACGTACATACGATTGCCGTCGGACTCGCCATCGCGGTTGCGACCGCTGCGACCGCTGCGACCGCTGCGACCGCTGCGACCGCTGCGACCGCTGCGACCGCTGCGACCGCTGCGCCGCTCAGTGCGCAGGGTGCCGCGCTTTCGCGCGCCGACGCGCAACTCGTTGAACGGCTGCTGCTCGCCGAGGACCATCGAGACACCACGCTTGCCACGTACGTAGATGGGCTGCGCCATAGCGACGCTCGAATCCGCGTCATCGCCCAGCGCGGAATGGGCCGATCCCGCGATCCGCTTTTTGCGCTGCGTGATTCGCTCCCCGCGCTCCCTGCCCCACCGACGTTCGGTGAAGAGCCGGCGTGGCGACTCCGCTATCGCGCGCTCGGACGTACCAACTCCGACTGCGCCATACTGCTCGGCGCGTTGAACGACGACGCGTGGCAGGTGCGCCTGCGCGGCGCCGATCTTGTGACCTCAGCGTGCGCCAACGACAACGCGATCGCCGGGATTCTTCGCGAGTGGGTTCGCGTCGTACCAACGACCAGCGCGAGAACGAGTGGTGGCGTCTCGTGGCATGGCGCAGCGCACGGACTCACTGCGTTGACCCGGATCGCTCCGGCCGACGCACGGACAGCGCTCCCTCGATTCACGGCGAGCAGGATTCCAGAGGTGCGCATCTACGCCGCGCGCGCGGCGGCCACGTTGAACGACACGACGGTGTTGCGCCGGCTGGCCGCGGACGGAGACGACAACGTCAGGGAAACCGCGATCGGCGGACTGGCCCGAGTTGCGGGTCACTCGGCGGACGACGTGTTCATCGCGGCGATGTCGGCGCGTGGAGGGCAAGTTGTTCGCGCTGCCGCGACGGCTTTGAAGGAGTCACCGCGCGGTACTGACGTTCTCACGGCAAGTATCGCCGCGGCGATGCGGTTGCAGCGCGACTCCAGCGAAACATCGCGACGCATTCGGGCCGCCGTTGCCACGAGGGTCGCGGAATTCGCAAAGCAGGCCGACTGGCCGCGCATCGCCCCGCTCGCAACCGACTACGACTGCCGAATCGCGGAGGCGTACTCGGCAATCGGAATCTCGATCGGCGTCGCGAACGCAACTCACACCTGCGTGCCAATACCGATCGAGCTGCCACCGAATGCCGCGCGGCTCGCACTTGGCGCCGAGGTGCGGCTCCGTGTGGTGATGGCCGATTCGAGCGGCGGCGGTTCGTTCACCGTGCGCCTCCGCGGTGACGTGGCCCCGGTGATGGCCGCGCGCGTACTCGCGCTCGCCCGCTCGGGTTGGTACGACGGCAATCAGTGGCACCGCGTGGAAGCGGACTTCGTGATCCAGGGCGGAGCGCCGGGAGCCAATGAGTTTCGCGGGCATCCCCGTTTCTTTCGCGACGAACTCGGCACGGTTCCTCACGCGCGCGGCACGGTGGGACTCAGCACGGGCGAACACGACACGGGCGACGCACAGTGGTTCGTGAACGTGCGCGACAACCTGCGGCTCAATCGCGACTATACGGTTTTTGCGGAGATCAGTGACGGAATCGACGTCGTGGACGGGATCTTCGAGGGCGACGTGATTTCTCGCATCGAGGTAGTGCGCTGAGTCCGGCGGGGCGCCGTGCGATCCGCCGGCGTCTCGGCTCTATGGGTGATCGGATTTCGCGAATGATCCGAATCCGCGCAGATCGCATCCGCGCACGGGACGACTCCGACTGCCCCCCACCCCACCCCCCTACTCCTTACTCCTCACTTCCTCCTCACTCCTCACTCGCCCTCCTCACATCCAACTACCGCCCTACTCCAAGAGCATCCGCCATTCGATTGATGTAGTTGAACCACGAAGCGATGGCGGCCATCTGCAGGATTGCCGTGTCGTCGTAGCCGTGTGCGCGAAGCCCGTCGAGTGTTTCCGGACCGATCTGCTCGGCATCCTCGGTGATCATCACCGCGTATTCCAGCATCGCCATCTCTTTGGCGTCCACCGGCGCGGTCTGCCAGTCCTCGAGCAGCGCTGAGACCAGAGCTTCATCATTCGTCACGCGACGCAGAAACTCTGCGTGAGCGTCAATTCAATACCGACACCGATTGATCACCGAGACCACCGTCGCAATCATCTCGTGATGGCGGCGCTCGAGCGGAAGATCCGGCGACATCGCTGCGCCGAACGTCGAGAACGCGTGACGCATCACGTCGGGAATTAGCGAATGGCTCGCCCCGATCTTCTCCTCAGGGCGGAGTGACGGATTGGTCGTCGTGGCGTACTCGCGCGGGTAAAGCTTGGCCTGTGCGAGCGTTGCCTCGCGAACGGGCCCTTCGGTCATTGGGTCGATCGTCTTGATCCACGTCATAGGCCTGATGATGCATCGGCAGGCAAGTGCGCCGCCAGTGGAAGCAGCGCTCACTGCGATACCTGTGGCGCGGCGCCCTCGCCGACTCGTGCGCCCAGCCGTGGTGCCGGGATATGTTTGAACAATTGCCATTCGCCGGAGTTGCTCACGTGTCCTTCGCTCTAATCGCTGCAGTGCTGTTGCACGCCGCCCCGCCGGCCCAACAACAGGCCGCCGAACCACTTCGTGGCGCACGCGCGCCAGCCTATGCACCGGACGGTCGGCTGGCCGTGTCGATTGACGGCGACCTCTTCGTTCAGCAGGCGGCGAGCAAAAAGTGGGTTCAGATCACGAGCGGAGCCGCGTGGGACCGCGACCCTGAATGGTCGCGGGACGGTTCGCACATCTATTACTCGTCCAACGAGGGCGGCTCGTTCTCCATCTGGCGGATGGCGATCAGCGCAGACGGCCTGAACGATCACCCGCAACGGATCACGGTGTCGCGATTCGACGACAGCGCGCCATCCGTGGAACCGAACGGGAGCGTTGCCTTCGTGCGAGGATTCGGTGGCTCGGCGCGCATCTGGATTCGCGACGCAAGCGGCAGCGAGCGTCGGCTGACGAACCGGGAAGAGTCCGAACTCGCGCCGGAATACTCGCCCGACGGATCGAGTATCGCCTACATCCAGGTCTTCGAGACCGGCCGCCGTCTGCTGATTCGCAACATTGCAAGCGAGCGTGACGGCGTGGCCGTCGCAGCGCGGATGCCCGAGTCGCTCGCGTGGGCGCCAGACGGATCGCGGATCGCCTTTTCCGCGAGCGCCGGAAATGGCGAACGCGCGGGCACGTTCGTCGTGGCTGCCAATGCGATGTACACGAACTACGCGACCGCACAGCGCGGCGAGATCGCCTGGTCGCCGGACGGACAGACGCTCGCCATCGTCGAAGTGGACGACAGCCAGCCCGGATACAACGGAGACCCGGCCCGCCTCGGCGACCGCGCCGTGCGCGAACCATTCGGCAAGCGCTTCCCGCTGATGCTCGTGACCGCACCGACGGCGCCCGATGTTGGCCTTCGTGAAACGGCGATCGATGCCTCGCGCCCCGCAGCGGGTCGGAACACCGCCGTGTTCGAACAGGTGTGGGAGCGGTCGGCGAAGCTCTACTACTCCGGCGCAGACGCGTCGGACCGGCTCAAGCAGTGGACAGCATTGCGCGAGAAGTACCGCGCGCAGGCGGCCACGGCGAAGGACGACGAAGAACTCCAGCGAGTGATGTTCCGGATGAATCGGGAACGGCCGTTGCTGCGCCAACCGGCCACGGGTCGCGCGGCAGTTTCCAGTGCGCACCCGGTTGCGACCGCCGCCGGCCTGGAGATTCTGGCCGCGGGCGGAAATGTCGTTGATGCGGCCGCAGCGGTGAGTTTCGCGCTCGGCGTGGTTGAGCCCGACGCGAGCGGCCCGGGCGGCTACGGCCAGATGGTCATTGCACTCGCGAAGGTTGGAACGCCGAAGCTCATCGAGTTCATGACGCGCGTGCCTGAAGACGCCGGACTCGACAACACGTCGCTTCTCGTCGACGGAAGCTACCCGAGCGATGGCCCGGTACTCACCAATGTGCCGGGTACGATCGCGGGGATGTACAGCGCGTTCAAACAGTACGGATCAGGCAAAGTGTCGTGGAAGGACATCGTCGCGCCGGCAATTCGCGCGGCTCGCGACGGCTACGAAGTAAGCGACGGACTCGCTACCACTCTCCAGACCGAACGCGAACACTTCGCCAAGTACGAGAGTAGCACGAAGCTGTTCTTCCGAAACGGCAATCCCGTTGTCGCCGGCGATACTGTGAAGAACCCCGACCTCGCGTGGACGCTCGAGCAGGTCGCCGAGCGTGGCGCGGATGGATTTTATCGCGGCGTTGTCGCCGAACGGTATGCCAACGATCTGCACGCAAAGGGCAACGCGATGAAGGTGAGCGACCTCAATCGCTATTTCGCGGTCGATCGTGAACCGGTAAGCGGAACGTACCGTGGCTTCACGCTCTATTCGAGCGCGCCGCCCGTTTCCGGCGGCGCCGATCTCGTCGGCAAGTTCAATCTCCTCGAACTGGCCGGCTCGCAGAAGATCTACACCGAAAACGCAGCCACCTTGCACGCTACGCTGGCGTCGTGGTCGCTTGTGCGGCGCGGACAAGTTGCTGATCCAGCGTTTTGGCCAGTCAACATCGTGCCGCAGACGAGCAAGGACACGGCGCGAATCCGCTGGAGCTGCTTCTCGCCCGATCGCGCAGTCCGCACGGCGGAACTGCCTGCCGATTCGCTCGGATGCAGCAAGCCGGCGGATGACGCTCTTGGGTCGAGCGTGCAGCCGCACTTCGAGCAAATCGCGGACGCGATGGAAGAACGCGGCTGCGGTGCTGAGCACGCCGCCGAAGTCACGTACTGCCACGCCAGCGGAACCACGGCGTTCGTCGTTGCTGACAATGAGGGCAACGCCGTCTCGGTGACACAGACTTTGGGCACTTGGGGCGGAACGTTCTACGTATCGCCGGGGCTTGGATTCATTTCCAACGACAAACTCACGTCGTACGGAACGAATCCGACCTCGTACGGATCGCGACTGCCGTTTGCGCGTCACGGCAGCACGATCTCGCCGACTGTCGTCATGCGCGCCGGCAAGCCCGTTTTCGCGGTTGGCGCTGCCGGCAACGCCTGGATCACGTCCGGCGTGTACCAGATTCTGCTCGGCCTGATGGACTACGGGCTCTCGCCGCAACAGGCGCTCGAACTTCCGCGCTTCCTTCCCGGCGGCGGCGGTGGCGGCGGTGGCGCATTCGTACCAACGGAACCACCACCTCTCCCAACTGGCAGAGCGGGTAACGCTGGAAGTGGACGCGGAGGTCGCGGCGCAGGAGGTCGCGGCGCGGTCGGTCGGGGAGGCCGCGGCGCAACACCGGGGCCCGTGATGGTGCAGATCGAGGACGGTTTCTCGCCCGACGTGCTGAAACGGATGCGTGAGATGGGCTACGACTTCACGTTCGTCTCACTCATGGGTGAACTCCGCGAGGGCTACGGGGCGGCTGTTTCGATTGACGGCAAGAAGGTGACCGCCGGTGCCGATCCGCGTCGTGCCGGGGCGGCGGGGGCGATTCCGTAGACTCGTGAAAGCGGTCCAGACGACTTGTTTGCGTCGAGGTGGACCGCAACTGTTAATAGAGGTCGTTCTCATTTCGGAGCCTACCGTGCCACTGAAGTACGCGACTGTACCGAACGTCATCGCCGACACGCCGGGCTCGAGCCCGCGCGCAGCTGCTGATCTCGATCGCCTCGACGTATTCAATCCGAGCGACGGATCGGTCATCGCCCAGGTTCCGATGTCCGGACACCCCGAGGTCGATCTGGCCGTGCAGGCCGCGCGACGTGCGTTCCCCGGCTGGTCGGGAACGCCGATCAAGGAACGGGTGCAGGTGTTCTATCGATACAAGACACTGCTCGAGCAGAACATCGACGAGCTCGCGGCGCTCGTGACCGAAGAGAACGGAAAGATCACGAGCGAAGCACGCGCCGAAGTTTTGAAGTCCGCCGAACTATGTGAGTTCGCGTGCTCCCTCCCGCAGATCGTGACCGGACAGGTGCTGGAAGTGAGTCGTGGCGTCGAGTGCCGTGTCGAGCGCTATCCGCTGGGCGTAGTCGCCTGCATCACCCCGTTCAACTTCCCGAACATGGTCCCCAACTGGTCGTTGCCGAACGCGCTCGCGCTCGGGAACACCGTAGTGCTCAAACCGTCTGAGATGGTTCCGCTGTCATCGATCCGCATCGCTGAGCTGCTCAAGGAGGCCGGACTACCTGACGGCGTGCTGCAGATCGTGCAGGGCGGCAAGGAAACGGTCGAGGCGATCTGCGATCACACCGGGATTGCGGCGGTGAGCTTCGTTGGCTCGACCAAGGTCGCGAAGATCGTGTATCGGCGCGCCACCGCGACTCTCAAGCGCTGCCTCGCGCTCGGCGGCGCCAAGAATCATCTCATTGTCATGCCCGACGCGGACGTGGAAATGGCGTCGGGAAACATCGTCGCTTCCATGTCGGGGTGCGCTGGGCAGCGTTGCATGGCCGCGTCGGTAATGATCGCGGTGGCAAACGTGGATCCGGTCATCGCGCGCATGGTCGAGCAGATGCAGGCGATGGTAACGGGCAAGGACGTAGGTCCGGTTATCTCTCCGGCAGCGAAAGCGCGGATCATTCAGTTCATTGATGAGGCCGAAGCGCAGGGCGCGAAGGTGCTCGTGGACGGACGCGGCGCGACCGTACCAGGCCGCGAAAACGGATTCTGGATAGGCCCGACCCTTATTGATCACGTCACGCCGGACATGAAGATCGCTCAGGAAGAAGTGTTCGGCCCCGTGATGGTCATCGTGCGCACGCGTGACGTGGACGAGGCCCTGAGAGTCGAGAACGCGTCACCGTATGGAAACGCCGCAAGCGTCTTCACGGAAAGCGGCGGAATCGCGCGCAAAGTCATGGAGCGCGCGAGCGCCGGAATGGTCGGCGTGAACGTCGGTGTACCGGTTCCGCGAGAGCCGTTCTCGTTTGGCGGGTGGAACGACTCGAAATTCGGCGTCGGTGACATCACCGGCCACGGTTCGATCGAGTTCTGGACGCAGGCCAAGAAGATGACCACCAAGTGGAACCGCGAGGCGGGCACGAACTGGATGAGCTGACGTAACACCGAGGAGACGACCATGGCCGATCGCAGCGTGACGTTCACCGGCATCAAGTTCGAGAACCCGTTCCTCCTCTCGTCCGCCCCACCGACGGAGAGCGAGAACAACATCCTGCGCGCGTTCGAAGCGGGCTGGGGAGGCGTGGTCGTAAAGACGATCGGCCTCCACCCGGTCGTCAACGTCATCGGGGCCAAGACCAAGTTCAATCGCACGTCGCCCGACGACAATCGCGTATCAATGAAGAAGGCTCCGGGCTCGGCGCTTCACTCGTCGTGGAACTGGGAACTCATTTCCGACAAGTCCCTCGACTGGTGGGTTCCGCGAATCGAACGGATCAAGGCCGCGTTCCCGAATCGCGTCGTCATTGCGTCGATCATGGCCGGCTCCGGAAGCGACAAGGAACTCCAGGCTTGGCAGACGCTCACGCGAGCCGTGCAGGGCGCCGGTGCCGACGGTATCGAGTGCAACTTTTCGTGCCCGCACATGGACCGAAAGGACATGGGCTCGAACATTGGCAGGGACGAAGGTCTTTGTTCGGTGGTGACCGAGGCGGTGAAAGAGGCGGCGAAGATCCCCGTGTGGACGAAACTCACGCCTGCCACGCACGACATTGTCGCGGAGGCGGGCGCGTGTTTCCGCGGCGGTGCGGACGCGATCGTCTCGTCGAACACCTTCCCGTCGCTCCCGGTGATTGACCCCGAGTCGCTCGAATTCGAAATCAACGTGGACGGTTTCGTCTCATCCGGCGGACTGGGCGGCCCCGCGATTCTGCCGATGTCGCTGGCCAACATGGCCCGGATGACGCAGGCATTTCCCGACAAGTCGTTCTCGGGAATCGGCGGCGTCTCGGACTTCAATCAGGCGCTCTCGTACTTCCTGCTCGGCGCAGGCACCGTTCAGGTCTGCACGGCCGCCATGCTCGACAGCGCCGTTGGCCCGAACGTGATCAAGCGCCTCAACGGCGGACTCGACGCCTTTTTGGACAAGCACGCCGACAAGGGGTGGAAGCGCGTCGAAGATTTCCGCGGCATCCGCCGCGACCGCGTGAAACTGCAGTCCGAGATCCGTCGCCCCGATGGCGACGACTATCAGGGTGGCCACGAAGCGGTCGAAGGCTACGCCGCGCCATCGGCGGTCTGATGCAGTTTGATACCGTGGTCAGGGGCGGCAACGTCGTAACACCCACCGGTGCGTTTACCGGCGACGTTGGAATTACCGGCGAGAAGATCGCGGCGCTCGGCGCCAATCTCGACACGACAGGCGCGAAGGTGATTGACGCCGCGGGTCATCACGTGATTCCCGGTGTGCTCGATGTGCACGTGCACCTCGCGCTCCCGTTCATGGGGGCCGTCTCCGCCGACGATTATCGCAGCGGCACACGGGCGGGGGCGCGTGGTGGCGTCACCACCCTGATCGACTTCGCAATTCCATACGAGGGCGATTCGCTCTCCGCCGCCGCCGACAACTGGCACAAGAAGGCTGAGGGGAAGGCGCTGATTGACTACACGTTTCACATCTGCGTCACACGATGGGACGAGCACAAAGACCAGATCAAGGGGATGGTGGATCGCGGTTTCAGCACCTTCAAGGAATTCATGATCTACGCGTCGGAGGGATGGCAATCCGACGACCGCGCCATGTTCGGAACGCTCGAGAAAATGAAAGAGTACGGCACGATGCTCCTCGTGCACGCGGAAAGTGCGGGTGTGCTCGACGAACTCATCGCCCGCTACCACACTCCGGAACTGATGAAGAAGTACGGCGCGCGCCTGCATCCCATGACGCGCCCGAACTTTGTCGAGGCCGAGGCGATTCAGCGCGCCGTGATGTGGAGCGAAGTCACGGGCGGGCAACTGTACATCGTGCACATGAGCACGGCAGAGGGCGCCGACATCATTCGAGCCGCACAGGCACGGGGCGTGCCGGTGCTCGCCGAAACGTGCGTGCAGTATCTCGTGCTCGATGACTCGGTCTTCGACGGCCCCGACGGCCATCTCTTTGCCTGTTGCCCGCAAGTCAAGAAGCCGAAGGACATGGCGCGGCTTTGGCAGGGCCTGAACAGCGGCGAAGTGTCGGCAGTGTCCACGGACACGTGCACGTTCACGCGCGAACAGAAGGCCCTTTGGAACGGCGACTGGACGAAGATCCCGATGGGACTACCCGGGCTCGAAACATTGCTCCCGCTCACGTACACGCGCGGGGTCCTCGAGGGACGTATTTCGCTGCAGCAGATGTGCGACAAGTTGAGCACGAGTCCTGCGCGGATGATGGGCCTCTACCCGCGAAAGGGCGCCATTCAGGTCGGTGCCGACGCTGATCTGGCGATCATCCATCCGACCACGCAGCACACGGTGTCGCCAAAGACGATGGAGACGAACGCCGACTGGTCGCCGTACGACGGCTGGAAACTCGCCGGCTTCGCGCGCACGACGCTCTCGCGCGGCGACGTCATCGTTGACGACTACAAGGTCGTAGGCAAAGAAGGGCGCGGCCAGTGGCTGCCGCGCAAGTCGGCCGGCTTGGCGACCAGCGACAGCGCCGGCGCGTGACTGCGAACGTATGACGGCGGACTCGGAGGCAGGCAGCACACACGATTCAGCGGACTCCCCCATCTCGGCGAGTCCGCTCTGGAACCCCGACCTCGCTCCGACCACGCCCGCACAGCGCACGTGGTCCACGTGGAACATTGCCGCACTCTGGATTGGAATGAGCGTGGTGATCACCACCTACACGCTCGCATCGGGACTTATGTCCGCCGGGATGTTCTGGTGGCAGGCCATGCTCACGATCCTGCTCGGCAACATGATCGTGCTCATCCCGATGATTCTCAACGCGCACGCCGGTACCCGATACGGCGTTTCGTTTCCCGTGCTCTGCCGCGCAAGCTTCGGCGTTCGCGGCGCAAACATTCCCGCGATGCTGCGCGCCGTTGTCGCGTGCGGGTGGTTCGGCATTCAGACGTGGATTGGCGCCCTCGCGCTCGACGCACTGCTGACCGCCGCCTGGAGCGGGTGGAGCACGCTCCCCGCGCACACCGCCGTCGCGTTCGGTGCGTTCTGGTTGGTGCAGGTGCTGATCATTCTCCGGGGTACCGAGGGGATCAAGAAGCTCGAGACCTGGTCGGCGCCGCTGCTCCTTGGCGCCGGCGCGCTGCTGCTGCTCTGGGCTGTGCGGAACGGTGGCGGACTGGGTCACGTGCTGGCCGAGTCGCAGAAGTTGCAAACCAACCACGCCGCGTTCTGGACGATCTTCCCCGCCGCGCTCACCGCGAACGTCGGCTACTGGGCCACCCTGTCGCTCAACATTCCGGACTTCACACGATACGCGAAAAGCCAGCGATCGCAGATGCTCGGACAGGCGTTCGGGCTGCCCACCACGATGACCGCGTTCGCATTCGTCGGTGTCGCCGTGACGAGCGCCACGATCGTGATTTTTGGCGAGGCAATCTGGGATCCCATCGCGCTCGTGCAGTGGATCGGCGGAACCGGCGTGATCATCTTCGCCGCGCTCGTTGTCCTCGCCGCACAGCTCACGACCAACATGGCGGCGAATGTCGTGTCGCCGTCCAACGACTTTTCCAATCTTGCGCCGAAGCGCATCAGCTACGTGACGGGCGGCCTGATCACCGCGGTCATCGGCGTCGCAATGATGCCGTGGAGACTCTACTCTGACGCGGCCGCGTACATCTTCACCTGGCTCATCGGCTACTCAAGCCTGATGGGCGCGCTCGGCGGTATCCTCATCGTGGACTATTGGGTGATTCGTCGCCAGCAGATTGACACCGACGAGTTGTTTCGCGTGCAAGGCGCCTATACCTACCGTAAGGGATTCAACCCCTGTGCGATCATCGCACTCGTCGTCGGGATTCTGCCTGTCGTGCCAGGGTTCCTGCGAGCCGCAATGACAGCGGGCGGCGTGGTTGCCCAGCCCACGATCGCCGATCACATCTACAGCTACGCCTGGTTCGTCACCTTTGCTCTCAGTTCGGCCATCTACTTCGCATTGATGCGCGCCACACGCTCACGGTCCTGACCGCTACACCACGCGCGCACACCCGACTCACACCGACCCGCCACTCATCATGCCACGGCTCGTCAAATGCGGCCTCATTCAGGCTACCAACGCCTGCGACCCCGGCGAGAAGCTTCCGATCATTCGCGAAGCGAACCTCAACAAGCACCTCGAGATCATCGAGCAGGCCGGCCGCGACGGCGTACAGATTCTCTGCATGCAGGAGATTTTCACGGGCCCGTACTTCTGCGCCGAACAGTCCACGCGGTGGTATGAACACACAGAGAGCATTCCCGACGGCCCAACGACGAAGCTGATGCAGGAGATCGCCAAGCGACACAAGATGGTCATCATCGTGCCGCTGTATGAAATGGACGTGACGGGTGTGTACTACAACACTGCAGCAGTCATCGACGCCGACGGCTCATACCTCGGCAAGTATCGCAAGAACCACATTCCGCACACCGCGCCCGGATTCTGGGAAAAGTTCTACTTCAAGCCCGGCAATCTCGGGTATCCCGTCTTCCGCACGAAGTACGCGACGATTGGCGTGTATATCTGCTACGATCGCCACTTCCCAGAGGGAGCGCGCGCGCTCGGGCTCGCCGGCGCAGAAATAGTGTTCAATCCGTCGGCGACGGTAGCGGGGCTCTCGGAGTATCTCTGGAAACTCGAGCAGCCCGCGCACGCTGTGGCGAACGCGTATTTCGTCGGTGCCGTCAATCGCGTGGGCATCGAAGCTCCGTGGAACATCGGCGAGTTCTACGGGCAGAGTTACTTCTGCGACCCGCGTGGCCAGTTCGTGGCGCAGGGTTCGCGCGACAAGACGGAGCTGATCACGGCTGAGCTCGACCTCGACATGATTCGCGAGGTTCGGAACGTCTGGCAGTTCTTCCGCGACCGCCGGCCCGAGACTTACGAAGCTCTGACGGCGCTGTAGAGACCTTCGGCGAGCCTACACACTTGAAATCACAATCTGCGATCTCAAGGTCGCCGCGTCGGAACCATCGCGTTCCGTGGCGTGTGCAGGGGCCGTCCGTGCGCCAGAAAGCCGCGCACAAGGTGATCGCATTCACCTCGTTCGTGGTCTGCGGGTCATGCTTGGTTTCCATCGGACTTTGCGTTCCGGCTGACATCGCGCGAGGCAGCAACCTTGAGGTCACAGATTGTGACCTCAAGTTCACACGGCGGACAGCGCTACGCTCCACGCGTGTTTACGGAACACGGCATTGCCATGCTCAGCAGTGTGCTACGGAGCAAACGCGCGGTCGCGGTGAACGTCGCGATTATGCGAGCGTTCGTTCGGCTACGGACGATGGCGCTCTCGCATATCGAACTGACCGCGAAGATCACCGAGATCGAGCGAAAGTATGACGGTCAGTTTGCGACACTGTTTGGCGCGATTCGTCGATTGATCGCCGCCCCCGACAAGGCAGAAGAGCCACGACGGCGAATCGGTTTCGTGGTAAACAGAGTCGATCCGGCCGCGCGAGCGCGCGGGCACAGCTGAGCCGATACTGCGGCTCAGCTCTCTCGCCGCAACGCGATTCCGACCCAGACGAGCCACACCGTCTGGCCCAGCACGATCGCACCGAATCCGTGGATGTCGAGCGTCAGGCCCCCGAGCACTGCGATCACGCTGCCGGCACCGATCATCAGGCCGGCATCGCTCGCGGCATGGAAGTGAGCACCGTAACTTCGCGCGATGCCACCTGCGACCTCGCCAGCTCCCGATTCGCCTCCCGCCCGCGGCGGACTCCTCAAGGTCCTCGGCGTCGCCTTCGGTGTCGCCATCATTGTGGGCAACACAATCGGCGCGGGAATCCTCCGCACGCCGGGCGATGTCGCTGCGCTGCTCCCATCGGCCGGACTCTTCCTGGGCGTCTGGATCGCCGGCGGTATTTACGCATTCTTCGGCGCGATGACGATGGCCGAGCTGGCGGTGATGATTCCGCGCTCCGGCGGCAACTATGTCTTCGCCAGACGCGCATTCGGCGAGTATCCCGGGTTCGTCATCGGATACACGGACTGGATCTCGACCTGCGCGGCCGCAGCGGCGGTTTCGATCGCGATTGGAGAACTGACCGGTCAGCTTGTTCCGGCAATGGGAGATATGACCACGGTGGTCGCGCTGGTTGTTTCGCTCGTGCTCGTTGGCGTTCACTGGATTGGCGTTCGCTCCGGCGATCGCACGCAGCAGGTGCTGAGTCTGTTCAAGACCGTCGCGCTACTGGGCGTGGCAGCGGCCTGCTTCTTCGTGACGCCGGTGGGCGGAGCCGTGGCGACCGCGGCAGCTGCGACACCGACTGTCTCGCTCCCGGTCGGGATGGCGTTCACGACAGCGCTCGTGATTTCGTTTCAGAGCGTGGCGTACACGTACGATGGCTGGAACGGTGTTGTCTATTTCGGCGGCGAGGTGCGCGATCCGGGCCGCGAGATTCCGCGGGCAATGGCACTGGGCGTCGTCGCCATCATGGCCGTCTACCTCGCGCTCAACTCCGCGTTTCTCTACGTACTCGGCATCGAACAGCTTGGGCAGCAAACTTTTGCGGCTGCAGGCGCTGCGAATGTGGTGTTCGGGCCGACCGGCGAACGCGTCGTGAGTGTGGTGATGATTCTCAGCATGCTCGGCGCGGTAAGCGCGATCATCATGCAGGGCTCGCGCGTGCCGTTCGCGCTCGCCGAGGACGGGCTGATGCCGCGTGTGTTCACTACGGTCAACAAGGGCGGCACGCCGACACTGTCGCTGCTCCTCAGTTTCGGCATCATCATCGCGCTGGTCGTGAGCGGAACTTTTGCGACGGTCGTCGCGCTCGCGGCCTTCTTCTACGTGATGCAGTACGGCGTGAACTTCCTCGCGATCTTTGTGCTTCGCCGCACCGAGCCCGACACGCCGCGCGCGTATCGCGCGTGGGGATATCCGTACGTGACCGGCCTGCTGCTCGCTGCGGCCGTTGCGTTTCTGGTCGGGAGCTTTGTGACCGACCGGGCCAATACCGTCAACTCGCTCTATGTGCTCGTGGCGAGTTACCCGATCTACCTGATAACCCGTCGTCTGGTGCGGCGTCGGCGTGATTCATAGCTTCACGTAGCCCCCGACCACGGACCTATTGACGACCCCCCTCCAAGACGCCCTCCAGCGTACGCTCGGCGCCGCCTTCCGGATTGACCGGGAACTCGGTGGCGGTGGGATGTCGCGGGTCTTTCTCACGACCGACCTGACGCTCGACCGTCAGGTCGTGGTCAAGGTGCTCTCGGTCGAGATGTCGGCCGGTGTGAGCGCGGACAGGTTCCGCCGCGAAATCCAACTCGTCGCCAAGCTGCAGCATCCCCACGTTGTGCCGCTCCTTTCTGCGGGCGATGCAGAGGGCGCTCTGTTCTATGTGATGCCGTTCATTTCGGGCGAACCGTTGCGTGCACAGATAGCGCGCGAAGGCCCGATGAAGATCAGCGATGTGGTGCGCATTCTGCGTGAAACGCTTGATGCGCTCGCCTTCGCGCATAAGCACGGCGTCATTCATCGCGACATCAAGCCTGACAACATCCTCATCGGCGCCGGGCACGCGGTGGTTGCCGATTTCGGCGTGTCGAAGGCGCTGCAGGATTCAGGCACGTCGGGCGAGCTCACCTCCATCGGAATCGCGCTCGGTACGCCGGCGTACATGGCGCCCGAGCAGGCGGCGGCCGATCCGACGACGGATCACCGGGCCGACCTCTACGCCACAGCCGTCGTCGCGTACGAGATGATCACCGGCGCACCGCCATTTTCCGGAACGCCGTCACAACTATTGAAAGCGCATCTGGCCGACGCGCCCACGCCTATCAAGCAACGCCGCAGCGATGTGCCCGACGCACTGGCCGAAGTGGTGATGCGCGCGCTGGAGAAGGATCCCGACAAGCGCCCTCAGAGCGCGGGCGAGATGATGGCCGTGCTCGAGGCCGTCTCGACGCCCGGCGGAACGCAGGCCGCCGCCGCCGCGACTCCGTCGGCACCGATGCCCGCCGCCGTGCCGCGCCGTTCGAAGACGCCGCTCATTGCCGCCGCTGCGCTCGTCATGGTTGCCGCCGTGGCCGCGTGGTTCGCCATGCGCCCGAACGTCATCGTCAGCGCGCAGTCGCTCGCCATCACGCCGTTCTCCGTCGCTGACGGCGACACCGCGCTCGTCCGGCTGGGCCAGAACCTCGTCAGCACGATGAGTGCCAATCTCGATGGCGTCGGCGAGATCCGCGTGGCCGACGCCATGTCCGTGCTCAGCCACGCCAAGGCGAAGGGTGCACTGCTCTCGGTTGACGATGCCGTTGACATCGCGCGAAAACTCGGCGCGCGCAGCGTCGTGCACGGAACGCTCGCGCGCGCCGGCACCCAGATGCGCGCCGATCTCACGCTGTACGATGTCAACTCGCCGTCCACGCCCACGGCGAGGCTGAGCGCGTCGGTTCCGCTCGACAGTCTTTCCGCGCTGACGGACTCGCTGACGTGGGGACTGCTCAGGAAGATCTGGAGTAAGGGATCGGCGCCGACGCCGAATGCCGTGTCTATCGCGACACACTCCCCAACGGCATTGCGCGAGTTCCTCGAGGGCGAGCGCCTCTTTGCCCGCGGTGGCCCCATTGAAGCCGCCGAGGCCTACCGCCGGGCGATTGATGCGGACACCACGTTCTGGTTCGCGCACTATCAGTACATTCTCGCGCGCAACTGGCTCTCACAGTCAGTCGATACCACGATCAGCGCTCGCCTGTCACGGCACCTGGACGATCTTCCCGAGCGCGAGCGCCTCCTCATGAACGCCGTTGGTACGTCGGCAACGCAGTCGGAGTACTTGCTGCGACTCGACGCACTACTGGCGCGTTATCCGGACTATCCGGCGGCACTGCTTGCCCGCGCCGACTTCCTGGCGCACTGGGCGACGGAGTCCGGCCACCAGGTGAAGGAAGCCATTGCACCGTGGCGTCGGCTCGCGGAACTGATGCCTTCGGACCTGGAGGCCGCTTCGCATGTCGCGTGGACGACGCTCGCGGCCGGCGACGTCGCGGCCGCAGGCGCGGCGGCTTTCCGCTACGACTCGCTCGTGCGCAGCGAGGCCCACCCGCTGGGCTCATCGCGGACGCAGGCCGCCGACTTGATGTTCGCGACAAGCGTCACGACGCCGGCCCAGGTCAACGCGGTGGCGCGAGAGAGCGCGCGCGATTCGCTCACGCGGTTCGCATATAGCCCCACGAGCTTCATGACCGTCAGTGCGGCCCTGCCGCAGCGGCCAGAGATGATGGCACGGCGCGATGACCTGCTGAATCGGTACGCGGCGCCCGGCGGCGGAGGCGGCGTATCCGTATTGTCCTCCCCGGCCGTGATGGCCGTCGCCATCATGCACGGCCAGGTTGACGTCCTGGACGGCGCCGTGGAGTCCGTCAGGACGAACACTCCTTCCACACAGCGCACGCGGGTTTTCCGGCAACTCGCACGCTGGCGGGTGGCTTCCGAGTTGCAGGGACTCACCGTCCCGAGCCCCATCACCACCGAGTTGGTCCTTGCCACGCTGACCGATCCCGCTGCCGCTCCGGCTGAAGTCGTCGAGGCGAGATGGGTTGCCGGCGCGAACGCCCTTGTGCGTGGAGATTCGGCCGCACTCAGGCAACAGGTTACTGCGCTTGCGCGAGATACGCTCCGAAGTGCTCAGATCGCAGTGCGGTCGCTCCGTGCCATCGGGCTCGGCCGTGCCGGGAATACCGCTGCCGCCGCCGAATCGCTGCTCGTGCTGGAGCGCTATCATGGCGAAAATCTGCTTGACAACAAGGTTTGGCCCGCGCTCGCAATGGACCGACTCCTCGGCGCCCAGTGGTTGGCGGAGCACCAGCGGTACGCACCTGCCGACTCGCTGTTGCGGTTTTCAGAAGGCTATCTCATAGGCCCAGCCGCCGACGCCGCGTCGAGCGTATTCGCGGCTACCCAACTCCAGCGGTCGCGTGTGGCGGAAGGACTTGGAAACAAGGAGGCGGCGATCCGCTTTGCGACGATTTTCCTCGGCGTCTACGATCACGCACCGCCGGAGGCCAAGCCGCAGTTGGACGACGCTCGTGCGCGCATCACCCGACTGGGTGGAACTCCCGACTCTCCAAAGACCACAAAGGTCCCATAGCAGTTGTTGTTTCTGCGTGGTCTGCGTGCTCTGCGGCCCCCATCAAGTCCCGTAGCCAGCCAAAGTCGCGCCCAGCGGCCACAGACCGTATTTTCTGACAATTGCCCCACTCGAACACCATAAAGGAGAAGGACCGATGCCCCGCCGCATTCTCTCCCTCGTTCTCGCCCTCGCGCTGGTCTCTCCCGCACTGCTCTCGGCCCAGGGCCGCGGCGGTCGCGGTGGTGGCGGTAACGCCGCCGAGAACATCATGTACAAGTACGACGGCACACCGCAGCTCGAGAAGCTGAAGGCCGAGGCCTCCGCCGCCATCGACAAGGAGGCCAAGCTCATTCAGGTGATGGTGGACAAGGTCTTCTCCTTCGCCGAGCCCGGCTTCCAGGAGTTCGAGACGGTGAAGTACCTCACCGGCGTCCTAGAGAAGAACGGCTTCAAGATCGAGCGCAACGTCGCCGGCATGCCGACGGCCTTCGTCGCCAGGTGGGGTTCGGGCAAGCCGGTGATCTCGCTCGGCTCCGACATCGACGACATCCCGCAGGCGTCCAACAAGCCGGGCGTCGGCTGGCACGACCCGCTCGTCGAGGGCGCGTTCGGCCACGGCGAGGGCCACAATTCCGGCATGCCGCTCAACATCGCGGCTGCCATCGTGGTGAAGCGGATCATGGAGCGCGACAAGATTCCCGGCACGCTCGTCCTCTGGCCTGGCGTCGCCGAGGAGCTGATGAGCGGCAAGGCCTGGCTCGTCCGCGCCGGCGTGTTCAAGGACGTCGACATCACGCTCTTCACGCACGTCAGCAGCAACCTCGGCGTGTCGTGGGGCCAGTCGGGCTCCAGCGCCCTGATTTCGGCGATCTTCAAATTCGCCGGCTCAAGCGCCCACGCAGCCGGCGCGCCGTGGCGCGGGAACAGCGCGCTCGACGCCGTGATGCTGATGGCCAACAGCTGGGAGTTCCAGCGCGAGCACATGGTGACCGCGCAGCGCTCGCACTACATCATCCTCGACGGCGGCGACCAGCCAAACGTCGTGCCGCCGACGTCGTCGATCTGGTTCTATTTCCGCAACCAGAACTATGAAACGACGATGCCGATGTACCTGGACGGCATCAAGAAGGCGCGCGCCGCCGCAGAAATGACCGGCACCAAGCTGGACACGGTGATGATGGTCGGCTCGGGCTGGAGCGGACACTTCTCGCGCCCCGTTGCCGAGGCGATGTACCAGAACATCACGAAGGTCGGAATGCCCACGTGGGACGCGAACGACCAGACGCTCGCCAAGGGACTGCAGCGCGAACTCGGCGTGCGTGAGAGCGGCCTCCCGACAGAACTGGGCGGCGGGCTGGGCGGACCCAGCGGGAACTTCACCGGCGGCGGCTCCGACGACATCGGCGACGTGAGCTGGTCCGTCCCGACGATCACGCTGCGCTTCCCGTCGAACATTCCGGGCGCGCCGGGCCACAATTGGGCGAACGCAGTCGCAATGGCCACGCCGATCGCGCACAAGGGTGTCGTCGCCGGCGCAAAGGTTCAGGCGATGACGATGCTCGACATCCTGCTCACGCCGAAACTCGTTACCGACGCATGGTCGTACTTCAACGACGTCCAGACGAAGGACACGAAGTACAAGTGCTTCTGCTCGGCCACCGACCAGCCGCCCATCTGGCTCAATCAGGAAAAGATGGCGAAGTACCGGCCGCTGCAGGCGCCGTTCTATTACGACGAAACGAAGTTCGAAACGTACCTGCAGCAACTCGGGATCAAGTACCCGACGGTGCGCGGCATCGTCCCCTGAGTTGGCCGCTAATCTGAGCCGGCTTCGCGTTTCCTTTTTTTCGGAACTACAAACGTATGAAGACACGACACTTCGCAGTCGCGTGCGCAGCGCTGCTCATCGGACTTCCGCAATCATCGTCCGCTCAGGATGCGCGGCTCGCGGCACTCAAAGCCGAGGTCGCGCGGGAGATTGGCGGCCAGGCGAAGATGATCCAGGAGATGGTGGATCAGGTCTACTCGTTCGGCGAACTCGGATTCCAGGAGTTCGAGACGTCGAAGTACCTCAGCGGGATTCTCGAGAAGAACGGATTCACGGTTGAGCGCGGCGTCGCAGGCATGCCCACGCAGTTCGTCGCACGCTGGGGTTCCGGCAAGCCGGTGATCTCGCTCGGCTCCGACATCGACGACATCCCGCAGGCCAGCAACAAGCCCGGCGTCGGCTACCACGACCCGATCATCAGTGGCGCACCCGGGCACGGCGAAGGCCACAACTCCGGAATGCCGCTGCAGATTGCGGCCGCGCTCGCGGTGAAGAAGATCATGGAGCGCGACAAGATTCCGGGAACGCTCGTGCTCTGGCCCGGCGTCGCCGAGGAGCAACTCGGCTCCAAGGCATTTCTCGTGCGCGCCGGCGTGTTCAAGGACGTCGACGTCACGCTCTTTGCGCACGTGAGCGACAACTTCGGCATCGAGTGGGGCCTCGCACCATCGCTCTATCTGATCTCGGCGAAGTTCAACTTCAAGGGCTCCAGCGCGCACGCGGCCGGCGCGCCGTGGCGCGGCAAGAGTGCTCTCGATGCCGTGATGCTGATGGCGCAAAGCTGGGAATTCCAGCGCGAACACATGGAGCCCGCGCAGCGGTCGCACTACATCATCCCCGATGGCGGCGACCAGCCGAACGTCGTGCCGCCCACCGCTTCGATCTGGTTCTATTTCAGGAGTCCGGAGCACGCACGCGTGAACGAGATGTTCGCAGACGCCAAGAAGAAGGCCGAAGGCGCGGCAATGATGACCGGCACGGAGCTCAAGAGCGCGCAGATCATCGGTTCAGCGTGGCGCATTCACCAGAACAAGCCGGTCGCGGAAGTAATGCACGCCAACGCGGTCGCCGTGGGCTTGCCAGCGTGGAGCGCCGACGATCAGCTGCTCGCGAAATCCGTGCAACGTGAAATCGGCTCGCCGGCCGACGGATTGGCAACCACGGTTTCGCCATTGCGCGATCCGGACGAGGCGGAACGTGCGGCCGGCGGGCGCGGATCGGACGACATCGGCGACGTGAGCTGGAACGTGCCGATGGTCACGCTTCGGTTTCCCGCCAACATTCCCGGACTGCCGGGGCACAACTGGGTCAACAGCATCGCGATGGCCACGCCGATCGCGCACAAGGGCGTGGTGGCGGGAGCCAAGGTGCAGGCGATGACGATTCTCGACCTGCTGCTCACACCGAAAGTGGTGACCGACGCGTGGAGCTACTTCCGCGACGTGCAGACGAAGGACACGAAGTATGAACCGCTAATCGGGCCGACCGACATGCCGGCCATCTGGCTCAACGCCGACAAAATGGCGCCGTATCGCGAAGAGATGAAAAAGTTCTACTACGATCCCACTAAGTTCGCGACGTATCTGGAGCAGCTCGGCATCAAGTATCCGACCGTGAAGCGCATCGTACCCTGATCGACCGGCGACCCTGCTCTTTCCAGTCGCGCGACTGGCGCTGGCTACGCCCCGTCGGAAAGTTGTTTTTCGATCCGGCGATCAGGAATCAGCCACAGCACCGCAACGCCCGCGAACATGGCGAGGCCCACCCACCCGTTCGAATAGGCGAGCAGGATTCCCGCTATGTACATCACGAGCGAGAACTTTCCCTTCCGGTCGTCGCCGATCGCCTTGGCGAGATGGGAATCTTCGCCGTGATTCCGGAGCAGAATCTTCACGAGGATGGTGTACGCGATGGCGCACATCAGGAGAACCCCGCCGTACACCATTACCGGCATTTCCGAGAAGTGCGATTCGCCCATCCACGCGGTGGTGAACGGAATCAGCGAGAGCCAGAACAGAAGATGGAGATTCGCCCATAGCGTTGCGCCACTCACCTTGTGCACAACCTGCAGCAGATGGTGATGGTTGTTCCAGTAAGTGCCGAGGTAGATGAAGCTGAGCACGTAGCTCAGGAGCACCGGCAGCACCGGACCGAGGTCCGCGAGGTCGTGACCCGCCGGGACCTTCAGTTCCAGCACCATGATCGTGATGATGATGGCGATGACGCCATCGCTGAATGCTTCGAGTCGGCCTTTTCCCATGCGGGAAATCTCGGCTGTGACGGCGATTTGTGTAACCGCCCCTACTCGGCGAACATTTCCCGGAGGATGGCGAGAGTTTCCACCACCTCCCTCGGCGCCAGTCGGCCAATCGGTGGTCCGATGCGCGACGCATCAAGCGTGTACAACTGGTCCAGCACGACATGTCCCTTGCGACTCGCGAACTTGCAGGGCACGCGATACCGATAGGGATGATGTCCGGTGGTGAGGCCGGCGGCGACGTACGTATCTGCGACTTCGTTCAGTTCATCGGGCGAGATCACGACGAACGGCCTCCGTTTGCGGATTTCGCCGCCTTGCGCGTTGGCGAAAACGGCGACCACAACGTCTCCACGTCGCACGGGCGTCCCGTCGGTCACTTGAGATCTTCCTCCGGCCACTCCTGCTCGTGAAGCATCCAGTGCGTCGGTGGCATTTCCGGCCAGGTACCGCGCGGCTCAAGCTTGACCATCAACTTCGCGTCGTCGGCCCACCCCTCGCGCACCTTTTTCACCCGGGCAATCACGATTTCGCCCTTCCGGACGGTGAGTTCGACCTCGTCGCCGAGGCCGGCCTCCTCGATCATCCCTTTGGGAAGCCGCACCCCGCGTGAATTACCGATCCGCACCAATTTTGCCAGCACATCGCCTCCTGAAGTAACTACATTGTAATCACTTCGTTGCTTCGGAGGAAGCCGCCGGGGTCGGGTGGGCATGGTTCCAATCATGGGCCGCCTGGTTGGGCGGGACGTCATCGTTCCATCTCAAGCAACGCCATCGTGTTGCATGGCGTACGATGGGGAGTGTCTCCTTGAAATCCCGTGTCCCCGGCGCGACAATCATTCAGTTAAGCAGCGGCACCAAATCGACCTTTGACCCACTGATGTCCCAGCCGACCAACGTCTCAGATCCGCGCTACTACCACAAGGTTGTTGACTGTCAGTGGGGATGCCCGGCGCACACCAACGTTCCCGAGTACATCCGGCTCATCGCGAACGGCAAGTTCGCCGAGTCGTACCTGCTCAATCGCGAGTCGAATGTCTTCCCCGGCATCCTCGGCCGCACGTGCGATCGTCCGTGCGAACCCGCGTGCCGGCGCACCCGTGTAGACGGCAAGCCCGTCGCGATCTGCCGGCTCAAGCGCGTGGCGTCGGACCTCAAGGGCGATATCGACGAGTTCCTGCCGAAACCGCCATCAACCGAGAACGGAAAGAAGATCGCGCTCATCGGCTGCGGCCCGGCGTCACTCACCCTCGCGAACGATCTCCGCCCGCTCGGCTACTCCGTCACGATCCTCGAAAAAGCCGAACAGTCCGGCGGCCTGATGCGCTGGAATATTCCCGCGTTCCGGCTCCCGCCCGCGGTGCTCGACGAAGAGATCAACGCCATTCTCAACACCGGCGTCGAGGTGAAGTACAAGTCGCCGGTCACGTCGATGAAGGCGCTGCTCACCCAAGGCTACGACGCCGTGTTCGTCGGCAGTGGCGCGCCCAAGGGCAAGGAGCTCGATCTGCCGGGTCGTCACGACGGAAACGCCGACAAGGTCATTCACATCGGCATCGAATGGCTCGGCGGCGTTCACTTCGAGCATATCGAAAAGATCGAAAAGCGCGTGCTGATCATCGGCGTGGGCAACACGGCGATGGATTGCTGCCGCACGGCCCTCCGACTCGGCGCCACCGAGGTGAAGGTGATGGCGCGCCGTGGCCGCGAACACTTCAAGGCGAGCCCGTGGGAACTCGAAGACGCCGAGGAAGAACTCGTCGAGATCATCGAGAACCACTCGCCCAAACGCTACGTGTACGAGAACGGCACGCTCGTTGGGATGGAGTTCGAGGTGCTCGAGTGGAGCACCGACGCCAAGGGCAAGCAGTCGAGCACGGTCGCCGAGACGCTTGTGATTCCGTGTGACTCGGTGATTCTCGCGATTGGCCAGGACAACGCGTTCGAGTGGGTGGAGCGCGACATCGGCATCGAGTTCGACACCAAGTGGGACATGCCGGTTGTGGACAAGACTACGCACCAGAGTTCACTGCCGAATGTCTTCTTTGGCGGCGATGCTGCGTGGGGCCCGGCGAATATCATCTGGGCCGTGGAACACGGACATCAGGCAGCGATTTCGATTCATCAGTACTGCCAGTCGCTGCCGGTCACCGACCGTCCTGCATATGGCATGAATCTCCAGAGTGCCAAGGTGGGAATGCACTCCTGGAGCTACAGCAACGATTACAACCAGTCTCCTCGCGCAAAGATGAACCACGAGGAGCTGGTCAAGCGTTTTTCGAACGTCAACGTCGAAGTCGAGCTTGGGTTAACCGCCGAGCAGACCGCGCGCGAAGTGGAGCGCTGCCTGAACTGCGACATCCAGACGCACTTCACGGACAACCTCTGTATCGAGTGCGATGCGTGCGTGGACGTCTGCCCGACGAGCTGCCTCACGATCACCGACGATGGCGACGAAACCGATCTCCGTACCCGACTCGTGGCTCCGGCGGTGAACCTGTCGCAGGAGATTTACGTCTCGCCTGCGTTGCCGCAGACCAAGCGCGTGATGGTGAAGGACGAGGACATGTGTCTGCACTGCGGCCTTTGCGCGGAAAGGTGCCCGACCGCTGCGTGGGACATGCGCAAGTTCGAGTTGGTTGTTCCGTACGCGTTCGCCAAGCCAGAACCCGCCGTCGCTGTGTAGTGAGCCGTTAGCCGTCGGCCGTCAACCGTAAGCCGTCCACTCGCCCCTGTCGTCATAATGTCATCCACAAACGATTTTGCCTTCAAGATCGCCACGGTAAATGGCACCGGATCTGCGTCGGCCAACACGCTGGTGATGCAGTCCATTTTCCGGATGGGCATCCCTGTCACGGGCAAGAACGTCTTCCCGTCGAACATTCAGGGCCTGCCCACCTGGTACGAGGTTCGCGTCAGCGGCGACGGATGGAACGCGCGCCGGCAGGAGATCGACCTCGTCATCGCGATGAACCCCGAGACGTACGCCAAGGATGTCGCGGCGGTGCGGTCCGGCGGCTACCTGCTGTACGACTCCACCTGGCCGCTCCCGTCAGCGCTCGAGCGCGACGACATCAACATCATCGGCGTGCCGTGCGGCGAGATGTGCGTGAACGCGTTCGAGCGTGACCGCGACCGTGTGCTGCTGCGCAACATCGTCTATACCGGCGCGCTCGCGGCGCTCATTGGAATTGATACAGACATCATTGATGCGCTGCTCACCGAGAAGTTTTCCAAGAAGAAGAAGCTCCTCGACGCCAACTTCAAGGCCGTGCGCCTCGGCTACGACTACGCGGCCAAGCACTACGAGTGCCCGCTGCCGTTCAGTCTCTCGCCGCTGAACAAGACGTCTGGCCACATCCTGATGGACGGCAACACCGCGTTCGGGCTCGGCGCCGTCTTTGCAGGCGCGACCGTTGGCGCGTGGTATCCCATCACGCCGAGTACGTCGCTGATGGATGCGTTCACGGCCTTCTGCAAAAAGTACCGTACCAACGCCGACGGAACGAAGAAGTACCTCATCATCCAGGCCGAGGACGAGTTGGCGGCCGCGGGCATGGTGATTGGCGCCAACTGGGCCGGCGCGCGCGCCTTCACCGCCACGGCGGGCCCGGGTATTTCGCTGATGCAGGAATTCATCGGCCTCGCGTACTACGCTGAAATGCCGGCCGTGGTCGTGGACGTGCAGCGTGTGGGGCCGAGCACCGGCATGCCCACGCGCACGCAGCAGGCCGATTTGTTGGCGTGCGCGTACGCGTCGCACGGCGACACCAAGCATATCTGTCTCTATCCGTCGGACCCCGCCGAGTGCTTCACGATGGCGCCAATGTCGTTCGACCTGGCGGAAACGTTCATGACACCGGTGTTCGTGCTGAGCGATCTCGACATAGGCATGAACGACTGGATGATTCCGAAGCTCGAGTGGGACGACTCGTACGTGCCCGCTCGCGGCAACGTGCTCACCGCCGAGCAGGTGGCGGAGATTTCCAAGTGGAGTCGGTTTCACGACACCGGCGGCGGCATTCCGTCGCGCACGCTGCCAGGCAGTGGCGGCAAGGGCGCGTTCTTTACACGCGGCTCCGGCCACAGTCTTTCCGGTGCGTACACGGAAGATTCGGCCGAGTATCAGGCCGTGTTGGATCGCATCGCACTGAAATTCAAGACCGCGGAAGGCGCAGTACCAAAGCCGGAGTTCCACG
This sequence comes from Gemmatimonadota bacterium, assembly GCA_027622655.1. Taxonomy (GTDB): domain Bacteria; phylum Gemmatimonadota; class Gemmatimonadetes; order Gemmatimonadales; family Gemmatimonadaceae; genus Fen-1231. The sequence goes on along the minus strand of JAQBYI010000004.1, from coordinate 23,715 downwards.
GAAGCGGCGATAACGAGATTGGACTCGTGGCGCTCGGCGGGACGCGCGGCGCGGTGATCGAGGCAATGGACCGGCTCGAAAGCCAAGGCGTGACCTGTGACTTCATGCGCATCAAGGCCTTCCCGTTTGGCCCTGAGGTGACGGAGTTCCTCGAGAGTCACGACAAGCTGTTCGTCGTTGAACAGAATAGAGACGCGCAGCTGCGCTCGATGATTGCTATCGAGACCGGCACGGCGCGCGACAAGATGATTCCCGTACTCGACTATGCCGGTCTTCCGCTCACGCCCGCCGTCGTGGTTGACGGTGTTCGCGCCGGGCTCGGCCAGACACAACAACTGGCAGGAGTGCAATCGTGACCAGTATCGCGAAACCACCCGTCAAGCATCCCGGCCTTCCGAAGAACGGGCTCGGCCTCACCAAGCGTGACTATGAAGGTGCGATGAGCACGCTCTGCGCCGGGTGCGGGCACGATTCCGTGACCGCGGCGTTGATCAGCGCGTTCTGGGAACTCGACGTACCGCCTCACAAAGCGGCCAAGATGAGCGGCATTGGTTGTTCGTCCAAGACCACCGCGTACTTCATGAAGCAGTCGCACGGCTTCAACAGCGTGCACGGGCGCATGCCGTCGCTCACGAGTGGGGCGAACGCCGCGAACCGGTCGCTGATGTACATCGGTATTTCCGGTGACGGCGATTCGCTGTCGATCGGGCTCGGCCAGCTCTGCCACGCCATTCGCCGCAATGTGCATATGCTGTATCTCATTGAGAACAACGGCGTGTATGGCCTCACCAAGGGTCAGTTCTCGGCCAGCGCCGATGTCGGCAGCACCGCAAAGAAGGGCGAGGCCAACCAGAACGCGCCCATCGATCCCATCCTGCTCGCGCTCACGCTCGGTGCCACGTTCGTGGCGCGGTCGTTCAGCGGCGACAAGACGCAGCTCGTGCCCATCCTGAAGGCCGGGCTCAGGCACAACGGCTTTGCACTGATCGACATCATCTCGCCCTGCGTGAGCTTCAACGATCACGAGGGGAGCACCAAGAGCTACAAGTTCACGCGCGAGCACGAGGTGGAACTCGCGCCCGTGGACTTCGTGCCGCTGCGCAAGGAGATCAGCGCCGAGCAGAAGGACGCCGGCGGGGTGACCAGCGTGTCGATGCACGATGGGAGCGTGGTGCGGTTCCGGAAGACGCCGGAGAGTTACGACGCCACGGACCGCAACACGGCGTACACGCACGTGAAGGAGTGCCACGATCGCGGGGAGATTGCGACGGGGCTGCTCTACCTGGAAGAGGGTTCCACCAGCGAGATGCACACGCTCAATAAGACGGTGGAGACGCCGCTGGTGGACGTGCCGTATGGGGAGTTGTGCCCGGGGAGCGGGGCGCTGGCGGAGTTGATGGGGGAGTACAGGTAGCGGCCGGCCTCTAGCGAGCCTAGTCCGCTTTGCATACGGGGCCTTCAGCGATTTCCGCTGCGGGCCCGCTTTCATTGCGCCGGCTCAGGCGACCGGATTCGGTCTTGCCATTGGGGGCTGTTGGGACAACGTTTTGCTTATGGGGGCACGACCGAGAACTATCTCGCAGTGCTGTCGGCGCGGCTTCGCGAGTTCGAGCATCGCTACGAGCTGCCAACCGCAGGGTTGAAGCACGCGATGGAGACAGGTCGTTTGCACGAGACGGCCGACGTCAGCAAGTGGCTCTTCTGGGCACGACTGAGGGACGACCTCATTGCCCAGAAAGCACGGCCCTAACAGGCTCGGCAACTACATCACGGTTCACGAGCAATGGATGGCGGGGCTCCTCGATGAGGGCTTCGTCGTTGACGACCGATGCGCATTCACGATCCAGGAATCGATCGTGCTGCTTTCCGGCAGCATCGTCTGCCTCGATGCCGTCACGATCGAGGTCGAAAAGGAGCACGACTCCGCCCACGATCATCGGCCCCAGCCGCACAAGCACGTCTACAACACGTTCGGTGACGGGCGCGAATCGGAGGTCATCGACCTCGAAGACGAAGACGCCATTCCCACGCTCGGCGAAGTGATCCGCGAGGTCCAGGATTGGCATGCACGAAACGCCGGCCGCCTTCGTCGACTGAAGTAGCGGCCGGACTTAGCTGCTCGCCCGCTTCCGTTTCGGCCCCGGCTTCTGCCGCATCCGAATCGCGGCCATCCAGGCCTTCAGCAAGTCCGGCCGCGGCTCTCGGAGCTGCTCTTTCATCGTCGCCGTGAGGATGTCGCGATTGAACCGGGCGCGCTTCAGCTCCGTGACAACGAGAATCGTCTGCCGGCGATGTTCCACGCGCTCGCCGTCGCGCGCCATGATGCACTCTTCGAGCGCCGCAATCATCCCGTCCAGATGTTCAAGGAAGTTGCGCTTGCGCCCGCACCGTATGAAGACTGCTTCGTGTCTGGCGGCCATCTTGCGCAACGCCCGCGCGTCGCCAATCAGGGTCATGTCATCAATCCGGATGGGGGGAAACCGGAGGTTCCGCATGTTTTCGAGCTCTGGAGCCATGCTCGTCGCCTGGGGCAGCGCGATCAATGGTCCCATCTCGCGCCGCAGAGCTTCGCGCAGGTCGTGCTTCTTCGTCGTCAGGCTCTGCCGCATTCTCTCGGTTCTGGCCTGCGCGGTAAACGCCTCCGTGATCGCCTTGATCGCCGCCACGATGTTCCGCCGCGGCAGCGTATTCGGAATGGTCCCCAGGTGCGCCGCGTTCCGGCTGATGAACGCCTCCATTCGCTGGTACGCCTGAAGCTCCTCGACCTGTCGCCCCTGCATACGGCCCTCGCGTTAGGTGACCGCCTTCAACATTCCGGATCCTCTCCTTAATAGCTTGGCCCCGAGACGTTTCGCCATAGCCACCAACAACTTGAGCGGTGCGCCGAGCCGCCGCGGGATCGCAACTCCCGCTCGCGAACCTCTTTGCACTCGCGCCGGAGCCGCGTCAATCGTCCGCGAGGTTCTTTGCACGGCCGTACTCACTGCCTTTCCGTGGCGCGAGGCGGTTTGCACGCCTGACAGCGAGGCGCAACGCGGCCGCCAACCCTTCTGCACGGCCATCGCATGGACAACTCGCGGACGCGAACCTCTCCGCACGGCCGTGGCACCGGCAACTCGTGCGCGCGAACCTCCGTGCACGATCATCTGCCACGCTCCGCGCACACGCGACCCGGCATGCACGGCCATCACCACGCCGGCACGCAGGCGCGAACCTCTGTGCACGCCTGCTGACGACGCCGATTGCGCGCGCGAACCGGTCCGCACGGCCGATGCAGGGGCGAAATCAACCAACGGGATCGCCATGAACGATGTCGCGTTCGTCGCTCGCGCCGTCGCCGAGGAACCGAGCGGACGCGAGGTGACATGCACGCGCGGCGGGTAAGGTTTTTTTGCGGCGTTGGTTGCGAGTGGTTGCGTCAGTGGGAACCGGGAAGCTCAGGCGAGCTCCCGGAGCGTGCCCGCGAGCCACGTTCGAAGCCGGGCGCGTAGCGGCGCATCTACCGGCAGCGTTTCCAGCCGGGCGCCGAGTTCGCTGCCGTGGATCAAACGTTCCAGCAACATACCGCGAACAAACTCGCGATCCTTGTCGCGGAACGCCGCGAGTTTCGACGCCGCGAGATCGTGTGGCTCCAAGCACCACCCTGAGCAGTCGCGCGTGTTCGCGTTGCGCACGAGCACGAGTCGCTCGCGCCAGCCGGTCGGCAACGTGGGATCGTCTGCGGTGAGCCCCTGCGCGTAAAAGCCGTGCAGCCGGTGGAACGGAGAGTCTTCACCGAGCACGCCTTCTACGATGTCGGCAGTGGTGGCGTCCGTCAGGACAAGATCAATCTCCATGGACTGTCGCAGGCGCGCCGACGCGCTGGGAAACGCACCAAGAATCGACTGCGATCCAATGATGATCAATTCCGAAATCCGCGCCACGTCGCACGCCGTGCGCACGGCGTGCTCGAGTTCGGCGCGAGTCACGGCGCTTCCTCAACAAACGGCATCGATTGCCTGAGCCGAGTGCCCCGCTCGCCGGTCTGCGTCAGCAGTCGGCGCACGCGCCCGGGCGACATCGTCGTCAGAATGTCGTACCACTCCTGCAGTTCCACCTGCTCGCTTGGCGACGCCACCGGACGGCGCTCTTCGATCCATCGTTTCGCACGCCCGATCGTGGACGGGTCCCGCGCGATCTGCGCCGCGATGGCCAGTGCCCGATCGAGCAGCTGCGCGTCCCGGCCTGCGTGGCTACGCGTCTCACCACTTCGAGCGGGCGTGTCAGGCAACGGATCCAGAAAGTGTCGCGGTGGTGGGCCTGCAACTGAACGCGCCTGATCGAGAACCGCTCGGTCCTCTGGCCTCAGCGCCTCGAGGTCGGCCTGGTGAACAACCCGCAGTTCCACCGGCACGTCGAACCGAACCTGAATGTCGTTGAGCCGCGCGCGAAGATTGCGCCTGAGCGCCTCATCGTCGCTATCGGACGCGAGCACCACGAGTACGATCGCGTCTCCCATACGATCCTCGCCGGTGGCGACCGGACCTTCAATCCATGCCGCGCGCGCAGTCGAGCCATGACTCTGAACGATATTGTGCAGTTCGCCGAGTACCGTCTTCGCGCGTTCGCGTTCCTGAACGAACAACGTCTGCAGTGCATTGACGAACGGCACCTGCGCGCGAATCCGGTACGACTTTCGCGATCCGCGACCAACCGATTCAACGATGCCGGCGTCTTCGAGTGTGTCGACCACTCGTTTCATTCCGCGCGGCTGAAGCTCCGCGAGTTCAGCCAGTTCGGCGAGGCCGACCGGCACTGACTCGAGCGCCAGAACGCGGAGCACCCGCACGTGCGACTCCCGCCCCAGAATGAGATTGAGTGGGTGACTGAGTGCGCTTTGGTGTGTGGCTGGAGGTCTCATGCCCAATCCTGTCGTGGACTTCCTGTATTTGGTATTATTATACCTATATCGGTATTATAATACCGATTACTCTGTGTGCAACTGGCCGCTTAGCGGACCTGCGAGCGCCTTACACGACAACGGGCAGGCCGCCCACCCCGTGAACGGCCTGCCCGTACTCCAACCCCCACGCCCAACTCAGGCCACGTCGAACCGGTCCAGGTTCATCACCTTGGTCCACGCCGCCACGAACGCGCGCACGAACGCGCGCACGAACGCCTCGTTCGCATCGTCGCACGCGTACACCTCCGCGAGCGCACGCAGCTGCGAGTTCGATCCGAAGATCAGGTCCGCCCGAGTCCCCGTCCACTTCACCGCGCCCGTTGCGCGATCGCGCCCCTCATACGTGCCATCCGCCTTCGGAGCCGGTTTCCACTCAGTGCCCATGTCGAGCAGGTTGGTGAAAAAGTCGTTGGTCAGCGTCTCGGCGCGGCTGGTGAACACGCCGTGCTTCGACCCACCAGCGTTCGCCCTGAGCACACGCAGGCCGCCCACGAGCACCGTCATCTCGGGCGCGGTCAGCGTCAACAGCTGCGCACGGTCGAGCAGCAGTTCCTCGGCCGAAACCGAATATTCCTTCTTGAGATAGTTTCGGAAACCGTCGGCCACGGGCTCGAGCACCTCAAACGAATCCGCGTCGGTCTGCTCCGCGCTCGCGTCCATCCGCCCGGGCGTGAACGGCGCCTCGATATCAAACCCGGCCTTCTTGGCCGCGGGCTCGTTGACCTCCCAATCCTTCTGCGGCGCGAGCCGGATGCGCGCGCCATTCGCGCCACCACGCCTGTCGGAGCCGCGGAACGTGGACACCGACGCCCACGCGGTGGCGACGAGCTGGGAAACGGACAGCCCGGACGCGAAGATCTGCTGCTTGAGCGCCGCGATGTCTTTCGCATCAGCGAGCTTGTGATCAACGGCCGGGATGGGATCCTGCCACGGCAGCACTTCCTTCGGCACGAGCGCGCCGAGGTAGCGTGAACGCGGGCCCATGTCGCGGTGGGTGAGCTTGAACCACGCCCGCGCAAACGCGTCGGCCAGTTGGTCGGGGTTCGCGTGGAACCGCCTCGAGATCTTTTCGTAGATGGGATCCACGCGCATCGCCATGTCGGCCGTGGACATCATCGGCGCGTGCCGCTTGGACTTGTCGTGCGCGTCGGGCACCGCTGTCTTCGCGGCCGCGTCCTTCGGCGTCCACTGGTGCGCGCCGGCCGGACTCTTCGTCAGTTCCCACTCGTATCCGAAGAGCGTGTCGTAGTAGCCGTTGTCCCACTTGATGGGGTTCGGCGTCCAATGGGCGCATGCGCTGACCGGCGCATGCGCCTTGGTGTATGGAAGAAGGACTCCGGTGCGTCGGCCGATGATAGGCCGGCTCATGGCTGCCGTGGGCGATGTGGACGGAGCAGTCACCGCGGTCTGGGGCCGGACACTGCGCGGCGGAGTGTCCCATTGTCCCGGCGTCGTACCCCTATCGCTCGGCGTCGCTCCATTTCCGCCGGCAGAGAGAATTCGCTCGGCGCGTTCTGAGGCAGCATCATCAACGTGAGCGGTCCATTTGGCCGCGCAGCAGAACTCTCTCGTGTAGGTCGTTTGAACAGAGTCTAGATCTCAGTGGAGAACGGAACGTCTCAACCCAGGACGACGTCTCTCGCGACACCCATCGCACCGACAGGCCCAGCCTGGTCAAACCAACTCCCCAATGCGGTCACCCAACCCACGCCGATCATCGAGCCAAAGGCGAGCGCGAAAAAGCCTGCGGTGCCGATGCCACGGCGCAGGCTCGTGCGGACTGGTTCAGTGGGCGTGGTGCTCAAGATCCAAACTTAGCCGCTGGGGCCTACCTCGTTCTGGCGCCACCCCACGCATCGCGGGCATCTTAGTGAGTCGCCGCATCTATTCTATATAGATGGGATAGAAGGCGACGCCACCGTGTATCGGGAGAACGCTCGATGAAGGCCCTGCGCCTGCTCAGCTCGACCCTGGCGATCGCGATTGCGATTGCTCTCGCGCCCAATGCGACGCTCGGCGCCCAAACCGCCACGCAGAACGACAGCGCCGTGAAGGCCGCAGCGAAAACCAGCTCGCTGCCACTCATCTCACCGCGCACACTCAGCTTCACGACCGACGAAGCGTCGTGGATCTCCCTCGACGTCGCGCCTAATGGCAACACAATCGTCTTCGACATACTCGGCGACCTCTATACGCTCCCTGTCGCCGGCGGCACCGCCACGCGCATCACGAACGGGCCGGGCTGGGACCAGCAGCCGCGCTACTCGCCCGACGGCACGATGATCACCTTCGTCAGCGACCGGAACGGATCGAAGAACGTCTGGATCGCCAACGCCGATGGTACAAAGCCGCGCATGCTCACCAGGAGCGAGCGAATCAACTTCGCATCACCCATCTGGTCGGCCGACGGGCAGTACGTGATCGCCGCGCGCGCGGGCCAGCTCTGGATGTACAACAAGGACGGCGGATCGGGCGTGCAGCTCACGGGTCTTCGCGCTGAAGGCGCGGCTCCAGCCGCCGCGGCCGCCGCGACCCCGTCGCACTATGGCCCGGCCCTGAGCGGCGATCCGCGCTATCTCTGGGTCAACGTCAGCGGCAACATTCCCTCGACACTCGCCGCTGCCGCACCACACATGGATGCCGCTTCGGAGCGCGAAGAAGCCGAGTATCGCGAGGCACGCAGCAACGCGCGGCGGATCGGTCAGTACCAGGTTGCGCAGTTCGACCGCGAGACGGGCCGTACGCTCACGCGTTCGCACGAGACCGACGGTGCGATCCGGCCCGTGCCGAGCCCCGACGGCAAGTGGCTCGTGTACGCCACGCGGCATGACGCGCGCGAGGCGCTCAAGCTTCGCGACCTGGCCACGGGCGAGGAACGCTGGCTGGTGATGGACGTGCAGCGCGACGCCACGCAGGGCGGCGGGACCAGCGACCGTGACCTGTACCCGGGTTCGGCGTTCACGCCGGACTCGAAGTCGCTCATCACGAGCTACGGCGGAAAGATCTGGCGCGTGGACGTGCCCTCGGGCACGGTGACGGCGATTCCGTTCACCGCCCAGGTCGATCAAACCATGGGCACGCTCGCGAAGTTCGAATATCCGATCAACGACTCCACGCTCGTCGCCACGCAGATTCGGGGCGCGCGTCCGTCGCCGGACGGTCGCCAGCTGGCGTTCACGGCGCTCGACGCAGTGTATGTCGGCGATTTGGGACCCGCTCCGGCTGCCGGCGACACCGCCCGGCGCCAGGTGAGCAATCCGCGCAAACTCACGGCGGGTGGCATGGTTGAGCACGCGCCTGTGTGGTCGCCCGACGGGCGCTACATCGCGTACGTGACGTGGACCGACACCGCCGGCGGGAACATCTACCGAGTGCCGGCAGCCGGTGGCACGCCGGAACGGCTGACAACGCTCGCGGCTTACTATGACAAGATCGCGTACACAAGGGACGGCACGCGCCTGATGGCCGTGCGTGGCTCGCGCTACAGCCGCGTGCGGCAGTTCGAGGATTTCGGGAACATCGCCAACGGCGAACTCGAGTATGTGCTGATCCCCGCCAATGGCGGGGACGCGACGCCCATCGCGTGGGCCGGCAGCGGCCAGTCGCAGCAGGGGCGCAACGTTCCGCACGTTGGGCCCGACAGCAATCGCCTTTATGTGTGGGCCGGCCGTGAAGGGCTCGTGTCGATGCGATTCGACGGCACGGATCGCAAGATCGTGGTTCGCGTGGCCGGCCCGCCGCCTCCGGCGAATCCGCTTCCGCCGGGCGCGACGCCGCCGCCACCGCCGTCACCCGACGAAGTGCTGCTCTCTCCGGACGGCAAGCGCGCGCTCGTGCTCGCCAACAGCAACGTCTACATGATCACCGTTCCGCCGGTCGTGGGACAGGCTCCGGCAGTCGGAGTGTCGGGCAGTGGCGTGCCGACCACGCGGCTCACGCGTGTGGGCGGCGAGTTCATCGGGTGGTCCGACGATGGCGCGACGGCCTTCTATTCGATTGGCCGAAGCTGGTTCCAGTACGACGTGCGCACCGGAGAAACTGCGATTCGTGATTCGGTGGCGCGCGCGGACTCGATAGCGAACGCTGTGCCCGCGAGTGGCGGCGGCGGTGCGGGCGCTGGAGCTGCGGGTGCGGCCGGAGGTGCGGCCGCTGCCGGCGGAGCGGCCGCTGGAACTGCCGCAGCGCCACGCGACTCGACGAAGAAGCCCTCGATGGCGTACGAAGCCGTTCGGCACGACATCACCATCACCGCCGCGAAGGACAAGCCGCGCGGCAGCGTGGTGCTCAGGGGCGCGCGCATCGTGACGATGAAGGGCGACGAGGTCATCAACAGGGGCGACATCGTCGTGACCGACAACCGCATCGCGGCCATCGGCAGGAGCGGCTCCGTGAAGGTGCCGTCGGGTGCAAAGGTCATTGACGTCTCCGGCAAGACGATCATTCCCGGGTTCGTGGACATCCACGCGCACAACTGGTTCGGCTGGGGCGTGCACCGTGACCAGGTCACGCAGCTGCTCGCGAATCTCGCGTACGGCGTAACCACGCAGCGCGATCCGCAGACGTCGGCGACCGACATCCTGACGTACACCGACCTGATGGAGACGGGCGCGCTCATCGGCCCGCGTCTCTATTCGACGGGCCCCGGCGTCTTCTCGACGGCGAACATCAGGAGTCTCGACGAGGCGCGCGACGTACTGCGCCGCTACGCCGATCACTACAACACGCAGACCATCAAGCAGTACCTCGCTGGCGACCGCAAGGTGCGGCAGTGGGTGATCATGGCCGCGCAGGAACTGGGGCTCACGACCACCACCGAGGGTGGCTCGAACCTCTCGATGAACCTCACTCTGATGCAGGACGGATACCCAGGGCTCGAGCACGCGATGCCGATCTTCCCGCTGTACAACGATGTCGTGCAGCTGGAGGCGCAGAGCGGCATCACCTACACGCCGACTCTGATGGTCGGCTACGGCGGGCCCATCGGCCGCGATTACTACCTCTCGCGCACGAACATCGACGACGACAAGAAGCTCCACTATTTCACGCCGCACAGCGAGCTCGATTCGTGGAAGAGCCTCACCTACAATCGTGATGACCAGTACATCTACAAGGGACTCGCCGAGCAGATGGCGAAGTTCGTGAAGGCGGGCGGACGCGTCGGGCTCGGGTCACACGGCGAGCTGCAGGGGCTCGGCGTGCACTGGGAACTCTGGATGATGCAGTCGGGCGGGCTCTCCAACCTGGAGACGCTGCGCGCGGCGACGATTCACGGCGCCGACGCGATCGGCCTCGCCAAGGACCTCGGCTCGCTCGAGGTTGGCAAACTGGCCGACCTGCAGGTGCTCGACCGGAATCCGCTCACCGATATCAAGAACTCCAACTCAATCAAGTACGTGATGAAGAACGGCAGGCTCTACGACGGCAACACGCTCAACGAGGTGTGGCCGCGGGCGAAGCCGTTGCCGCCGCAGTGGTGGTGGAAGGAAGATCCGCCGGTGAAGAAGTAGCAGAGCGTGTCAACGACCATGACGACTGCTACTTCCCGGACACGCGCTACGTGCGGACTCCCGAGTCAATCGAGGTGGCGAACACAGGTTCGTCACCCTGTATTGCGAAGGATCTGCATGCCCCTAGATGACGAGAACCCCGCGGAAGACCTGGTGCAGTGCCCCTACTGCGGCGAGTTCGTGGAGATCACTCTCGATTCGGCCGGCGGAAGAGTGCAGAATTATGTCGAAGACTGCGAAGTCTGCTGCCGACCCTGGAACGTCACCGTTCACCTGCGAGCGGATGGCTCGGCCAGCGTGACCTTGTCAGCGCAAGACGAATAGGCGCTCGCTCACCAACCACTCGTACGGCCAGGACTACTTGCTCTGGGAGTGGTATTCATGAGAACGCTCCGCACCCGTCACTATTCATTCACGTGCAGCACTGTGGCCGGTGAAAATCCGTTGAACGACGTGGCCGACGCATACGTGTACGCGCCGATCATCTCGCTGTACACGAAGTCGTTACGCTTTAGATCGGGAAGATTCTCCGCCTGAGAGATGACATCGAGAGCGTCGCAGGTGGGGCCGAACACCGCCGAGAGTTTTGTCGGCCCACGCTTGAACGCCTTGACCGGGTACCGGCAGTGGTCGAAAATCTGGCCCGAGTACGTGTGGTACACACCGTCATTGATGTAGTACGACGGTTTCCCATCGCGAATCGCCTTGCCGATGATCTTCGAAATGGCGTACCCCGCCGTCGCCACGAAGAACCGCCCTGGCTCGGCGAGAATCTCGATCTCTTTCGGGAAGAGCCGGTTGATTTCGGAATTGATGATCTTCGCGAGTTCGCGAAACGGGCCGACCGTCGCGTCGTACGGCGCGGGAAAGCCGCCGCCGATGTCCACGAGATTCATCTTCGTGTAGCCGCGCGACTTTGCCTCGGCGTAGATGTCCGCCGTGAGATTCAGCGCCTCGACGTAGTTCTGGAAGTTCGTCGTCTGACTTCCGACGTGGAAACTCACGCCCTCGACCACGAGTCCCTGCCGATCTGCCTCGAGGATCAGGTCCACCGCCTCGCCGGGTGACGCGCCGAACTTCGACGACAGCTCGACCATCGCTCCGGTGTTCGACACCTTGAGGCGCAGCACGAGCCCCGCGTTCGGCGCGAACTGCTTGATTTTCTCGATTTCGTCCAGGTTGTCGAACGTGACCAACGGCTTGTACTTGTCGAGTTCCGCGAGCGTCTCGACCGGCTTGACCGGATTGGCGTAGATGACTTTGTCCCAGATCCACTGCTGACGCTCGTGCGCCGGCATGCCCTTGATGTTCTCGTACACAAGATCGAACTCTGGCATCGAAGCCACGTCAAAGCTCGCGCCTTCCTTGAAGAGCGTTCGCACGATGGCGAGATCGGACCCGGCCTTGACCGCGAAATAGGGCTGCACGCGCGGCAGATATTTCCGGAACGTCCTGAGGTTCTTCCGCAGCTCGTCGTGATCAATCACGAGCAGCGGCGTGCCGTGCTCCTCAGCCAGCTTCTTCAGCCGGGCCTTCGAGATCATTCGCCGTCCTTGACGAGGAAGTTCTTGAACTGCCAGGGATCCTTCGCATCGAACTGCGGCTTGTTGTAGCCGGGGAAGATGTTCTTGTAGTTCTTGAGCGGCGTCCAGTCCTCGGGCGTCGAGATGAACTTGCCGAGGTAGGGCTTGGCGATGCCGAGCACGAACTCGTGCGGCAGGTCGTCGGGAACGACGACACCCATCTCCGGGTTCTGCACCATCCAGACCGTCGCGGCGACCACCGAGATCGCGACCTGCATCGTCGTGGCATTCTGGTGCGGCACCAGCCGGCGTGATTCCTCGATGCTGAGATCGCTGCCCGTCCACCAGCTCTTGTATGGATGGCCCATGAGCAGCGCGCCGAGGATGTCGGAGCCCTGCGTGATTTCGTCGTTCATGATGCGCTGGTTGTCGTTCAGCTTGTAGTCATAACCGCGCATCTCGTTCAGCGACGCGATCGCCGCGTCGCTCGGGCAGTAGGCGTAGTGCACCGTGGGGCGGTACACGGCCTTGCCCTTCTCCCACACGGTGAGGTGATCGGAGATCGTGAAGGCCTCGCCGTGCCGGACCACCATTCCCTGCACCGCGTAGTTCGGCACCCAGGTGCGCACCCAGGTGTTCATGCCCATGCGCGCGAGGCAGATCTGGTTCTTCGGGCCTTCCTTGTGCTTGTACGCATACGGCGGCAGCCACTTCTCGTGCGTGCCCCAACCCAGCTCGGCGGTGGTCTGGCCTTCCTCGCGAAAGCCCTCGATGCTCCACGTGTTGACGAACTCGTCCACCTGCTTCGGCTTGTCGGAGATCTGCGTGTCGCGTTCCGAGCAGTGAATCACCTTCACGCCCAGCTGATGCGCGAGGTGATTCCACGTCTGCTTTTGCGCGAGTTCCAGGATGAGATCGGACTTCTTCGGCTTGAACATCTTGTCGGCGAGCGACGCGGCGGCGATGTCGAGCAGGCCCTGCTTGGTGAAGTGCGAGATGAGGCCGGGGTTGGCGCCGTGCTCGATGACGGCGGTCGGGCCTTTCGTTTTCCACTTGGCCATCATCCGGCGGACGTTCATGTGCCGCCAGTAGAGCGTCTTCTCAGTCGGGTGCTGCTTTGGGCCGGCGGCGTACGGGTCCCAGAGTTCGGTGGACGTGTTGATGTAGAGCACGCCCTTCTTGTGGCACCAGTCGAGGACTTCGCAGGCGTCAATGTTCCAGGCGAGGTCGATGACCACGTCGCCCGCGCTCACGTACTTGCCGAGCAGCTTCCCCATGTTCTTTTCGGTAATCCGGTCGCGGACCCAACGGACGCCCTTGGCCGTGAACGGCTTGAGTTTCGCCGAACGATCTTCGAAGTCCATCACCGTGATGTTCTTTGGATCGACCTCGAGGTGCTTGAGGAGGATGGGCAACGTGCATTCGGCGACGGCGCCGTAGCCGACGAAGAGGATCTTGTTGTTGAATCTGGTCATGGATATCTGGGGATGAACGAAAGCGCGCGGAGCCGCGCGACGACGGGCTTGAGGAGCGCGCGGTATGGTTCGAGGGCGTCGCCCGTGCGGGCGAGCAGTTCCGCGCTGGCCGACATCATCGAAAGCTCACTGCGCAGCGCTTCGACTTCTAGCAAGTAGAGATCGGCCGCCATCCATCGCGCGAGCGCGCAGGCGCGAATCGTCACGTCGGGTGTGACATTCGGATTACCGTCGCGATCGCCGCCCATCCACGATCCGAACCGGATGGGTGCTGCGTCGGCGGGGAGCCCGTCGCCCGTGGCCTCGCGGAGCGACTGGTCGAGTGCGCGAACGTAGCGCGGCACCGCATCCCAAAGCGTCTGCTCGAACGCCACGAGGCCCCACTTCACTTCGTCGATCGGCGTCGGCTTCGCGTGCCGGACCTCGTCAGTGAGCCAGGTGGCCGCGACCTCACCCGCGAGCCTGCGGCGCTGGGCGTCGCGTTCGGGTGCCGTGAGCGCCAGCCGGTCGCCCACGGCGAGGAGGTCGGCGATGCGTCGCTGCTTCATGCGGAGCGTGCGGCGCACCACTTCCGTGGGATGCGCCGTGAGTACGAGTTCGACGCGGAGCGCGACTGCGCACTCGCGCAGCGTGGATGGAAGCACGCCGCTCTCGAGCATCCGGTTGAAGCTGTCGGCGAACGATCCGCGCTGCGGCGGCGTGTTGGAATCACGCTGGTAGTCGCGCCGCCTGCGAATGCGGTGATGTTGCTCCGCGATGTTGGCGAGACCGAGAAAGTGCGCAAACGCCCGCGCGACCGAGAGCGCATCGGGCACGGAAAGCGCCTGAAGCGTGCGTTCCAGTTCTGCGAAGTCGGCGACTCCGCGCCGAGCGTCCTTGGAAAGCCCGCGCACGCGTTCGACCGCCTCGAACAGTGCTTCACCGTTGACCTGAACGCGCAGCGTATCGCCCAGGAGCGTGCCGAGCAGGCGAACATCGTCGTGCAGCCGTTTGTGCGGATCGGTCATGATAGGACGCTAGCCCAAACGGAGGCGCCCCGGCTAGCTGCTCGAACTCGATCCGCCGCTCCGACCGCCGCCACTCCGGCCGCCACCACCACGGTGACCGCGGCCACCGCCGCTCCGGCCCTTGTAGCCGCCGGGGCGATTACGCTCACCGCTGCCGGTACGGCCCGAAGCGGGAGCGCCGGGCCGGCCGCCTGACGGTGCGGATCGGCCACCAGTCGCGGCAGGCCTTCCCCCGGCCGCGGCACGTTCGGTTCTTTCCTTGGCGCGTCCACGCTCTTTCTGACGCTGCGCACGGTGCGCGGCGAGTCGCTCCGACTGCGGAATCTCGAGTCGCCCGGCCGGCTTGGCCGCATAATCAAAATCAGGAAGCGTGACGCGCGGCAACGTCTTCTTTACGGCGCGCTCGATGTTTCGAATGTCCGCTTCTTCCTCGCGCGACACGAAAGTGAACGCTTCGCCTGTCATCTGCGCACGCGCGGTGCGGCCAACTCTATGGATGTAATCCTCGGAGGCCATGGGAACGTCGAAGTTCACAACGTGTCCAAGTTCCTCGACGTCGATGCCGCGAGCAGCAATGTCGGTGGCCACGAGCACGCGATACCGGCCGTCCTTGAAGCCAGCGAGCGCGTCCGTACGCTGCGGTTGCGACCGATTCCCGTGAATGCGCGCGACTGAGATCCCGCGCTTCTCCAGAAACTCCCACAGCCGGTTGGCACGATGCTTGGTGCGCGTGAAAACCAGCGCTTCGCGCATCAATCCGCGGTCGAGGAGTGTGAAGAGCAGAAGCGACTTGAGTTCCTGCGGCACGGGATAGATGGCCTGCGTGATTCCGACTGCGGGAGCCGCCGTGCGCGCGAGGTTGATTGACGCGGGATTCTTCAGCATCTCCTGCGTGAGCTTGACGATCGGCGCCGGCATTGTCGCCGAGAAGAAGAGCGTCTGGTGCTTGGCCGGGAGCATCTTCAGCACACGACGAATGTCGGGGAGGA
The DNA here is from genome assembly GCA_027622655.1 of Gemmatimonadota bacterium. Classification (GTDB taxonomy): domain Bacteria; phylum Gemmatimonadota; class Gemmatimonadetes; order Gemmatimonadales; family Gemmatimonadaceae; genus Fen-1231. The sequence continues at coordinate 8,272 of JAQBYI010000004.1, read as the reverse complement.
AGCCCATGTCGAGCATTCGATCGGCTTCGTCGAGCACGAGGTGCTCAATCTTGTCGAGTTTGGCGTACGGGTTCTTGAGATGATCGAGAAGCCGACCGGGCGTCGCAACGATGACGTCCACGCCGCTGCGAAAGGCGTGCTCCTGCGGACCCATGGGCATTCCGCCGATGACCGCGGCTGCGGTGATCGGCGTGTGCACGGCGAGGCCATTGAGTTCTTCGACGGTCTGCGCGGCCAGCTCACGCGTTGGCGAGAGAATGAGCACACGCGTCGAATGGTGCGGACGCGTGAGCAGTTGGTGCAGAATCGGCAGGAGAAATGCGGCAGTCTTGCCGCTCCCAGTCATCGCACAGGCGAGCACGTCCCGCCCTTCCATTGCCGGCGGGATGGATTCGGTTTGGATAGGAGTCGGTGTCGTAAACCCGAGTTCCTTGATGCCCTGCAGGAGACTCGGGTGGAGCTTCAATGAAGTAAATGCCATTGTGAAAGATAGCGAACCGGACGCCGCTTTCCCTCATTCTGATGGCATCGCCGCGCTCTCCCGGGCTACTGCCGTCGCAGCAACCCGTCCGCCGTGTACAGCGCTCCGTCCTTCATTACACGCTGCACCCTTCGCAGCTCTCGGATGTCGGCGAGCGGGTTGCCGCCGAGCATGACAAGGTCGGCAAGTCGGCCGGGGGCGATCGCCCCCAGATCCCCGCTCATGCCGAGCGCCCTGGCATTCTCGGTTGTGGCGGTACGCAGCGCCTCGAGCGGCGTGAGACCGCCGGACACGTACTGCTCGAGTTCTATCAGTAGCGCGAGTCCGTACGGAATGATCGGCGAGTCCGTGCCGGCGGTGACTCGCCCGCCCGCGCGTACGACGCGCGCCACCGACTGCACGACTGGTGTGACAAGTGCAGTGCGCTCGGCGACGTCCGCGGGCGTGTGCGCTGCACGACCTACAGCTTGAGCACGAGCCACCACTGAAGGCGGATAGAGCGCAAGACGCCGGTCTGAGAACCAGCTCGAGTCCCGAATCGCCTGCAGCTGAAATCCGCCCTGAATGCCGGTCGTTGGCGTGATCGTCATGCCTGACGCCGCAAGCAGTTGAACGACGTCGTCGTATATCCGGTTGAGCTGGCTCTGCTTGGGCGAATAGCCGCGTCGGCTCGTCCCGCGAAAATGCTCCACGCCGTCCGCGCCGTACGAAACAGCTGGATAGAGCTCGTGTGACGTGACCGGCAGCCCACGCTTGTGCGCTTCCTCGATCACGCGCTTCTGCAGCAGGTCGGGGAGACGCACGTATGTCTTCATGAAGTCGAACCCTAGTGGCCCCGTGCGCTCGAGCTGCTGCGTGAGCTGAGCGCCACCATCGAGCGATGTGCCGCCCGGATAGTAGATGCGCGTGCCGTCGATTGGCTCGCCGCCGCTGAACAATCGTGGCCCGATGCGCCGTCCACTTTCGACGGACTCTTTTTCCTCAGCGGCATCGAAAGCGCTGGTCGCGGGATTGCGTACGGTCGTAACGCCCCACGAGAGCCAGATCCGACCGAGAGCTTCGCCGTACGACGGTGAGAGGTGCGAGTGGATTTCGATGAGTCCTGGAATCACCGTTTCGTCCGATGCATCCACGACCGTACCGGTATGCAGCCCCGCGCGGTGACTTTCCACGGACTGGATCCGGTTGCCGGCGACCACGATGTCCACGTTGGTGCGCAGCGAGTTTGACACGCCATCCCAGAGTTGCCCGGCGTGGATCAGCTTCCGATCAGTCGGCGATTCGGCACGCCACGTCAGCTTTGGGTCCACTATTCGCACGCTCCCGTCTACAGCGTCTACGATTCGGAGCCCGTCGCTCACCTGATACAGGATCTGACGCGAATCTCCGGTCCAGCTCGGCGACGAAGCGAGTTCGGATGAGAGGTAGCGCACCGGGCCGACAGGTTCGCCTTCGCGTGATACGGCGAACGCAGCAAGACGGCCGTCAATGATCGCCGCCATCTGCTTGCCGTCGGGCGACCAGACGGGTCCGAAATCCTCGCGCATCCCGACGGATTTGTGTGGGACGGGATCGAACCAGCGGTCGGACTGGTCGGCGTCAGGTGTAACGCCGAACCGAAGGATCTCGTTCGTTCCCTCACGAAATCGCGTGGAGTTTGGCTTGAGCGCGGCCACCACGATGTACCGACCATCCGGCGACCAGGTTGGCGCGCCGGGTTCGTATCCGCCGCGGTGCGACGCTACAGTCGGTGGTACGGACGAGTCGCGCGGCACGTCGAAGCCAACGATGCGGCTTACATCAGCAACGCTGATCTCGCCGCCATCGCGCAGATAGGCCATGCGGTTTCCGTCGGGCGACCAGGCCGCATTCGTGGCGGCACCCGATCGGTCGGTGGCGCGTCGTTCGACTCCGCTCGCCACGTTCCGGATCCAGATGCCCATCGCTCCGTCACGATCGGTGGAGTAGGAAAGCCATCGCCCGTCGGGGGACCACGCAGCGCTGAGTTCGATGTACGGATCGTTGGTGATGCGGCGAGGCGTTCCGTCTACGGGCATTACCCAGAGGTCACCAAGCGCAGAGAAGGCGATCTGATCGCCGTCTGGCGAAATGGTCGGGTGGAGAATGCCGCGTACCGGCTGGTCACCTGCGCGATTGAACTCGCGGTGCTTCTGCGTATACGTGGGCCGGTCGAACGACACGTCCGCGGAGAACTCGATCGTTGCGGCCGCGCCACCCGTCGCGGGCCGACGCTTGATCTTGCCATCGGCCGAATAGAGCAGGTCTCCACCTGCAAGCCATTGCGACCGGAACGGAAAGACATCCTCGTCGGCGCCACCTATTTCACTCACCCCCACCATCAGCGCGCTGTGCGCGTTGGCGATGACGTTGAAGGCTATCGTTTGCCCATCAGGGCTCCACGACGGTCCGGCAAGCGCGCCCGCGCGCGCATGAACCAATCGCTCACCGGACCCGGCTGACGCGCTAATCGCATAGATGCCGCGCCCGCCCTCGCGATCGGAGGCAAACGCAATTTGCGTACCGTCGGGACTCCACGCCGGACCGAAGTCGTTCGCCCCGTTGGTCGTGACGCGCTGCAGAGCGCCGCTCGTGACAGTAAGCGTCCAGATGTCGTAGTTGCCGCTCCTGTCCGACGAGAACGCAACGCGCGCGCCGTCTGGTGACCAGTGGGGCTCGCGGTCATCGAACGGACCTGAGGTGAGTTGCTCGAGTCCCGTGCCGTCGGCGTTCACTGCCCAGACAGACCACGTGCTCGAGCGGTACGCCTGAAACGTGATGCGAGCGCCGTCGGGCGACCACGCCGGCTGGCGCGCGTCCATCATCTCATCGGTGATGCGGCGGGCTGTACCCCCCGATGCGGGCATCGTCCATATCGCGCCGAGGAGGTCCAGCGCGATCGTACGTCCGTCGGGCGACATCGCGGCGGCGACGTTGGTTCCCTCGTGCAGCGTGAGTCGCACCTGTACCGCCCCCTGTGGCGCCAGGGCGAGGCAAGCGAAGGCGGCGAGGGCGTAGGCGATCTTGCGCATTGATATCTCGATAGCGGGTTGAAGAGATAGTGCGCCTGCGATGCGCGATTGTCCACTGCTGACCGGGGTTCGTTAACAGAGGCACCGCTTCGCCATATCTTCCTTGCCGATGGCAAGCGCCAACCGTCCCCTCCTGAGAGCCAATACAGCGATCCTCGCGGCCGCTCTGCTGGCCTGTGCGCCGCAACGCGCCACGACGCAGGCGCCCGCCGCGCTCACCGACTCCGCGTTCGCCGCACTGGTCACGCGATTGTCGGAGCCGAGCGGGTATTTCGACACCGACAACCTGATTTCGAACGAAGACTCGTATCTGCACCCCGTGACAACGCTCCGAAACATCGGGACAACCGGTGGTGTGTACGTCGGTGTCGGCCCGGACCAGAACTTTTCGTACATCGCGGCCGTGCGGCCACATGCAGCGTTCATTGTGGACGTGCGACGTGACAACCTGCTCGAGCACCTTCTCTTCAAGGCCACGTTCGCGCTTTCCAGGAACCGCGTCGAATATCTGGCGTTGCTCTTCGGCCGCGCCGCGCCGGGAGATACTGCGGGTTGGGCGGCGAAACCGATTGATTCCCTGCTCTTCTATATAGATGCGGCCAAGCGGGACTCCGCGGCCGAGGCTCTGGCGCGGGAACGGGTGATGGCCGAGGTACGGCGGCTTCCGCTCGAACTGTCGTCGGCCGATTTCGAGACCATTGCGCGTTTCCACAACACCTTCATCGCCGCCGGGCCCGCGCTCCGCTTCAACACTTTCGGCCGCGCACCGCAGCCGTACTATCCCGACTATCGCCAACTCGCGAGCGGACTCGACCGCGACGGACGGCAGGCGGGGTTTCTCGCGACCGAATCCGCGTTTCAGTTCGTGAAGGACCTCGAGGCCAGGAATCTCGTCATACCAGTGGTTGGCAACTTTGCGGGCACGCACGCGCTCGCCGGAGTCGCCCAATGGATGGAGGCGAACGGCGAAACGCTTTCGGCACTGTATACGTCGAACGTCGAGCAATACCTCTTTCGCGGTGAGGGCGGCTTCGCGGAGTTCGCGAAGAGTGTCGAGCGATTCCCGCGCAACGCGAAGAGCGCAATCATCAGGAGTTGTTTCACGTGTGGTGGTGGCCATCCACACGCCGTGGCCGGATACCATGCCGTGATGACGGTTCAACTGGTTGACCGATTTGTCGAGCTGCGGCAGTCGGGACAGCTTGGGCGTTACTACGATCTCGTTACGACCGGCCTGGTGACGCCATGACGCGCGTCTCTCGAGGACCGTGACCGACCAATCTCCGCCGGCCGGTGCTGGGCGACACACCGCCGCTGACAGCCCGCTGCTCGTGCACGGAGTGCTGCTCACCGTGGCGCTCCTGTTCGGCGCCAACTACGTGGTGGCGAAGTTCGCCATCCGCGAACTCACCCCACTGGCACTTGTCGTCCTCCGCACATCTGGTACCGCGGCCATCCTGTTTGCTGTGTCGGCGCTTACGCCGCGCCGGCGCGGTTCACAGCAGTTTACGCGCTCGGAGTTCCGGGAGCTCTTTCTCTACAGTCTCCTCGGCGCATCCATCAACCAGATCTGCTTTCTCGAAGGGCTCTCCCGTACGACTGCGACGAATGCAGCCGTGATGTTCGTCTGCGTGCCGCTGATGACGCTGGGCTTCGCCGTTATGCTCGGCCGGGAGAAAGCGACATGGAACGGCGTTACCGGCATCGTGATCGGGCTCGTTGGAGCGCTCATCCTCATCGTTCCAGAGGGCGATCTCGACTTCAGCTCAAGCGCCACGTTCGGCAACATCCTGCTGCTGATCGGCGGCGCGGCGTTCGGGCTCTATCTCGTGCTCACACGGCCGATTCTCGCCCGCCACGATCCGCTTCGCGTGATGAGTTGGGTGTTTCTGTTCTCGGCGCTGACCGTGTTGCCGTTCGGGATTGGCGGGATCATCAAGTTGGGCTCGACGGGCATGTCGAACGTCGGATGGGCGAGCGCGGCATACGTCGTCGTAGGCGCCACGGTCTTTCCGTACTTGCTGAATAGCTGGGCGTTGGTGCGGGTCACGGCGTCAGTGGTGGCCGTGTACATCCTGCTGCAGCCTGTCGTCGCGGGCACGCTGGGACGGATCTTTCTGGGCGAATCATTCGGCCCGAATACCGCGCTCGCGGCGACACTGGTCGTCGTCGGCGTCCTGATCTCGACGTGGCGGCCCAACAGGTGACGGAAGTCGCGTAGGCCTCGTTCCTTCTGGCAGCGATCACCTGAGCTCCACAGATTGTACGAGTGCGGCTTCTTCGTTCGTTTCCCTTGACCCAGGCACACGTGAATTACCTGCGAGTCCTCTCCACGCTCTGTGTGGTCGCTGCCGCGGCCTGCAGCGGAGCTCCCGATTCCGGAAGCACCCCCGATGTCGCGCCCGGCTCTGCGGCAACAGAGCCACGCACCGCATTCTTCGCGTCGCTCAAGGCGCTGTGTGGGCAGGCATTCGAGGGGCGGGTTGTCGAGAACGAGCCGCCAAGTGAAGCCTTCGTGGGCAAGACGCTGGTGATGCACGTGCGCGAGTGTGGCGACAGTGTGATCCGGGTCCCGTTTCATGTCGGCGAAGACCGCTCGCGTACGTGGGTCATCACGACAACGGCCACCGGCCTTCGTCTCAAGCACGACCACCGTCACGAGGACGGCAAGCCCGACTCGGTCACGCAGTACGGTGGCGACGCGAACGTGCCGGGCTCATCCGTGACGCAGGAGTTCCCGGCCGATGCGTACACCGGCGCGCTGATACCGGCGTCGGCCACGAACATCTGGACCGTTGAAGTCGATCCCGGCAAGTCGTTCGCGTACGCACTCAGGCGCGAGGGAACGAACCGTCGGTTTCGAGTGGAGTTCGATCTGACGAGACCCGTCGCGATACCGCCCGCGCCCTGGGAGTGACGCGGCGCGAATCGTTCAACGATTCCTCCGTGAAGCACGGACGGCTGGGAAGCGTCCGTAGCGCAGATTCGGTGGACACGCCACCATTGCGCGCTCGACCAAACTCGCCGCACTTTAGGGTTCACCGCTGGAGGTACCGATGCGCCGGATGATGATCGCCGTTGCCGTTTCTGCCCTTGTCCTGTTGCCCGGTCGGCTCACCGCGCAGGACCACGCGCACGCGGACGACAAGGTAGGAACAGTGAGTTTCCCCGTCTCGTGCAACGCTGAGGCGCAGCAGAGGATGAACGGCGCCGTGGCGATGCTGCATTCGTTCTGGTTTCCCGAGGCACGCAAGGCGTTCGAGTCCGTAGCGCAGGCCGATCCGGCGTGCGGCATGGCTCACTGGGGCGTGGCGCTTACGCACTTCGGCAATCCAATCGCCGGCGGCGCAGGCGCCCAGGGACAGGCGGCCGGATGGGCGGCAGCGCAGCAGGCAATGGCGACCGGCGCGAATAGCCCGCGCGATCGTGCCTATATCGAAGCGGTCGCAACGCTCTTCCGCGATCACGACAAGTCTGCCAACCGAACGCGAATGCTCGCGTACGAGCGCGCGATGAAGACGATCGTCGATCAGAACCCGAACGACACGGAAGCCAAAGTCTTTCACGGCGTCATAATGGTCGCGAACGCGTCGCCGACGGACATGACGTTCGCCCAGCAAAAGAAGGCCGCCGAGATCCTGACGGCGCTGTACAAGGAACAGCCGAACCATCCCGGACTCGCCCACTACATCATTCACGCATTCGACTCGCCGCAGCTCGCCCAGTTTGCGATCGACGCGGCGCGGCAGTACGCGGCCATCGCGCCGGCGGCACCCCACGCATTGCACATGCCGTCGCACACCTTCACACGCCTCGGATACTGGGACGAGTCGATTAAGACGAACCGGCGCGCGGCGGACACGGAGCCCTCGCAAGGCGGCAAGGCACACCCGATGGATTACATGGTGTACGCCTACCTGCAGCAGGGGCGCGACGCGGCGGCACTCGAAGTCATCCAGGAGCTCGGGGGCAACACCTCCGGCGAATACATCGCCGGCTCTGTTGGCGGCTACAACGCGCTGGCGATGCCGGCGCGATACGCGCTCGAACGCGAGGACTGGGCGGCGGCGCGCGCGCTGAGCGTCGGTACTGGACCAGCCTCGGCGGTGGCGGTGAGGCGGTTCGCCCGCGGGCTTGGCGCAGCTCGTTCCGGCGACGTTGCCACAGCGAAGAGCGAAGCGTTAGAGCTGCAGAAACTCGCCGCCGGGCTAAAGGCGGAGAACGATGCGTACTGGGCGATCGCGGTCGACGCGCAGTACATGGCCGTGTCGGCTTGGGTCGCACACCTCGAAGGCCGCCACCAGGACGCGCTTCGCCTCGCAGGCGAAGCGGCGGATACCGAGGACAAGGTCGAGAAACACGCCGTCACCCCGGGGCCGCTCGTTCCGGCGCGCGAACTCTATGGCGACATCCTGATGATTCACAACCAGCCGGCGAACGCGCTCGTCGCGTACCAAGAGACACTCAAGCGTGAACCGAATCGTTTTCGGACGATCTATGGTGCGGCCAAAGCTGCGAAAGCCGCGGGCCAGATGGACGTCGCGCGCCGGTACTACGGTGATCTCGTGAAACTGCTGGACGCGAGTTCGGAGCGGGCGGCGCTCAGCGAAGCCAAAGCGTTTCTTGCGCAGAAATAGCGCACATCGCAGCTGACAGACGCCCGCTGAACACTCGGCGAGCGGCCGCCCGGCCGCTCGCCCGCCACCGATTTAGCCGCGGGCGCATGCGATTCCGCCTCCCA
>JAQBYI010000055.1 GCA_027622655.1 Gemmatimonadota bacterium | reverse complement strand
GTTTGGGGTGTGGGATGGGGGGATCGGGGTGGGGAGTGGGGCGAGGGGGATGAAGAGGGGTTACTACACAGCGGGGTAGGGTGGGATGGGGCGGGATAGTCGACAGGAGCTCTGTACGCGCGCAGATAGGTCTCCTGAACGAGGTCGTCAGCATCGGAGGCGTCCCGGGTCAACGACGCCGCGAACCGATGCACGTCCGCCAGGAAACGGAGGGTTTCCTTTTCGAACGCCTCGTCCGCAGACGCACGACCTGAATCGTGTCCGCGCGTCACCTACTCGCGGCCGGTGTCACCAGTTCCGCAACGATTTCGCCACGGCCGGCGAATGTCAGGGCACGGTCTGGGCGAGGACGACCGCGGCCCGTTTTGCGCGCCACTCGCGCATGGCGTCACGCAGTTCGGGTCGCTTGGTGGCGATGATCTGGATGGCGAGCACACCGGCGTTGGTCGCGCCCCACTTTCCTATCGCCAAGGTGCCGACGGGGATTCCCGCGGGCATCTGAACCATGGCGAGGAGTGAGTCCAGACCACCGAGCGGCGTTGATGCTATCGGCACCGCGAGGACCGGGAGGACCGTCTTGGCAGCGATGAACCCACCAAGATGGGCCGCGCCGCCCGCTGCACAGATGATGACCTGCAGTCCGCGCGACTCGGCGGACGCGGCGTACTCCAACGCGGCGTCAGGTGTGCGATGCGCGCTGAGCACTCGTGCCTCCCACCCGATTCCGAACTCCGTGAGTACGTCACAACAGCCCTGGAGCGTCTCGAAGTCGTTCTTCGAGCCCATCAGGATTCCCACTTCTGGCGTTGTCATACGTGAAATATGATGAACCGACAGAGCGTTGTCGCGTTACCTGTGTCGTCGGTGGGGTCGCTGCGTTCTATTTCTGCTTACCGTGCCCATGATCGCATACTACGACCTGACGTCCGCGGAATCGTTCGCACTGAACGAGACTGCCCCATGACGTCCACGTTCGACTACGACTGGGTTGTCGTCGGTTCGGGTTTCGGCGGCAGCGTGTCCGCACTGCGCCTGAGCGAGAAGGGGTATCGGGTTGCCGTCATCGAGTGCGGGCACCGCCATGCCGACGACGAATACGCCGAGTCGGCCTGGAACCTGCGACGTTTCCTCTGGGCTCCACGACTCGGGTTGCACGGAATCACCCGACTGTCGCCGTTCAGAGACGTTTTCGTGCTGAGTGGATCGGCAGTTGGCGGCGGGAGCGCCGTGTACGCGAATACCCTCTACCGCGCGAAGCCGGCGTTCTTTACCAACCAGCAATGGGCAGGTCTGGAACGATGGGAAAGCGTCCTGCAGCCCCACTACGAGACGGCCGAGCGCATGTTGGGCGTTGGGGTGGTTCCGTTTGAGAGCGACGGGCAGCGGCTGTTGCGTGCGATGGCCGACGAGCTTGGCGTACCGGAGACCTTCTCGCGAACGCCGGTTGGCGTGTTCTTCGGAGAGCCGGGAACGACCGTGCCTGATCCATACTTTGGTGGAACGGGTCCGGATCGCACCGGGTGCCTCCGCTGTGGTGCCTGCATGGTCGGGTGCCGGCACGGGGCCAAGAACACGCTCCTGAAGAACTACCTCTGGTTTGCGGAGAAAAACGGGGCGCTGGTGATCGCTGATCGCACCGTCACAAGCGTACGTCCGCTTGGCGACGGCGACGGCGACAGCGACAGCGACGGGCGCGACGGCTACGTCGTGACGACTGAGGCGCCGGGCGCGTGGTTTTCGAAACGGCGTCGCACGATCACAGCGCGTGGTGTCGTCATCGCGGCCGGCGCGCTGGGCACGAACCGGCTGCTGATTCAATGCCGTGAATCCGGCGCGTTGCCGCGACTCAGCGCGCGACTCGGCCGGCTCGTGCGAACGAACAGCGAATCCATCCTCGCCGTGACTCTCCCGCCGGGAGACGCGACGTTGCCGTGGCACGACGTGGCCATCAGCGCGAGCATTCATCCGCGGCCCGACACGCATGTGGAGTTCGTGACGTACGGTCGGCGGGCGGACCTGATGGCGTTGTTACTTGCGCCGCTCACGGGCAACGGATCGCGAATCACTCGACCGCTGATGATGCTCGCAAACATCGCGCGGCATCCGCTTCGATTTCTTCGCGCCCGGTGGCCGTTCGGGTGGAGCGAGCGGACGCACGTGGTGCTCGTCATGCAAACGAGCGACAACGCGATCGCGTTTCGATCCACGCGCGGCTGGCTTGGCGGATTCAGGCTCACGACCGAGCAGCATGCCCAAACACCGAATCCGACGTTCATCGACGTGGCGAATGACGTGGCCGAACGGGTAGCAGCACTTACCGGAGGCATCCCGCAAAGCAGCGCGCTCGAATCGCTCGCCAACATTCCGACAACCGCTCACATCCTTGGCGGAGCGGTGATCGGCGCGGATGCCTCAACCGGCGTTGTGGATTCAGAAATGCGGGCGTTCGGGTACCAGAATCTTCTCGTGTGCGACGGCGCGGCAATGCCGGCGAATCCCGGCGTCAATCCGGCGCTCACGATCACCGCGCTCGCCGAATACGCGATGAGTTGCGTGCCGCGGGCGGGGCGCGAAACGACGAAAGGCCAGCCGCTTGGCTGACCCTTCGTTTCTTACGGTATTAATCCTGCTTGAGCTCCCGAGGCAGGACTCGAACCTGCGACCCGGCGATTAACAGTCGCCTGCTCTACCAACTGAGCTACTCGGGAAAACTTCGGAAAATACCCGCCGTGAACGACTCGGGCAATCGGCGAAACCGGCGCCCGTCCCGGGCAGTAGGGTACGGCGGGCCCAAATAGATCCAATGATCCACACCGAATCGCTCCGCGTCGGCATCGATACGCTTCGTGCGAACCCGATGCGCACGATCCTCTCGACCCTCGGCATCATCATGGGTGTTGGGTCGATGGTCTCAGTGCTCTCCATGGGAGACGGGGTCGAGAAGTTCGCCCGCGACCAGGTGGCGGAGACCACCGACCTCCAGGCGATCGCGATTTCACCGAGCACGTCGCAGCGCGTGGACGGAATCTTCGTGCGGCGCGACAACATCGTCCGGTTCACGCCGGCCGACCTCGATTCGCTGAAGGCCGCCGTTCCAGAGGCCGGTGCAGTTGAGGTCATCGTCAGTGGTGGATTGATGGTTCAGATCGATTCCGCTTCTCCATGTCGCGGTGTCCTCGTGCATGCGGGTGCGTCGACTGACCCCGTCGACTCGCAGATGGTCGCGCGAAAAATGTCCATTCGCGACGGACGGTTCTTCTCAGACGCTGAGGCGGGCGCCGGACGGAAAGTGGTGGTCCTGCGCGCTTCGACGGCAGACTCGATTGGTGGCGGCGCGGCGCTCGTTGGTCAAACGTTGTTTCTGCAGCGGGAAGCGTTCACCGTAGTCGGCGTGCTGGCGCCAAGAGAAGGCGAGCGGATGGAGGCCTTCATACCGTTCTCCGCAGCCAGCGGTGTGTTGTTTGGCGCGCCCCAAATGCAGCTCACAGCGAAACGCGTCGAGGATGTCGCCGCAGCCAAGCAACGCGCGGAGCGGTTCTTCGCTCGGCGCTACGGAATGGATTGGCGCGCGCGGGTAACCGTCGTCGCGAACAGCACACGCGTGGAGCAGCTCACGCAGGCGCTGCTCGTATTCAAGATCCTCATGGGCGCCATCACCGGCGTTTCGCTTCTCGTTGGCGGGGTGGGGATCATGAATGTCCTGCTGGCCGCCGTCGTGGAACGCACGCGCGAGATCGGCATCCGCAAGGCGACGGGCGCCAAGAATCGCGACATCCTCGTGCAGTTTCTGGCCGAATCGGTGACGATCACGAGCGCCGGCGCCGCGATCGGCGTGCTCCTTGGTATCGGCGTCGCCCAAGCTGCCGCCGCCATCATGCGCGCGCAGACGCAGGCGCCGGTGCACGCAGCACTCTCACTGTCCACTATCCTGGTCGCCGCCGTGGCGTCCGTGATGGTAGGGCTTACGTTCGGCCTCTACCCCGCCGTGCGGGCTTCGCGGCTTTCGCCGATCGACGCGATCCGTCACGAGTAAGCAGGGGCTTGAGCCACCGGCCGGTGTGTGATGCCGGTGACGCGGCAATCTCGTCCGGCGTCCCCATCGCCACTACGCGGCCACCGGCGTCGCCGCCGTCCGGGCCCAGATCGATGATCCAGTCAGCGAGCGCAATGACGTCGAGATTGTGCTCGATAAGTACGACTGTGTGGCCCGCGTCTACGAGCCGGTCGAGGACGTACATCAACTTGCGGATGTCTTCGAGATGGAGGCCCGTCGTAGGCTCGTCCATTATGAAGAACTTGCGACCCTTCCCCTTGGCGCTGGCGATCAGTTCGCGGGCAATCTTGAGGCGCTGTGCTTCGCCCCCTGAAAGTGTCGTCGCAGGTTGGCCGAGCTTTATGTAGCCCAGCCCGACCTGCTGTACGTGCCAGAGCGCCTGACCAAGCTTCTCTTCGCGAGGAAAGAAGCGGATGGCTGCATCGACTGTGAGATCGAGCACTTCCACGATGTTGCGTCCGTTGACGCGCACATCGAGCACGGCAGGCTTGAACCGACGCCCTTCGCACTCTTCGCACGGGAGGTACAAGTCGGCCATGAAGAGCATCTCGACTTCCTGATAGCCAGCTCCCTCACATCGCTCGCACCGGCCGCCTTTGACGTTGAAGCTGAAGGTGCTGGGCGAATACTTGCGCTCGCGGGCCAGTGGATGGGCCGCAAAAAGCTTTCTGATATCGTCGAATGCCTTGATGTATGTCACGGGATTCGACCGAGGCGTGCGTCCGATGGGCTCCTGATCAACGAGGACGACCTCATCGATGGCCTCCGCGCCCTCAAGGGAGTCGAACGCGCCGACCCGTTCGCCGAGGTGCTGCTTGGCGCTGTGTTCTCCGGTAAGTCGCCGTTCGAGGGCGCGGTACATCACGTCGTGCACGAGGGTACTCTTGCCGCTTCCCGAAACGCCCGTGACGCAGGTAAGCGTGCCGAGCGGAATGCGGACGTCGACTCCCTGAAGATTGTGCTCGCGCGCTCCGCGCAACGTGAGCCACCGGCGACCGATCTCATGGCGCGAGCCGGCGTCCGCCAACGTACGGGCGCCCGTGAGGTACTGCCCGGTCAGCGGACTTTGCGTTGCGGCGTCAGCCACCGTGCCTGCGAACACGATGTCGCCGCCGTGCTCGCCACTGCCGGGCCCGAGCTCAACCATCCAATCTGCGGCGCGGATCGCATCGAGATCGTGTTCAACCACGATCACCGTGTTTCCGGTGTCGCGGAGGCGAGCGAGGATCGTGAGTAACCGGTCCAGATCGCGCGCGTGGAGCCCGATACTCGGCTCGTCGAGCACGTACGTCGCGTCTACGAGGCGGGCGCCGAGCGAGTTTGCCAGCGTGATGCGCTGCGCTTCGCCGCCCGATAGCGTCCTGGCTGGCCGGTCGAGCGTCAGGTAGGTGAGTCCGACGTCGCACAGGAACCGCAGCCGGTCGCGGGCCTCGACCAGGATGTGGGCGGCGATGGCCTGTTCGCTCCCCGAGAGGAAGAGCGAGTCGAGCCAGTCCCGGAGCCGGTCGACGTGCATTGCGGCCGCGGCGGCGATGGTCTCGCCGCCAACCTGCACGTTGAGAGCGTCCGCCTGCAGGCGCGAACCGTGGCACGTCGGGCACTCCTGCGCCGTCTGGTATCGCCGGAGAAAGACCCGGATATATTGCTTGTACTTCTTCGGCTCCAGTGATTCGAGGTGCCGAACGATTCCGAGGAATCCCTTCGCCTTGCCGCTGAACAGCGATTTCCGTTGAGCCGCCGTGAGCTCGCGCCATGGGCGATCCATCGGGATTCCCTCGCGGCGGCAGAACTCGGCGAGGGCGCGGCGCTTGTTGTCGTAGCGTGGCATCGTCCACGGATCGATCGCGCCGTCCCGAAGCGTGCGTTCGGGGTAGGGAACGATGAGCGACTCGTCGTACTCGAGCGTGGCACCGAAGCCGCTGCAGTTGTCGCACGCGCCCCGCGGATTGTTGAACGAGAACAGCTGCGGCGATGGAATCGGGGCGACGTGCCCGTCGTCGGGGCACTGCAGTCTTTGGGTGAACGAATAACGGGTGGACGGCCTACGGTCGACGGTTGACGGCTCTCGGTCGTTTTGCGTCAACACCACGGCGTCGCCATCGCCCTCGCGGAACGCCGTCTCGAAGGCATCGGCCAGTCTGGAGCGCTCTGACTCGCCGACGACGAGTCGATCGGTTACCACGAGGAGCTCCTCAGCAGCTGCCAGATTCGCCTTGGGCTCGAGTTCGTCGAGATGGAGGCCAACGCCGTCGGCGACGACCCGCACAAAGCCCTGAGTGCGCAATGCATCAACGATCTCGGCGTGCTTGATCTTCGTCGATCGCTTGAGCGGAAAGGCGACGTGAACGCGGGTTCCTTCACCGAGCGCGAGTATGGCCTCGCTCGCCGAATCTGCCGAGTCAGCACGCAGTTCGCGTCTGCACGTCGGACAAACCGTCCGTCCGACCCGGGCCCAAAGCAGTCGCAGGTAGTCGCCGATCTCCGTCGCCGTGCCCACAGTCGAACGCGATGTTCGGGTCGCGTTCTTCTGCTCGATGGCAATCGCCGGCGACAGGCCTTCGATGAAATCGACGTCCGGTTTGTGCATCCGCTCGAGAAACTGCCGCGCGTAGGCGGACAATGACTCCACGTAGCGGCGCTGGCCCTCGGCGTAGATGGTGTCGAACGCCAGAGAGGACTTGCCCGAGCCCGAAGGTCCAGTGATGACGGTGATGGCGCGTCGCGGAATCTCGACCGTCAGCCCCTTGAGATTGTGTTGCCGGGCGCCGCGAATGCGTATGTAATCCTTCACACGCGAAAGCTAGCTGGGCGAGCCAATCTGCTCGTCGTGGCACGGGGAGAAATTGCCTTGCCACCCCTGTGGGCGGGGGGTAGTTTCCCACCCGGATGCCGTACCTACAATACCGCGACCAACGCGTCACTCTCACGCAGGATGAGCAGGCCATCGGCGCGTTCGACGGAGCGGCCCTCAGGCTACCCGGCGACGATCCGGCGGCCCGCGCCACCGTGAGAATTGCGGCCGACGGCACTGGTGTGATCGCTCGCGGTCATCCGACCGCCGCGGTGTTCGTCAACGGGGTCAAGTTGGGCGCGGAGCCGGCGCCGCTTCTGCACGGAGATAAAGTCGAGCTGGGCGGACAGCAGCTCCACTATGGCGACGACACCAAGAGCGGGAGCACGCAGTTCATCAGCGCCGCCAGCCTCGCCGAGCAGGTCAAGGCTGCGAGCAGCGCGCCGAAGAAGCCGACGGGTGCCACCGGCGGACGCCTGATTTCGCTGGTAGACGGCCGCGAATACGCAGTTCCCGACACCGGCGCGACGTTCGGTCGTGAGATCGGAAACGAAATCGTCGTGGCCTCCGGCGAAGTATCGCGTCGTCACGCGCAGATTTTGCCCGGGGACGGTGGTTACGTGATTACGGATCTGAGCACGAATGGTGTGTTGATCAACGGCAATCGCGTTGACAAGAGCCAACTGCTTGGCCGCGGCGACGTGATTCGGATTGGTGGCGAGGAATTCCGGTTTTACGCGGACAAGGTGAAGGAGCCCGCGGCGGGCGCACCCCCACCGGCCCCAGCTGTAGGTGCGGCGCCGGCACCCGTCGCGGTAGCTCCTTCACCGAGTCCCGCGGCCCCTCCGGCGGCCCCTCCGGCGGCACCTCCTGTGGCGCCCGTGGCGGCTGTGGCGCCTTCGCTGGCCTCAAGGGCGCCGTTGCAGGAGCCCGATACGATTCCGGTGGACATAGCTCCGCCAGCGGCTCCGCCAGCGGCTCCGGCGGCAGCGCCTCCACCGGCCGTACCGGCTGCACCGGCTGCACCGGCGCGGGAGCCGATTGCGACGCTGGAAGTCATCAACGAAGGTCCGATGAAGGGGACGAAGTTCGAGATATACACGCCCCTCACGAACGTCGGCCGCGGCGCGCACAACGATATCGCGATCACCGACGACAGTGTCTCAGAATCGCACGCGAAGATCCTGCGCAAGGACGGGCACTGGTACGTGGCCGACCAGGGATCAACCAACGGGACATATGTCGGGGGGCGGAGGGTGGAGGGCGAGCAACAGCTTGTTGGCGCCCCGAATGTGCGTTTCGGCAACATCAAGTTGATGTTCAAGCCGGCGGCTGGCACGGTAGACGCAGGTGGGTCGACGCGCGCGATCGCGGCAGTGAACGTTGAGCAGGCACGGCGGATGTCATCGACCGCGAAGCCAGCGGTATCGGAAGCAAATGTCGAGCCAGCCACCGGCAAGCCGAAGCCGGCTAAGCCAGTAGTGATTCCCGAGATGGAACTCCCCGAGAAGAAGGGGTGTGCCGCGGTATTAGCGTTCGCCATTGCCCTCGGTGCCGCCGGCGCCGGGATGCTTGCACTCATCCTTTCCGTCGGGGCCTGAACGTATGCAGCTTGCCGTCGGCGCCCGCTCGGACGTAGGAATGGTCCGCTCCGGCAACGAAGACAATTTCTTTGCCGAGGCTGACGAACGCCGCGGGATATTCGTCGTCGCCGACGGCATGGGCGGGCACGCAGCCGGTGAAGTGGCTAGCGAGATGGCCGTTCAGATCGTATCGCGCCAGCTGCTGACGCTCGAGGACATACGGGACGCCGAAGCAGACGCACGAATGACGCAGTGTCTTGTGGACGCCAATCGCACGATCTACGACCGGATGCTCGCTGAGGTCGACAAGCAGGGGATGGGAACTACGGCGTCGGTGCTGGCGATGTTCGACAGCGAGTACATGATCGGCCAGGTTGGCGATTCGCGAATCTACATGCTCCGCGACGGTGCACTCTCGCAGGTGACGAAGGACCATTCGTACGTGCAGGAGCAGGTCGATGCCGGGCTCCTGACGCCTGAACAGGCACGATATCATCCGTACAGCAACGTGATCACGCGCTGCGTCGGTGCGAACGAGACGGTGGACGTTGATATCTTCAGGGGCGTGGTGATGCCTGGCGATGTCTTCCTCGTCGCCAGCGACGGGCTTACGGGAATGGTGGACGACCGGCGCCTGCAGCAGATCCTGCTCGCTCGCTCGAGCCCGGGTCGGATTGTTGACGCGCTCATCGCCGAGGCCAACGGGCGCGGTGGGCTCGACAACATCACGGCGATCGTGGTCCAGGTCGGCGCGGTGGATGCGCCCGAACCCGCGGGATGACCGACGCACCGACCGTCGAGTCGCTCTCGGCGCTCTATCTGGGAAACATCCTGTACGCGCTTGAACGCTGCGCCATGGCCCTCGAGTCAGAGGGGAAGGCGGAGGACGCGGCGTTCTATCGCGGAATCGGTCGGTCGCTGGCCGATGCGCTCGGGCGCGAGCGTCGGCCGGCTCAACCGGCAAACACGGGGTCGTCCGGGCCGAACACGTCCAACTGACGGCAGTCAGGCGGTCAACAGCTCGGCCGTAACCGCTGCCAGTGCATCCGTTGCATCGACGCGGCGCGCAGTAAAGACTCTCAGGCTCCTCGCCGATGCGTAGAGCTCGCTGGCGAGCCTTGGCAGGTCGATCGCCCCGGGGAGCCCGCTTTGTGTCAGGCGGCGTACGCTGCGGTCCCGCTGGGCGACAAGCACGTCGAGCCCGAGCATTTGCGTCTTCGCAGGAAAGTCGAGCAGCACTTCGGTGGGGTCTATGCCGAGTCGCCCTGCGATGCGGGCTTCGGCTGCGCGCGTTCGGGCGCGGTCGTCGGCGAGCCACTCGATTGCTTCGGGAGCCGGCAACGAGGCTGCGGGCGCTTCGTACGCCCGCTTGAACAGCCGGCGTTCCCGTAGCGCGGCGAGCATCGGGTCCTCAGCGCTGCCTGATTCGACCGCTTGGAGCAGCCCTTCGTCGGTGAACGCGCCGAGCGCACTCATCGATACCGCGCCGCGCTCAACCGCTCGTTCGACAATCCGCTTGTACATCGCGGTTGCACTTCGGCAGGCATGGTGCCAGTAGACGTTTCGGTACATCTGGTACTTGGCAAAGAGGAGCGTCTCGACGGCCGACAGCCCCTTTTCGCGAATGCCGATGGACGACTTGCCGGTCGTGGGATCACGGAGCACGAGCATGGACTGCACGAGGCGGTCCTCGTCGATCTCACCGTACGGCACACCGCACATTCGGGCATCGCGCTGCAGGTAGTCGATCTTGTCGAGATCGAACGATCCGGAAATGAGACCCTGCAGCGGTGAAAAACTCCGTCCGCAGATCAGGTCAACAACGCGCTGCGGCGCGTCGTCGCCGATCTCTTCCGTCAGGATTTGCGCCACGGCGCCATCGGAAACGAGCGATTCAGCACGCGTCTCGTGATGTGGGGCGCCAATCTCCTCGAGGGCGTGCGAAAACGGGTAGTGCCCTACGTCGTGCAGGAGGGCAGCCGCCGACACGATGGCCGGTTCATCTGTTGAGACGGCCGCCAGCGCGCCGGCCTCGCGAAGGTTGGCGAGCGCGCGGCGCGCAAGATGGTACGCGCCGAGGGCGTGTTCAAAACGGCTGTGCGTCGCGCCGGGATAAACGAGGTGTGCGAGCCCGAGTTGACGAACGTACCGAAGGCGCTGAACCGCTGGCGTATCAAGCAGACGCGCCGCCGTCGCGTCAACGGCGATCGAACCCCACAGCGGATCGCGAATGTAGAGCAGCGGTCAGCCCTTGGGTCCAGCCGCGAGAATCTTTTCGGAAACCGCGGTGCCGAACTTCTTGATGTTGTCGCGAAACATTCCGGCCAGTTTGGTAGCCTGTGCGTCGTACGCGGCGGCGTCCTTCCACGTCGCGCGCGCGTCGAGTACCTCGGCCGGGACACCGGCAATGCCCTGTGGCACGGCGAGCCCGAACACTGGATCGGTCTTTATCGGCGCCTTGTCAAGCGAGCCGTCGAGCGCCGCGCGTACCATCGCCCGCGTGTATCCGATCTTCATGCGCGATCCCACTCCATAAGGGCCGCCACTCCAGCCGGTGTTCACGAGCCAGACGTTTGCGTCCTTGTGCGCGTCGAGAAGGGCGCCGAGCATCTCTGCGTACTTGGTCGGATGCCAGACGAGGAAGACGGCACCGAAGCAGGCGCTGAACGTGGCTTGCGGCTCAGTGACTCCGCGCTCCGTGCCGGCGACCTTCGCCGTATACCCCGAGAGGAAGTAGTACATAGCCTGATCGCGCGAGAGCTTGGCGATCGGGGGCAGCACGCCAAACGCGTCGGCTGTGAGGAAGACGACGTTTCGCGGATGCCCGCCGCGGCCACTCGGCACATGATTGGCGATGTATGGGAGCGGGTAGCTCGCGCGCGTGTTCTCGGTGATTGCCTGGCTCTCAAACCTCACTTTGTGCGTGAGAGGGTCGAGTTCAACGTTCTCGAGGATCGTCCCGAACATCTGTGTCGTGCGATAGATGTCGGGTTCGTTCTCAGGCGAAAGGTTGATCACCTTCGCATAGCAGCCGCCTTCAAAATTGAATACGCCCGTGTCCGACCATCCGTGCTCGTCATCGCCGATCAGGCCACGTTCAGGATCGGCCGAGAGCGTGGTCTTGCCGGTACCGGACAGGCCAAAGAAGAGTGCCGTGTCGCCCTTGGGCCCGATATTGGCCGAACAGTGCATGGACAGCACGCCCTGCTTGGGCAGCAGATAGTTCATCACCGTGAACATCGCCTTCTTGAGTTCGCCGGCGTATCGCGTTCCGCCAATGAGGATCATCCGCTTGGCGAGGTTGAGCACGACGAACGTACTCGTCCGGATGCCGTGTTTGGCCGGGTCGCCCTGAAATTCCGGGGCGTGCAGGATCGTGAAGTTCGGAGCGAACGCCGCGAGTTCAGCAGTCTCGGGGCGAATGAACATGTTGCGCACGAATGACGCGTGCCACGCGTTTGGCGTGACATAGCGGCACGAGAGTCGGTATGCCGGATCGGCACCGCAATACAAATCCTGTACGAACAGGTCGTCGAGGCCGTCAAGGTATGCGCGAACGTCCGCGAGGATTACCTCGAACTGTGCTTCCGTCAGCTTCTGATTCACGGCGCCCCAGTCCACGTCTTGCTCCGACGATGGTTCGGCGACGAGAAATTTGTCCTTGGGCGAGCGACCGGTGTGCGGCGACGTCACAGCGACGAACGGACCCATGTCAGCCAGCTGGCCCTCGCCACGCCGAATCGCTTCCTGCACAAGCTCCGCTGCCACCTGATTCCAATGGACGCTGCCCCTCGGTGCGAGACCTTGGGTGGCTAGACCGTGGGCGCTCTCGCGCGACGCGGGTGATGCGGTTGGCATTGCTCTGTGTTCCTCTAAGTCGGTAGGTCAGCGCGCCTTGCGCGACGGCCTTGGTTTGCCACCTGATTTTTTCGCAGGTGCGGGTTGGGGGGGAGACACGGCTGCCGGGCCGCCCATATTCGTGCTCACCTCGGCAGTGGTGCCAACCGGAACGTACGTACCACTCGAGGTGCGCACACGCCACTGCGCGTCGATTACCGCGACGGCGGCCATATTCACGATGTCCTGCACGGACGCGTGTTGTTCCAGGACGTGCACCGGATGAGCCATGCCGACGAGGATCGGGCCGATGGCCGTGGCCCCGCCGAGCGATGTGAGCAGCTTGTAGGCGATGTTGCCGGCGCTGAGATTCGGGAAAATCAGCACGTTGGCTGCTTCGGTGAGCTTGCTGAACGAATAGCGCGTCGTGAGGGCTTCAACGCTGAACGCCGTATCAGCCTGCATTTCGCCGTCGACCATCAGTGTGGGGCGACGCTCACGGACGATGCGCACTGCCTCGGCCATCTTGCCGGCGGCTGGATGCGGCACAGAGCCAAAGTTCGAGAACGACAGCATGGCGATGCGCGGAACCTGCCCGAAGTTTGCCACGAGCCCGGCCGCCGAGATCGCGATCTGCGCCAGCTGCTCAGCCGTCGGGTCGATGTTGACGGTCGTATCGCCACAGAAGATCACGTGTTTCTCGAACACGAGCATGTAGAGGCCGCTCGCGAGTTTCGTTACGTGATGGGCGCCGATTACCTCGAGTGCCGGCCGAATCGTCTCGGGGTAGTGTTTGCCGACCCCGCCAACGATCCCGTCGGCATCACCGACCGCAACCTTGGAGGTGCCGTAGTACACGGGCTTGAATGACCGTTGCTCGGCCTCAGAACGTGAGAGACCCTTTCGTTGGCGCCGGTCGAACAGGAAATCGGCATAGCGTTCGCGGTCAGGAGAGGTGCCCGGATCTTCGACCACGATGCCCTTCATCGAGACGCCATTCGCCTCGGCCGCTGCGATGATGCGGTCGCTGCGCCCCAGCAGGATTGGCTGGGCGATGCCTTCATCGACGATGATCTGGGCCGCGCGCAGGATCCGGTGATCCTCGCCTTCAATGAACACGATACGCTTGGGGTCCTGCTGCGCCCGGTTAATGATTCCGCGCATCAGTCCCCGAGCGCGCCCGAGACGCAACTCGAGCCCGTTGCGGTACTCCTCCAGATCGATCATTTCACGGGCCACGCCGCTGGCCACGGCCGCCCACGCAATGGCCGGAGCAACCCAGAGGAGAACGCGCGGATCGAACGGGAACGGAATGAGGTACTCGGCCCCGAATTTCACGGACTTGAGTCCGTACAGTTCGGTGACGCTGTCGGGCACATCTTCCTTGGCCAGCGCAGCCAGCGCGCGTGTGGCCGCCATCTTCATCTCTTCATTGATCTCGGTCGCCCGCACATCGAGGGCTCCGCGGAAGATGAACGGAAAGCCGAGAACGTTGTTGACCTGATTCGGGAAATCGCTGCGACCTGTTGCGATGATCGCGTCGTCGCGGACCTTTCGAACCTCAGAAGGCAGAATTTCCGGCACTGGGTTGGCCAGCGCAAAAATGATCGGGCTGGCGGCCATGGCCTTGACCATCGCCGGGCTCATCGCACCGGCGGCCGAGAGTCCTACAAATACGTCGGCCCCAGCCAGCGCCTCTTCGAGCGTGCGCGCGTCGGTCTTGACGGCGAATCGCGACTTGTAGGGATCCAGATGCTCGGTCCGGCCGGCGAATATCACGCCCGACCGATCGCACATGATGAGGTGCTCACGCTTCACGCCGAGGCGCACGTAATGCTCGGCCGTCGAAATGGCCGCTGCACCTGCGCCCGAGAAGACGACCCGCACGTCCTCGATTTTCTTGTCGACTACTTCGAGCGCATTGAGCAGTGCCGCGCCCGAGATGATAGCCGTTCCGTGCTGGTCGTCGTGGAATACGGGAATCTTCATCGTCTTCCGCAACGTCTCTTCGATGTAGAAGCAGTCAGGCGCGCGAATGTCCTCGAGATTGATCCCGCCGACAGTCGGCTCGAGCAGCTGGCAGAACCGGATAACGTCATCGGGATCTTCCGACCCGACTTCGAGGTCGAAAACATCGAGGTCGGCGAACTGCTTGAACAGGTTGCCCTTGCCTTCCATCACGGGCTTGCCGGCAAGTGCGCCGATGTTGCCGAGGCCGAGCACAGCCGTACCGTTGGTCACAACTGCGACGAGATTCCCTTTGGCCGTGTACTTGTACGCGTCTTCAGGGTTCTTCTGGATCTCGAGGCACGGCTCGGCGACGCCCGGCGAGTAGGCGAGCGAAAGGTCGCGCTGATTCGTCAGCGGCTTGGTCGGTACGACCGCGATTTTTCCGGGGCGGCCGCGCGCATGGTAGTCCAGCGCGTCTTCACGTCGCATAGAAGGACAAAACTAACGGCCGGACAGCCCCCACGAGAGCGCGGATTCGGCGTATATTCGGATGCCCGCGTGCGCCCTTGGCCGCGCCCTTGGCCGCGTGTGCTCGACCCTGGGCACCGTCAGCTTCGTCGGCGTACCGCCACGAAGACGTTCGTGAGAATCAGCGCGCCGCCGCAGGCCGCGACTACGGCTGCTCCAGTGGGGAGGTCGAGCCGGTAGGACGCCCAGAGCCCCGCGAGGCTGGCCCCAGTCGCGATCAGGCAGCCTGTCATGAGCCGTGCCAGCCACGAGCGGCTGACCATCACGGCGCACACCGCAGGAACGATGAGGTACGCGAACGTCAGCAGCACCCCGGCGACGCGAACGAAGCTCACGACTATGAGCGCAAACGCCGCGTAAAACAGGAAATCCCACATACGCACGCGCATTCCCTGCGCAACGGCAGCGTCCGCATCGGCTGAAATGAGCGCGAAACGGCGGTGGAACGCCGCATAAAACGCTCCGAGCGCCACGAACAGCGCCGCGAGTTTTCCGACGTCAGCGCCCGTCACATTGAGAATGTCGCCAGTCAGCAGGTGTTCGAGTTCCTCTTTTCCACCCGACACCCGGCTAAGCATCAGAATCACGCCGGCTGCCGCGACAACGAACGTGATTCCAATGATTGCTTCCTGAGGCACGTTGTGCTGCCGGCTTCCGCGCGACCAGCTGAACAGGCCCGCGCCCAGGAACGTCACGCCAAGCGAGATCAAGAAAGTGGCGCGGTCGTCGAAGTGGTAGCCCATGAGGAGCGCGACCGTCGTTCCGAGGGCCGCCATCTGGGCCAGGGCGAGGTCGACGAATATCACTTCACGCTGGACGACATGAATGCCGAGGTAGACGAGCAGCGGCGGCAACACGAGACAGGCCGCAAGCGGCCACTTCATGACGTCCCAGACGATGCTGAGATCGACGGGATTCACTTCGTGCCTCCGAGGCCCGCGGCGAGCGCGCGGACCAAGTAGTCCATAAGCGCGACGTAGCTATCGGTTCCCTTCGCGACGCCCGGCTGTTGCGACGCGTCGAGCACGCTGGCCCCAGTCTGCCGCGCCACGGTTTCGGCTGTCCGATGGCTCTGAAACGACTGTGCGAGGATCACCTTGACGTTGCTCGCCTTCATGGTGCTGATCACCTGCGCGAGGTGAGCTGGGGATGGCGCGATACCTGGCTTCGGCTCGAGGGTCGCGACGACGTCGAGGTCAAACCGCTGGGCGAGATATACGAAGTCCTTGTGGTACGTGACGATCTTGGCGCCTTTGTATGGCGCCAGAATCGCTTTCCACTCGGCGAACTTGGCATCGAGCGCGGCGTTGAAACGCGCAGCATTCGCGGCGAACATTTCCGCGTTCGACGGATCGACCCGCGAAAAGTGCTCGACCAGCTGCGCGACGAGAACTTTCGCGTTCAACGGGTCCATCAAGAAATGCGGGTTCCCCATCGAGTGAACGTCACCCTTGGAGCGATCAAATGACGTCGGAACCTCGACCAGACGAATTCCCTGCGACGCAACGATGCGTCCCGGGCTGCCCGTCGCGAGCTTGGCATTCCGTGCACTCTCGAGGAGCGACGGGAGCCAGCCCATTTCAAGCTCGGCCCCGCCATCAATGAGCACATCGGCACGGTTCAGCGTGACGATATGGCTCGGCTTCGGATCGACGAAGTGCGGATCCTCGGTCGGTTTTGCGAGCGCCTTGACGTTTACGGCGCTGCCACCGATCTCGGCGGCGATGGACGCCAGATCCGGGGTGGTGGCGACAACGTTGAACTTCGCCGCAGGCGGCGTGGTCGGGCCGGGAACAGAAAGCGTTGCGACGATCGCGAGCTGGGCTAACGATAGGAATTTCATGGGTAGTTCGTCTATTCTTAGAATTTGTGTGCTGCGTGGGCACCGAGCAAGAACTCGAACTGGACCCAGACGGAGTGTTCGTCCCTCAGGCCCGGCCGGCGGTCGTAGTTGTACTGCAGGCGAAGCTTTGAAAACTCACTCGGATACCAGGTGAGGTCCGGCGACCAGCGTGTACGGTCCTGCCGCTCCGGCGACACGAAGGCGTTCTCATCCGCGTTGACGTATTCTGCTCGGAATCCTGCGACAACGCGTGGCTGAATACCCCAAAGGACCTGGGCGTACGCACCGTTGTCCTCCAGTGTCTCGCCCGCGATGTTCGTGATCGGGTTGTCGAGGTACCCTCTGGCGCCGGTGCCGTAACTGCGGGTCAGGTATTCCCCCTGGAATGACACGAACGGGAAGCCCTGATGCGCGTAGGGCGACTTCCACTTCCAGTAGACGTCGGTGCCGAGTATCGATGTGTGCGCTCTCGGACCCGAGTTGTTCGGTCCGTACGCCCCCGACGCGCCCACGAGGAGTACTTGGTTGTCGGTGGGCTCGAGCGACGTGACGATGCGCGGCACGTATAGCATGTCCCCGGCACCGGCGACCGATCGCTCCGATGTGACTCCCCCGTGAATCTCGCCCGACTCGTCGGAACGGAAACTGAATGCGGTGCCACCGGCGCTGTTGAGGACGCTCACCATGGCTTCCGTGTACCACGACGTGGGGAGGAGCCACGACACGCGGGCGCCTTGGCTGCGCAACCCCTCTGGGCCGAACATCCTGTTCAGGACGAGCGGCTGATCCGCGAACGCCCAGGCGTGCGGATGTTGCTGGTTCTGCCGCCCGAACTCCGTGAAGAACTGACCAACCTTGAGCTGAAGGTTTTTCGGCAGCGCAGTGCTGAGCAGGAACATCTCCTCCAGCTCGACGCCCGTCTCACCGTTTTCATCAATTTTGTACACGATCGCGGTGAATGCCTTGAAATAGGGGTCAACCGCACCATCGAATACCAGTTCGGCGTTGGGAATTGAGAATCCCCGAACCTTCGGGTCGTGATCGCCCACCTGCAGTGACCCAACGTCGGGGGTGCTCGACCAGCCTAGATCGGTAAGTCCCACGAAGCTCACGTTCATGTACGCGCCAGGCGCGCGCGCCTGAGGTGTCGCAGGCGCCGCCGCCATGGCTCGCTCCAATGAGTCGAGTCGGGCCTGCGTAGCACGCACGACTGCAGCCAGCGAGTCGAGCGCTCGCTGCTGACCGCCGGCCGTCGTATCGGCGCGTTGTTGAGCGCTAAGCGGTTTACCGCTCAGCATGAAAGTCACGACCGCAGTCGCGATCCCCAAATACCATTTCATGTGTTTCGCACTCCCTGGCAGAACGTCCCGTGCGGCGGCGTGCCGCTCGGGGGAATCAGGCAGGGAGTGTAGGCGGAGCGCGTGAACGTACCGTTAGCGGATCCGCCGTGTCCGGCGCAGGCTGCGGCTGGAATGCCGTCGTGCGGGATTCATCGACCGTTTCCGCTGCGTACGGCAGCACCGACGGCATGGACGCTTCGGTGCGCACCGAACAGAGCGCGCACGCATCCTCGCTGTGCTGGTCCAGATGTCGCGTGCCATTTTCTTCGGCGTGCACATCGAGCCGGCGTTCCGTGCGAGCTTCCCAAACGGCCGATGTCGTCACGCACAATTGCAATCCAATGACGCCCACACCGAACGCGCGGCGCGCGAATGGGCGAATGAGGCGGAGGACGCGATTGAGGCGCAGCATGGCTATTGAAGAGTACGCGAAGCGCTGATTGCGCGTCAGGCCATCGGCCGGTTTGTCGGCTGGGCGGTGGCACCCCAGAACGTTCGCAGCATGCGCAGCATCCGACGGTCGTTGGTTACCATGTCGTCACCCTTTGGCGTTTCGAGCACTTTCGGAATCGCGGCAAGCCCTTCGTCGCTCAGGATTCGCGCGAACGGCCGCTTCCCGATCGTTCCTACCCCGAGCAGTTCGTGCCGGTCCTTTTTGGACCCGAATGGCGCCTTCGAATCGTTCAAATGGAGCAGTCCAAGGCGCGGAAGGCCGATCACGTCGTCAAAGCGCGCCCAGACGGCGTCGTATGCCTTCACCAGGTCATACCCGGCGGCGAATATGTGAGCCGTATCGAGGCAGACCCCGACCCGGCCGCGAAGCGGCGCCGGAATCAGGTCGATGAGTGCGGCCATTTCCTCAAAAGTCGAACCGATGACGGTGCCTTGTCCGGCTGTGAGTTCCATCAGGAGACGCGTCGCCCCGCTCTCAAGTTCGAGCGCTTCGGTGATGGCATCGGCGTTTCGGGCTACTCCGCTGGCCCGGTCATCCATGAAGTTGCCGGGATGCGACACCAGCGCATCGAGTCCGAGCACATGGCAGCGTGCGAGTTCAGCGCGAAAGCTCGCGGTCGAGCGCGCGCGAAGATCACGGTTCGGGGAAGCGAGATTGATCAGATAGCTGTCGTGCGCATTCACAAAGGCAACGCCGCTTGCCGCGAGCGCTGTCTTGAACGCCGCGGCTTCGGCGGCGCCAATGGTCGGTTCGCGCCACTGATTGGGTTGCTTGGTGAAGATCTGCATTGCCGTTGCGCCAATGAGGTCGGCGCGGGGCGGCGCTTGGGCGACGCCGCCGGCGGTGGAGACGTGCGCGCCCAGCGGTGCGCCGTCGTAGTGCGGCATCCGGCCAAGCGGCGGAATAGCGGCTTTCGACGCGCTCGGCTTTGCAGCTGGCTTGGGCTTCGACTGTTCGGCCCTCGGCGGCGCTCCCTTGCCCGGCTTGGCCTTTCGCTGCGGACGTGCGGCGCTCACCGTCGTTTGCGAAGCCAGTCGGCAGGATTCACGTGGTGCTGGTTCGGCCGGATCTCGAGATGGAGGTGAGGTTCAAGATCCGGGTCCGACATCCCGACAGTGCCGATGACCTGTCCTGTGGTGACTGCGTCGCCCTGCGCGACCATCGCACGATCAAGGGATCCATAGAGCGAGAAGTTTCCTTCTCCATGGTCAACGATGACCATGAGGCCGTACGTTCCGAATTGCGCGGCGTGAATGATGGTGCCACTGCTGATCGTTTTCACGGGCGTGCCAGTCGGGGCGCTGATGCCAATGCCGTTCCAGCGAATAACCGTATTGTTCGCGTTCCTTTGCCGACCATACTGATAGAGCAGAGGGCCGTCGACCGGCCAGTCAAGCCGGCCCAGGTCGCTCGTCCGAAGCGTTGTTGCGGCCGGCGCCGCCGCGCCCGGCGCTGCGTCAGCCCGCCTGCGCGCTGCGTCGAGGGTGGCGATCAGGGCGGTAACGCGTGCCTCGTCACGCACGATTGCGGCGAGCCGCGCTTGCACTTGTTTCTGCTGTGATTCGGCCTGCGCCAGGCTCCGCCCGCGGCGCTGCTCGAGCGCGCGGAGACGCAGTTGTTCGTCGGCCTTTTCCTGCCGCGACTGTTCGGTGTCGTTACGCAGTTTCACGAGCGATGTCCGCTGAACTGCAATCAGGTCTCCAAGCGCCGCAACGCGGGTAACGAGTGCACGGTCGCGAAGCGCAACGAGGTGCAGGTACTTGTACCGCGCGAGCAACTCGCCAAACGACCGCGCCGAGAGCATGGCTTCGAGCGTGTACATACCACCACGCTTGTAGATCTCGCGGACGCGATACCGCAGGATTGCCTCCTTCACTCTGAGTTCGTCCTGTGCCTGCACGAGCTGCGTCGTAGCGTCGGCCTCTTCGTCGGCCAGCGAGAGAATCTGGCGGTCGAGTGTGCGTACGACCCGCTGTGTGGCGTCGGCCTGGCGATCGAGATTTGTGCGCTCTTCCGAGAGGTCGTGCACGGTTGAACTCAACGCGCGCATTCGCGATTCGATGTCGTTGCGTTCGCGGCGAATGCGGTCCAGTTCTTCGCGCTGCTGCCGGATCCGGTCAGGGGCGGCAGGAGGATTCTGCGCGCGGACGGTCTCAGCGGCCGCGGCTGTCATCACGGCGACCGCCAGGATCCACCACGGCGCACGCCGAAAACGCCGCGCCGGCCCGTTGAGGATGTAGGATAAGTCCATGGTGCGGTTCCTACCGGCGAGTATGAAAAAAACGGCCTTCACATTTGCCTCCAGATCGACGATCACGCCCGCGAAGATGGTCGGAGCACCCCTGAGTTTTACACATTCCAAGCGGCGGCGACTTATCCTACATCCTCGTTGATATGACTGGGCTGCTGTCAAGAGGAACGTTTAGTGTGACATGTGTGGTAGTCGGTGTGTG
>JAQBYI010000107.1 GCA_027622655.1 Gemmatimonadota bacterium | reverse complement strand
CTCGCAGGTCACTATCAAGATCCGCATCAAGACGGTGCCGCTCAAGCAGTGGGAGGTCGGTCGCGAGCTGCGCAGGCGCATCAAGAAGGCATTCGATGCCAAGCGGATCGAGATCCCGTTCCCGCACATGTCAGTGTACTTCGGAGAGGCCAGCCAGCCGTTTTCGTTCCGGCAGACGGGTTGAACGGCAGGACTCGGGCGCGAGCATGCTGGAGTGCATTCGTGCAGCCGCTCATGATTTCTGAATCCTCATGACTCTCCTCGCGCGCGCGACCATGTGCCTGACGCTGCTCGCATTCGCAGCCGGCTGCCGGACCGTCGTTGATCCGCTGGCCATCGCCGATGCGCAGACGGCCGCCCGCGTCAAAACGGCGCTGGTCAACGACCCCGATCTGGGCGGGCGCATCATCGAAGTACGCGTGGTGCTCGGCGTCGTGGAACTGTCGGGGCGCGTGCTGTCGCTGGCCGAAGCCGACCGGGCCATCGCGATCGCCCGCGGCGTGTCTGGTGTCGCGAGTGTTCGGACCAACCTGCAGGTTGGCGTGGAAGAAGCGACACCGGACGAACAGGTGGAACCTGATGACGTCTCGGCGGCCGACTTACCAGCCGAGCTTCAGGGCAGTCCTGGCCTCCTGGCGCTCGGCGCATCGTTCGGGTGGAGCGGCCCGCGCACAGCGACCCTGAAGAGGCGAGTTGCCCTTAGCCCGGATAATTCACGACGCAGTGTGAATTGACGTACATAGAAACGCCTCCAAGTGGTACAAAGGCCTTGCTACAGGAACCTTTTGCCACACGGAGGCGTTGCCAGTGAACGACGACACGATACCACAGACTGTTCTCTTTCCCGATCTCTTCAACAAGCCCCTCGTGGCGACGTTTGATCAGCCGCACGCGAGCTCGGATGGCGGCGCGGTCTTGCTCAAAGCCGCGGACGCGCGCTACGGATTGATCGAGGGCCTCGCTCGCTGCCTGGTCGATGATCGGCAGCCTGGCAAAGTGCGGCACGCGCTCACGGATCTGCTGGCGCAGCGCATCTTCGGGCTCGCCTGCGGTCATCCCGATGCGAACGACGCCGATCGGCTGGCCGACGACCCGATTCACAAGCTCCTGCTCGGGCGGGATCCGATCGTCGGCGACCCGCTCGCCTCGCAGCCGACGATCTCGCGCTTCGAGAACCAGGTGGGGGTGCCCGAGCTCTACGCGATGGGGTGCGAACTCGCCGCCAGCGTCATCGCGCGCCATCGGCAGCGGCTCCATGGGCGCGCCCGGCGGATCACGATCGATCTCGATCCGACCGATGACCCGACGCATGGCGCGCAACAACTCACGTTCTTCAACGGGCACTATGACTCCTGGTGTTACCTGCCGCTGCTCGCGTTTCTGACGTTCAACAACGAACGCGACCAGTACCTGTGCGCGGCGATCCTGCGGCCAGGCAACGCGCCGGCAACCCGCGGCACGCTGGGCCTCTTGCGGCGCCTCCTCCCGCTGTTGCGGATCGCGTTTCCCAAGGCGCGCTTCCTCGTCCGGCTCGACGGGGGATTTGCGACGCCCGACGTGTTCGAGTTCCTCGATGCGGAACCCGGGCTCGACTACGTCGTGGCGATGGCCGAAAATGCCGTGCTGACACGCGTCGCCGCATCGGCGATGGTCGACGCGCGGGCGCAAAGTGAGGCGAGCGGACAGACGGCGCATGTCTATACCGCCGCGCGCTATGCGGCCGGCACCTGGCCACACGAGCGCCGCGTGGTGATCAAAGCGGAAGTCGTGCGGCTGGAGGGCCGGGCCCCGCGCGACAACGCCCGCTTCGTCATCACGACGCTCCGGCAGACGCCCCGGTTTGTCTACGAGCGCGTCTACTGCGCCCGCGGCGACATTGAGAATCGGATCAAGGAACTGCACGACGGACTCCAAATCGACCGCACAAGCTGCTGTCGCTTCTGGGCGAATCAACTGCGGGTGCTCCTCACCGCCGCCGCGTACGTCCTGATGCAGGAACTCCGCTTGCGGGCCGCGCGCACCGCGTGTGCGCGCACGCAAGTGACGGGGTTACGTGAGCGCCTGCTGAAACTGGGCGTCCACGTCGTGGTCTCCGTGCGCCGCATCGTCCTGCATCTGCCGACCGCGACGCCCGACCTCGATGCCTGGCGCCACATCGCGCTCGCGCTCGGCGCGCGTACCGGCTAACTAACGGGCGCCTGTCGCATTCCGTCACCCGCCGCTGACCTCAGCCACCTCGTGGCGGCGAAGCTGTCTTCGTGTCCCTGTCCGGGAGCGCCACATCGGCCGGTGCAGTCTCGCGAGACCACGCCGCGTGATCCCATGCGCCGCCGACGGCCCGTTCCTATACGATCGTGAGGCGCACGGCGCGCAATCGGCGCCTTCACGAATAATGCGGGCTAGGCGCGTCTCGATTCCCAGGCACGCGCGGCCTCGAGCCGGGCAGCGACTGAAGGATGCGAGCACGACAGGATCTCGACGAGCCTCGAGGGTCGCTCCTCGGCGAGGTTCTGTCTCGCCAGCCTCCGCATGGCGCTCGCGAACGCCTGGGCGTTTCCCGTCATCTCCAGTGCGTACCGATCCGCGCGCCGCTCGTGGGCACGGGACAACGCGTTGGCCAGCGGCAACAACGCCAGCGAGACCGCTCCCCCAACCAACACCAGCAGAGGCAAGCCGGCGACATCGTCCCTGCCCGTCAGACCGAAATGACCCACAGCGGCACCAAGCGCCCGGTCGGCAAGGTAGAGGCCGAGCACAATCAGGATCGCCTCCAACGCGATCGCTTTCCAGCTGTCGTGATGCACGTAATGTGCGAGCTCGTGCGCCAGCACGACCTCGATCTCGTCATCCGAATGCTCCGCCAGGAGCGTGTCCGACAGCAGGATCCGACGCGTCCGCCCGATGCCTACCAGCGCGGCATTGGCTCTTCGGGTGCTGTCGCCAATGTGCCATTCGAAGACGCCAAGCACCCCGGCACCAGCGCGCTCGGCCAGCCGGACGAGCCGCGTCCCCAGCGTGGGCCGCCGCAGCGGTGTCAGCGTGTAGAAGGCGGGGAGCACGAGGAGGCACACGAAGCACAGCGAGGCAGCCAGCCACCAGTGTTCCGGGTTCCATCGCAGGAGCGAGCAGACGACGAGCGCGCCCGCGACCGCGACTACGAGTACGACGCCGCCAGCCTTGAGTCGATCGAGCCACCATCGAGCGGTCGTCTGGGTCGAGAGCTCGTACCGGCGCTCGAGGATCACACCCTGGTAGAACGCCAGCGGCAGCTGTACCGCTTCGCTCAGCACTGCGACCAGAACGACGTAACAAATAACGGT
>JAQBYI010000106.1 GCA_027622655.1 Gemmatimonadota bacterium | reverse complement strand
TCGTGGCATGCTCGGCATTGAAGCACGCCTGATCTGAAATGTCACCTATTTTGGACGCACTACACTAGGGCCTGCTCCTTCAAGCGCAGATCCGCGTGCAGATACATCTGGGTGGTTTCGACGGACTCATGGCCGAGCCAGAGGGCGATCACGGATTGGTCGACCCCATGGGCACGGAGCGCCATCGCAGACGAATGTCGCAGCACATGGGGAGTGACCCTCTTCTCTTTCAAGGAAGGACAGTCGTGTTGCGCGCGCTGCGCGTGGCGCGCGACGAGTTCCTCGATCGCGTCGCGACTGAGCGGCTGACGGCGAATGCTCGGAAACACGCGGTCACTCTGCGCGGGCAGGTCCCGTCGCAGCCAGCTCTCCAGGACGGCGGCCGTGTCGCGGCCGAGCGGGGTGCAGCGCTGTTTGCGCCCCTTGCCCTCGCACCGGACGTGCGCGCCATGGCCCAAGACGATGTCCTCACGCCGGAGGCCGATCAGCTCCGAGACGCGCAGACCGGTTTGGATGGCGACGGCGAGCAAGGTCCGGTCGCGCCGGCCGATCCACGTCGCGAGATCGGGGGCGGCAAGGACCGCCGTGATCTCCGCGTGGTCGAGAAACGCGATGGGCTTACGCTGGTAGCGTTTGCTGGGCATCGCGAGGACCTGTTGACACAGCAGGGCGTGCGCCGGTTCGGCGAGCGCGACATAGCGAAAGAACGAGTGGATCGCGGCCAAACGCGCGTTGCGGGTCCGAGGGCCGTTGCCGCGCCCTTGCTCGAGGTGCTCAAGAAACCTCCCGATAAACGCGGGATCGACATCCTCCGTTTGCAGCACGGAGGGCGCCGTGCGCAGCTGGTCGGCGGCGAAGCGGAGGAGCAGACGAAACGTGTCGCGGTAGCTGGCGATCGTATGCGGGCTCGCCTGCCGCTGTCGGAGCAAGCGGTCGGTGAAGAAGCCCTGGAGAAGCGACGAAAAACTCGCGGCGATCATGGCGCGACCTCCACGGGCGGCCGCGTCAGACGCTCCGCCGCGAGTTGGAGCAGCTCCGGGACCGCTTCGAGGTACCAGTACGTGTCGGCCGTGTGCACGTGCCCGAGATACGTCGACAGTGTCGGGAGTGCGCGCTCCACATCGACGCCGGCTCGGTACCACGCGATCAACGTCTGCGCCGCGAATCGATGCCGGAGGTCCTGAATGCGTGGCCCGCGCCCGTGGCGCCCCCCGCTGGTCGGCGGCCGCAACCCGACGGCGCGCGAGACGACCGCGAAGGTGTACCGCGTGCTCCATTCCGTGATCCGGGTGCGTCGCTCCGACACGAAGAAGGCCGGGGTCACCGGCCATCGCACGATCTGATCTCTCGCCTCGGCGTACGCCCGCAGCGCCTCCTGCGTCGTGGGGTGGATCGGGACCAGTCGAGACTTCCCAAATTTCGTGCGCCGAATCAGGAGCACGCCCTCCGGAAGGTCGACGTCGGATCGATCGAGATGGAGCGCTTCGTTGATCCGCAGGCCGGTCACCGCCAGGAGTCCAAACAGCGTCGCGTAAGTCCGGCCTCGGAGTTGTTTGGCGGACGGCAGGGCGGCGGCGCTCTGAATCAGACGGACGATGTCCTGATCGCGATAGCGCCGCGGTGGTTTCCGGCGGTACCGCTGACCGACCAAGTCCGCGGGTGGCACCTCGGTGCGCGGATCAGAGGCACGGCGCCACACGGCAAAGCGCCGCGCGATGCCGAGTCGCCCGGCCCACGTGCTGGGCTGGGCGGCGGCGGGTTGCAGCGCCCATTCGCGCGCCAGCTCGGTGGTGATGACCGGACTGCCCGCGTGGTCGACATACGCCACGAAGGTGCGGAGGAGACTCGCCGGCAGCCGGTCGACAAACCCCAGGGCGCGGCGCATGGCCAGGTACTGGGTGAGCGCGTTGGAGAGGTCGCTCACTGCGCACCTCCCATCGGGGGCCACGGTTGGGCGAGCGCGCGCAGACCCGCCAGGTCCACTTTCGCGTAAATCTCCGTGGTCTGCACGGCACGATGCCGTAGCACGATGCCGATCTCCGGTAGCGAGGCGCCGTGGCGCAGCATCTGGGTCGCGAGACTGTGCCGGAGCAGGTGGGCGCCTTTGAGGGCGGGTGACAGGCCGGCCCGCGCCAGCGCGCGGCGCACAATCGTGCTGACCGTGCTCGGATTGGTAAAACCCCGGCGCGGCGCCCTCGTGCACACGAAGACCTGTCGCGTCGTGAGGTGGGTCGGACGGTCCCGCTGGAGATACGTCGCGAGGGCCTCCCCCACCTCCGCCAGTAAGGGGAGCCGATCCTGCGGGAGACGTTTGCTGCTCCGCACGAGGATCGCCCCCGCGCGCCATTGGATGTCGTCGAGTGCTAACGCGACGATCTCGCCGGCGCGCAACCCGAGACGGGCGAGCAGGAGCAGAATGGCGTGATCGCGCCGGCCAATCCCCGCCTCGAGGTCACACGCCTGGAGCAGGCGCGCGATCTCCTCCGGGCTGAGATACTTCGGAATGGTCGCCAATCGCCAGTCCGGCATGCGGGGGACCCCGGCGGCGAGGTCGTGGTCAATCGCCCCACGTTGCAACAAGAAGTGGCAGATCGAACGCAAGGCCGTCACCATGCCCTTCGCGCGGCCGGGACTCATCGTGTGCGCATGACCGATCACAAACGTCGTGATCGACGCGACGTCGAGGGCTCGCAAGTCCAGCGGGCCGTCGCCGAACCGATCGGTCAGAAACCACCGGAACATCCCGACATAGTTCGTCACCGTGGCGGGTGCGAGGCCCCGCTCGGCCCTCAGGTGCTGCTCGTAGTGCCGCAGCAGCTGGCTCACGGGAGACTCGTCGACCACCGGTGCGGCTGACGCGACCACACCTCGTGCTCGGAGATGGGCGAGGAACTGATGGAGCGTCGCCGCATCGCCGCGGCGCAACCCTCCACGGCGCTTGCGGTGCTTGATGAACGTGGCGACCCACTCGTCAGTCAGCTCGTGCATGCCGCATGCACGACGCGTCAGCCACTGACTGAAGTGCCCGAGCACCGTGAACTGCGCACGCACCGTCGTCGCGGCGTACCCATCCTCTGCGAGATGCGTCGCGAACGAGTCCAGCTGGGAGCCGATGACCCCTGATCGCAGCTGGCGGACCGTGTCCCGATTCTTGATGCAGTGATCCAGCATGTCTCCTCCGTTCCCGGCCAAAGAGCCGTACGGAAGACGACAGCCGGATTATGCCGACTTGGCAAGGACGAAATGTGACCCTACACGCACCGAAGAGCCATCTCTCACGCTGAACCCGGCATAATCCGGGACCCGGCATGCTGCCGGGAGTCGCGACACGTGGCCCGAATACTGAGGGGCGAGATTCGTTGGGCTGACCTCAACCCCGTG
>JAQBYI010000054.1 GCA_027622655.1 Gemmatimonadota bacterium | reverse complement strand
CGGAGCGGCGAACGGCTCGTCGTAGATTTCCGGAAGCCTGCTCACAACGGCCAACGCGTCCTCGGAGCTGAGGCGCATCTCCGTGTGCTCCGTGCCGAGCTGCCTCGCTACGGCGCGCGCATGCACCGATTCGTCGTAGAGGCCATCGTCGAATCCGATCGTGAACGTCTTCACCGGGGTTCGCGACTGGGCCTGCATCAGCACAGCCACAAGGGAGGAGTCGACTCCGCCAGAGAGGAACACCCCGAGAGGCACATCTGCCACACGCTGCAGCGCGATGGCCTCATTTAGCCGACGCTCGAGTTCGTTCACGGCGTCGTCGTCGGAGCCGATGAACGGATTGTCCAAACCTTGCTGGGCGACGTCGAGGAGGGACCAGTAAGGCACTGGACGACCTGGTGCCCCAGTCCCGGGCCGTACCGTCAGCAGAGTGCCTGGAGGTAGCTTGAAGATTCCCTCATAAACCGACTGTGGTGCCGGGACGTAGCCGAGCCGGAGGTACGCAGCGAGCGAGTCGCGATCTACCTTCGGCTCGAATGCTTGGTACGCGGTCAGCGCACGGAGCTCCGAAGCAAAAATGAAGCTCTTGCCCCGCTGGCCGTAGTAAAGCGGTTTTTCGCCAAGACGGTCGCGGCCGAGGGTCAGCGCCGACTCGCGATTGTCCCACACCCCAAAGGCAAACATGCCGACAGCGCGCTTGATGGTCCCCTCGACCCCCCACGCTTCGAACCCGGCGAGGATCGTTTCCGTGTCGGATCGCCCGCGCCATCCGAGGTCGACGGACCGCTGCAGCTCGGCCCGTAGCTGGACGTGGTTGTAGATCTCGCCATTGAACGTCAGCATGTAACGCCCGCTGCGAGACTGCATGGGCTGATGGCCGGCCGCGGAAAGGTCGAGAATGGCCAAGCGCGCGTGCGCGAACGCGATGCCCTGACGCACGTCCACCCAGCTGCCGGCGTCATCTGGGCCGCGGTGTGCGAGCGCCTCGATGGATCGTCGGAGCTGCGCCTCTTCCGCGCCGCTCGGCGACATGATGCCGGAAATCCCGCACATGGATTAGGCCTCGAGCATTCGAGCGAGTCCGTCGCGCAACGTCCAATGCGGTGTCCAACCCAGGACCTCGCGCGCGCGCGCGACGTCGGCGCGCGAGTCCATGATCTCCGCCGGACGACGCTCGCCCGCATCGCGCACCTCGATATCGCGACCGACGAGGTCACAGAGCATGTCGATGACTTCGGCGACTGAGTGACTGTGACCCGTGCCGATGTTGAAAACGCCGTACCCGTCCTTGCGTTCAGCCGCTTTCACGATCGCGTTGACGACATCCTCGACGTACACGTAGTCGCGTCGCGGGGACGCGTCCTTGATCTCAACGATTCCACCACTGCGGGCCTGCCGCACGAGGCTCGGAATGAGAAAACGATCTGATTGGCCGGGCCCGTAGACGTTGAATGGCCGTAGAATGGTACTGGGCACCCCGTACTGGCTGGCGTAGAACGAGCAGACGTCCTCGGCCAGTTTGTTCGAAAGCGCGTACGGATTCGGTGTGTCGAGGGGCGCGCTTTCCGGAATCGGCATCGAGCCGGCGTTCCCATAGAGGTATGAGCTGAGGTACACCATGGATGCCTTCCGCTCGCGGCAGTAGTCGCCGCCCCACACGGCACCGAGGAGGTTCGCCTCGAGGAAGCCCGCCGGATCGGTCCAACTCTCGGGAACGAACGTCCGTCCAGCTAGGGGAATCAAGACGTCCGCGTCCGGAAACGTAGCCCATGTCCCCCGCCGGCCGACGTCGCCATCGACGCTCGATACTGCGCGAACGTCGTGTGTTCGTCGCAACGCAGGAACGAGATGCCTTCCGAGAAAGCCGGTCGCGCCAGTGACCAGGATCTTAGCCACCGATCAGCCGCGCCTTCATGTTCTCGAACTCCTCGATCGCCCGCTCGTAATCGTCCGGCCGGCCGATATCGAGCCAATAGCCGTCATGCCGTCGCACCGTGACCTGTTCCCGCGCCTTCAGCAAGTCGAGCATGAGCGTGTCGAACCCGTACGCCGTGGCGTCCGGAATACGATCGACGGCCCGCCGGCTGACTATGTAGACCCCCATGCTCACTTCGAATTCCGACCGTGGCTTTTCCCGGAATCCAGAGAGCATCTGCCCGGCATCGACGTCCAGCACGCCATAGTCGATGAGCTGCTCTCGCCGGAAGGACGAGATGGTGAACAGTTGGTCCTTCCTGGCGTGTTCGTCGTGGAACGCGGCAAAGTCGAGATCGGTGAGGACGTCGCCATTCATGACCAGAAAGTGACTCGGAAGGTCAGCGATGAGTCGCAGCGGGCCCATGGTGCCGAGCGGTTTGTCCTCGAGAGAGTAGTCGATCGCGACTCCCCATTTCGCGCCGTCTCCGAAGAACGCTTTGATCAGCTCCCACTGGTGGTTTACCGCCATTGTGATTCGATCAAAGCCGCACCGCGCCAGTTGCCGAACGACCACTTCGAGAATGGGATAGTCCCCGATCGGCATGAGCGGCTTGGGCAGGACGACCGTGTAGGGTCGTAAACGCATTCCCATTCCCCCCGCCAACACTACAGCGCGCTTAGACATTGTAGATGTCGCCCTTGTATCGGGCGAGGTTCTTCGGGTCGGTGAACCAATTCACGGTGGCCTGGAGTCCTCGCCTGAAACCTTCGAGTCCGGCGTATTCCGGCTTCCACGCCATGAGCCTCTCGGCCTTCTCATAGCTCGCGAAGAGCCGTTCGACCTCGCTCGCCTTTGGACGCAGGCGGATGGCTTCACTCTCCAGCTCAATCTGCGCGCCCATCATTTCCGCGATCAATCGGGCGGTGTCACCGATCGAGATCTCGAACCCGCTTCCTGTGTTCGTCACCGTTCCCGTCGTAGCGTCGCTGGTCAGGGCCGCGAGGAAGCCACGAACCGTATCAGCGATGAACGAGAAGTCGCGGGTCGGGTGCAGCGCGCCGAGCTTGATGCGGCGGTTGCCTTGTGCGATCTGCGTAATGATCGTCGGTATCACTGCTCGCGCTGATTG
Source organism: Gemmatimonadota bacterium (assembly GCA_027622655.1). Classification (GTDB taxonomy): domain Bacteria; phylum Gemmatimonadota; class Gemmatimonadetes; order Gemmatimonadales; family Gemmatimonadaceae; genus Fen-1231. Next base: position 18,645 of record JAQBYI010000054.1, on the reverse strand, counting down.
CCTGGGCCCGTACGTATTGAACGGGCGCAGTACCGCGACCGGAGTTCCGAACGACATGTAGTAGGAGAGGGCGATCTGGTCCGCACCGATCTTGGATGCGGAATACGGCGACTGTCCCTGCAGCGGGTGTTCCTCCGTGATCGGAACGAAGCGGGCAGTGCCGTACACCTCGCTTGTTGACGTGACGACCACCTTGCGCACGCCGAGGTCGCGCGCTGCCTGCACGACATTGAGCGTCCCCATGACATTGGTATCCACATAATTCGCTGGGGAGTGATATGAGTAAGGGATCGCGATGAGCGCCGCGAGGTGCAGCACGCGATCGCAGCCTTGCATGGCAGTCCGCACACCATGAGGATCGCGAACGTCGCCCGCGAAAGGCTCAAACTTTCCCTTCACATCAGCCGCGCAGCGGTCGAGCCAGCCCCAGGAATTGAAAGAATTGTAGAACACGAAGGCGCGTACGTCGTGGCCTTCTCTCACCAGCTGTTCTGTAAGATGTGAGCCGATGAATCCGTCGGCCCCTGTTACGAGAATCTTCATGTTAGAGTTGCGAGGATCCCCGAACTGTGGGGAAGAATATTGCGCTGTGGGATCGCGCTCCCAACCCGCGCGTAAAGGAGCCTGACGGCAAATCGCTGTTCGCCCACCAACTATCGTTTGAATCCGACCGCGCACCAGTACGGAACGGCGTCGCTGAAGCGAATGGCTTCCAGCCCAGAGCGCTCCATCATGTCACGGATCTGCGACTGGGTGAACCGACGTTCGAGCTTCGTACCGAACCGATCCAGTGCGTCGGTTCGCATCGAATAGAATGATCGATCGCGATACGCGCTGAGCGGTAGGCTTCGCACGTCGAGGCCGGCGCGCTCCAGAAGTATCGCCGATCGCGCAAGCGGCCAGTAGACACCCGCGGCAATCGCTTGGGTTACCGCAAGGCGGGCGACGAACGGAAGGCGGGAGATCGCGCGACGCGCGACGTCGGTCAGGCGCCAGAGCTGCCCAAACCACCACGGCTGATTGTCAAAGGCATAGTACAGATACAGGAGTAGCGGCGCACCCTTCTTTAGCTTTCGCACGCAGGCGCGGATGCCAGCCGCAGTGTCGGGAATGTGATGGAGGACGCCGAGCGAGTACCCGAAATCCATGGAGTCGTCTTCGAGGGGCATGTCGTCCACGCCCGATGCGGAGAAACTGCAATTCTTCATGCCGGCGAGGTTTCGCTTCGCAACCTCGATGGCGCTCGACGGATCGATGCACACCAAGTGGCCGACGCGCGGGGCGACGAGCATGGCCCATCGCCCCGTTCCGCACCCTGCGTCGAATCCTTTCGCGTTCGGGGGCAGGGCATCCCACGGAAATACGCGGAAATATCCATCGAACATTTGCGCCCGTTCAGCGTCGGAGAGGGCGCGCTGGTCGAACGCTTCCCATTCACGTCCGAAGTCGGCAACCACCACTGGGTCGACGTTTGGCATCTGCATTCCGGGCTGGGTCATTCGTGAATAGGCATCAGCGGCCAGCTCCTTCGAGCGACTCCGCCCACACCACATGGTAGCCGTCCACCATGCGCTCGAGACTGAAGTGGTCGACGATGCGCCGGCGGCACGCGACGCCTCTGAGGGACCACGCCGTCCTGTCGCGCATCCCGCAAATCGCGGTGTCGATCGCCGCGGCCATGGCGGTGACGTTTCCCGCCGGCACCAGCCATCCCGTTTCCCCGAGTATGACGGATACGTCACCGACGTCCGTGGCCACGCACGGCACCTCGTGCAGCATCGCCTCGCAAAGCACGTTCGGAAATGCTTCGCCCAGGCTTGACAGGACGTGCAAGTCGAGCGCGCTCATCGCCGCGCCGATATCGTCTACCTGACCAGCGAGCACGACCCGGTCGGCAGTTCCGGTCTCCTCTATCTGTTCGGCAAGCGCGAGATTGGCCTTCGTCATGCCCGGGCCGACGAGTACACACTTGAAGGAATGAGCCGGCGCGACGATCCGGAGCGCGCGCAAGAACGACAGATGATCCTTTTGCGGGTCCCAGCGCGCCACACAGCCGATGAGCACATCCCGGTCACCTATCCCGTGCTCGCGCCGGAAGCGCCGCCCGGCAGCCGAATCTCGGTGCGCCGAATCGCTATCGTACCCCAGGTGCACGGTCCGGAATCGCGAGGTGTCGTATCCCATCTGACCATGGACTGCTATCGCGGCGGAGGAGCACGAGATAATGCGTCGTGGGAGCAGCCCCGACAGCATCGAAGCGACCCGGATGACCGCACGCGTCCGCGTGGACATCATTCCGGGCGCCAGGTTGAAGCTGTAGACGCCCCAGACGATCGCCGAGCAACCCGCGACGCGTGCGACGAGGCCGCCGACAAGATCGGCGTGATACATCCACGTCTGCACCACGTCCGGCCGTTCGCTCCGGATGATCTTCCATAGCCGCGCGATGCCGCGCAGTGCCAAGAGGCCACGCGGCATGTGCAGCGTGTGCACGCGCACGCCGGCCACCGCCAGCAGAGGTCCGTACACACCGAGATCCATCATCGAGATGACAACGTGCTCGGTCGACCGGCTCCTGTCCGTCACCAGTCGATATAGGGCACTCTCGCCGCCTCCCTGATCGAGGCCCGCGATGATGTGAAGAACCTTCACATCAGCCTGCGCTCGGCGCCACGCGCACAAGCGCCGGCAAGCGAACCGCCCCTCACGGTTCCCGCATAGCGTGCTCATCCGCCGCAACCGGCTCCGGCATGTCCCGGTTGTACGCGATCATCAGGAACAGGAAGAACGGCGTGTTGATGACCATCGCGTAGTGGAGCAACGTGAAGTAGGTGAAGAGCCGAAACGCCCTGAGTTCCCGGAGTACCGCCCAGAGCGTCACACCACCAAGCAGCAAACCGCCCTCGACAAATACTTTGACAAGGCCGATCTCGTTGCCGAACTGCGCGTATGACTCTTCCTGCTGCACTGTCAAGTCGGCGTAGTTCGCGGGAATAAACCGCAGCACCTCGCGGAAGAACCTCGGATCGAACAGCTGCGGCAGGATGATCTCCGCCGAGTAATACCGCGTGTACGAACTCAAGCGTAACAACTCGAGGAAGGGTTCGACCATGAAATAGAGTGCAGCGAGAGGAACGATGATGTACGTGATAAGCGGGAACCGGCCGAACGAGCGACGATACGCGCGTAATTTCCTGAGGACGTAATCGGTCGCCTGCGCGATCACTCCGATCAGGTTCGTCAACGTCCCGGTCATGCTGATCAGCACCACGGACAACACGCTCTTGAGCGGCTTCGTGCCAAGCGTGTATAACATACAGATCGCGACGAAAAACGAGCTTGCGTGTGGCGTGAGAAACAAACCGACAGGCCGCGAATTCATGTAGGACTGGTAGTAGCCGAAAAAGGTTGCCGTCGGCAGGATGAACTCGCCGGCCACGTACTGATGTATGATGAGCAAAGCATTGACTACGAACACGGCCGCCACGAGCCGATGCGGCAGAAAGCGTACCTTGCGAAAGTACATCAGCGTCAGGAGGCACAGCAAATACATCTTGAAGTTGAGCGCGAAGGTGACAAAGTCGTTCCAAAAAAATGACGCGAGGGACGTCACCACAAGCGCTCCCATCATCACCGCGTCGACCCCCGTCCACCTGACCTTGAGCAGCCCGTAGGCAAGCAGGATAATCGTCGTGGCCTCACAGGCGATCTGGAGGCCGTCGAACGAGGTGCCGCCGAGAATCGCGGCCGCGATCATCAGCACGACGATGGCGTAATGGTACACAGCGACCGCAGGCCGCCGAGCCCACTCCCTGTTGGCGAGCCCGTCCGATGCGTGCGTTCCGGTCATACCGCCATGGGCATTTTGCCGCGCCGCTGGAGACGCTGACGCTCGAGCACCAGCACGAAGGGCCAGAGCAGCAGGAATGCCGCGAGTCGCCAACGGCTGCGCCCTGTCAGCCGAGAAAAGGACATGAGCGCGCGGGTACGGAAATAGTGGATCTTCAGGAACGACCCCAAGCCGGAGCTTTTGCTCGAAGTGCTGTCGAATCGACAGGTCGCCAACGGGCAGTGGAACAGACGCGCGTGCTTGCGTCGCAGCGCGTGTGAATGGAACAAATCTTCCGCGTAAGCTTTCCCGGCGAAGGGATAGAACGGCTCCGTCACCGCGTTGTGTCGATGATGTATCGCGCACCCACCCGGTAGCCATTCCACTTCATAGGGCTCTGCCTCGGAATCCGAAAAGCCCATGCCAACGCCAGCGCGACTGATGCGGCCGGCCTCGTATCCGCGCGCTCCGTTTATGAGGCGAAACAGGGCCCGTCGCAGGAAGCCGTCGTCGGCACGTGGCCGGCTCATCCAGTGCGACAGGACGCCGGACGAGCGTTCCAGCAAGCTGGGGCTGACCGAGTCGCCGGGCATGGACTGGATGCATTCCACGAGCCGCTCCAGACACTGTTCGTCGAGCCAGATGTCATCATCCAACTGCAAGACGAGCTGCTGCGTTGTTTGCTGAAATCCGACGATGCGTTGATTGACCTGCCCACGAATCTTCGTGCGAACGACACGAACATTCGAGAGGGGCAGGTCTTCAGGCAGCGCGAATCCCTCGGGAATGCAGATGAGTATTTCCGCGGGAACCCGCGTGCCGCGATTGAGATGGCTGATTGTTTCGATCAGCGAGTCTCCGCCGAGCGTCGGTATCACGGCGGACACTGGGGCGATTGTTGGGTCCATGTCGCGTCGTCGGTCAGTTCGTCTGCGGCGTACGCGTCGAAGCTCTGGCGACGCGGAACCAGAGTCGAGACTCATCGCAATCCGCTTCGTACAGGCTGCAGCGATCCAAAAGGAACTGTCCTGGATCGCGAGGGACGCCGCCACTTGAGGAGAACGCCCTGGCCGCTCCGCAACGCTGGAGCAGCGCGAGGTGGGTCCGCGAGTATCGCCCGTTCGGGAAGGCCAACATCCGCAGAGAGGTAGGAAGAGCCCCGAGCGAAGTCTCGTTCGAGGCATACTGTTCCTCGAACTCTTTCTCGGTGAGCGCTGGCGCGTTCCAGTGGTCGAAGAGGTGGCTTCCGAAAGCAACCGTGCCGTCGGCGGCCCAAGCGGCCAAGGCGTCCGGATCTATGCAAGCGCCTTGATACCGGGCGACGGCGGGCATGTCCTGCGGGCCGAAGCGTTGCTCGAAAAGCTCCAGCATCCGCGGGTTCAGGGAGAGATGAAATGGCGCACTGGCGCCAGCCGCGCGCGCGAATGGGGCGAAATCCGGCACGAAACGCTCGAGATACGCAGCCAACGCTGCGATCAACGGCCTCCGCTCAGCGATCGACCTCATGTTCAAAAATACGATCGACGGCAGCCCCCACTGCTTCAGCAGCGAGATCCCGTTATCGAAGCTTCCGCGGAAGCCGTCATCGAAGGAAATAAGAGCCGCGTTCTCCGGCAGTTTGTTTCCCTCGGCCAGGGATCTCGCATGGATTACACTGTAGTTATTGCGAATCCACGTGATCTGACGTCGAAACGTCTTCACCGACACAGCCAGATCGAAGTCGGTCGCAAAGGCGCTTGGGTAATCGGTGACGTCGTGGTAGAGGAACACGGTCAATCCGCGCGTCAATCGACGCTGCAGTGGCGGCAGGAGTCGGATGCCGCCGCCGACGAGGGCCTTAACCGACGCTTTATAGCCCTGCACCAGCCTCTCCCGCCGCACCAACGACGCTAAACATTGTCCGTATCCGACATCGTGAAGTGCGCCGTCTTGACCCCTGCCAACTCGTCGTAGACTTCATTGCGATAGGCGATGACGGGGACCCCGGATCTCTTGATGAATCCAAGTTTCTTGAAAATCGGTGAGAAACCGGATTGATCACTCAGCCACGTTGAAACCATGGTCGCCCCCACCGCAAACGCCTGCTCCACCAGCCGTGACAGTGGAACGAGCAGGGTTTCCTCCTCCCCTCTCCTGGTCAGGACATCCGCGACGATCAGTTGCGTGCCCTTGGCCGCATCCGACACGAATCGAGAACATACAAAGCCCACGATCGCCTCACCCCTTCGGATCGTCACGAATTGGTACTCGTTGGGGTTCCGAAAGAATCTCCACTCGAGAGCCTCTCGGCTTCTGTCCACAATGAAATCATAACCACGCGCCGTCTCGCTCCAGAACGCGTCCCAGTCCTCGGGTATCCGGTTCTCCTCCCGTACCTCGAGGACCGATTCGCCGCGCGCAAGAACACGTCTCACGCGGAACGCTGAATGGAACACGAGCTCGCCCAATGCGGCGAGCAGCGACGCGGGAAACGCGAACATCCGACCGCGGAGCAGGCTCGCGACGTTGATGGGAAACACCCAGACGGAAACCGCGATCTGCGGAGCGACACCGAAGTTGGTGTTCTTGAGGTAGCCGGGCAGGGACTGCGTGTTGGGCGTTCCGTAGATCAGCCGCATCCCCGCCTGTTCCGCATCCGTTCTCGACTGATTCACCAGCAGGGAGAACAGCCCTCGGCGCTGATAACCGGCGTCGGTATACGTGTCGCCAATTTCCGCCGCCGGCCGGAGCGAACCATGCAGGAGCACCCTCTTGGGGGTGATGCTCGTCGTGGAGACGATGGCGTCCCGGTCCCTGACGACATTCACGAAGCCGGGACGGACGTAGTTCTCCCTGAGCTTCCAATAGAAGAGACTAAAGGACCCGTAGGATCCCCGCCCCTTGTATTGCCGCTTGAAAAAAAGGCCGACATCGGGCAGCCTCTCGTCCTCGCAGCGCGTTACACTGAACTCCATGGCCCCAACCTCATGTGATCCGGGGTGCGCCGAGAACATTCGTCAGGACATCAACCTCGAAGGGAAGAAATACGCGTTCGCAGTACTCGCGCGCCAATTTCTCCTCCGCCCGGGACTTCTCGCCGGCCATCCCGGGCGCCGTGTCGATGATCCGCAGGAATTCGGCGGGCGCCGTCACCGACAATTTCCATGCGTCGAGTTCATGGAGTGGATCGATTGTCAACTCACCCGGAACGCTCAAGTAGACGGGACGGAGGCCCGCGCCGACCGCTTGGACGACGGCGGTAGTCCCGCGATACAGTGCCCACCCGCTGCGAGCAAGATCAACCTGAATCTTTGCCTCTGATCGCTCGATGTTGTTCGGAAGATTCGCGAGTTTCTTGTTCGCGTTCTCAAGCTCGCCGAACGTGACCGACGGGTGCAGCCGCCAGATGAACTGGATATCTGGCCGCGCTTCGGCGCATCGGCGCGAAAACTCGAAGAGGAGTGCGCATTCGCTGTGGAAGCCCTCCGGCACCACGAGGCAGGTCTTGGCGCGTGCTCCGACAGTCGCAGTGTCTGAGGTGGCGGACATGGACGAGGAGAAGCTGCGATTGGAGCCCAGGACCGTGATGGGCGTATCGCGCAAGCTCGGCGCGACCTCCAGTTGCGACTTGCTCACGGCGCCTGCCGTCAGGATGTGGTCCGGATTGTATCGCCCCAGCAGGTTGCGTCGGACCGCGTGTTGCAGCCGAAACAGGGCGCTGTGTTGGTATCCGACGCACCGAATCCTGGAGTTGACGCTTCGCGCGGCATCAAACGCGAGTCGCTCCCACGCGTGACCTTCGTGCGTCACGACGATGGCCTCTGGACGGTGTGCGGCGACCAGCGCACGAATCTGCCCACTGATCCGGAGCGCCGTCCGCGAGGCGCTTGAAAGCGCCTCGTCTCCAGCGCGAGCGAAGACCCGGCTTGAGACCTCCGAGGTGCTCTCCAGCTTCGCCACTTTCCGCAGACGATTGGATTCCATCCACATTCGCCGAAAAAGGACGATCTCGTGCTTCATGCCGAGCGAGGTGGAAAGTACGAGTCGGGGCACGGAGCGGGCATGCCACTTTCCAGCGAGTGACGTCGCCGATGCTCCACAATGATTGATCAGCGCGACGAGAACAGAGCGGTCAGTCTTGAGGAGCTGGGCTGGGATGTTCCCAAAATAGAAGTCATCCTCTTGGGCCACGCCTGTTTCGTTCAGCAGGTGCGACACAAAAAGGACATCCACTTTTTCCGGCGGCGGACCAGGTCCGAACCACGGCCGCGCTTCCGCACGGGAGGCCCTCTGCAGGTCGCGCAGCGCCATCACGCCGTAACGCGACAGACGCACGGCGCGCTCCCGAATCCTCTCTGTGCGCTTCACCAATGACGCGATTCCGACATAGTGCTTGAGCAACACGGGATGTTCCCGAATCACGTGCAGCCACGGGATCGCAATCCGTTCGGTCGTTGACTCTGGAGAGAGGAGCACGCGGTCGCAGGCCTCACAAACTCTCGTGTACTGATTCTCATTCATGCGGCACGTTTCTACAGAGCAATAATCGACCGGTGTGGACGGGACGGGAAGCTGAGGGCATTCGTGGCGCCTCCTGTCGGTACTCCGACGACCGGAGTCGGATCCCGGCGCCAACAAGACACGATCGCACGCGGCGCAAGCACTCAGAAACAAAAATTTCGTCCATTCGCTGCGGTTGAGGGCCCCTTGGGGGACTCCCGGACCTGGTGAGGAAGGTTATCGGGGGGCACATCCCGGCGCCATTCGGAATCACCGAAGCCCTTGCCCGATCATAGCTTTGCCTTGTCAAGCGAAGGACCGCCGATCAGATTTCGTCCTTCGGATTTTCGCCGGTTCTTCGCGCCTTCTCACCCTATGCGGGGCTCAGCAAACATCAAACAGAAGCTGCGGGTCGGCATCGCCGGCTACGGCGTTGTCGGAAAACGGCGGCGCGAGTTCATCGACAAGCATCCGGCGCTCAGCACGGCTGCCGTTTGCGACCGGGTCTTTCCAGGCACCGGGACGATGGCCGACGGGGTTCGCTACTGCCGGACGTATCAGGAGCTGCTCGGGGAGTCGCTCGACGTACTTTTTGTCTGCCTGACAAACGATGTTGCGCCCGCCGCGACGATCGCCGGCCTCGAGGCGAGGCTGCACGTCTTCTGCGAGAAGCCGCCGGGTCGGAATCTCGATGACATCGTCCGCGTTATCCGGTGCGAACGGCATTATCCCGACCTCAAGCTCAAGTACGGCTTCAACCACCGATACCACGACTCCGTCCGAGACGCGCTTCAGATCGTCCGAGACGGGACGCTCGGCGGCCCGCTGGATCTGCGTGGCGTATACGGGAAGTCTAAGATCATCAGCTTCGAGTCAGACTGGCGGACGAAGCGGGCACTCGCGGGGGGTGGCATCCTGCTCGACCAAGGTATCCACATGGTCGATCTCATGCGGCTCTTCGCGGGCGATTTCGAATCGATCGTCAGTCACGTGTCCAACGCGTACTGGCAGCACGACGTCGAGGACAACGCCTACGCGCTCATGCGGACGCGCGATGGAGTCGTCGCGCTCCTGCACTCGTCCGCGACGCAGTGGAGGCACCGATTCCAGCTCGACGTCACGCTCGAGCGTGGCATGATCACGCTCGCGGGCATTCTGTCCGGATCGAAGAGCTATGGCGCCGAAACGTTGACCGTAACGTATGCCGGCGAGGACGACGGCGGCGACCCGCGCGAGGTCACCACGCGGTACAACAAGGACAACTCATGGCGCGACGAGATCGCGGATTTCGCGGAGGACATCGCGAGCGGCCGTCCTGTCGTCGCCGGATCCTCGCGGGAGGCGCTGCTCACGATGCATCACGTCTACCGTATCTACTGCGCGGACCCCGCTTGGCGGGAGACCTACGGACTGACGGATGAGATCCCGCCTGACGTCATGAAGAGTGCCCACGGCGGCGCCGAGCCGACGAAGAGCCCGCGCCCGGCCGGCGCGGCTTAATCAGTCCCCGCCTCCCACACACCTTAAACATCATCCAATCGTGAAGACTATTGCCGACGTGTACTCGTCGAGCCCGGCCCCTGCCGAGTTTGCCCGCGCCTATTTCACCCACCTCGCCGACACGCTCGCGCGCGTCGATTCGAAGGCCATCGGCGCGTTGATCGAGGAGTTCATGCGGACCCGCTCCGAGGGCCGCACGGTGTTCGTGGCCGGAAATGGCGGGTCCGCCGCCACGTCATCCCACATGGTGAACGACATTGCCGCGGACGTCGCCCGCAAGGCGAACACCGACGATCCGTTTCGAGTTATCTCGCTGACGGACAACGTGCCGCTGATGACGGCCATCGGAAACGATTCCGGATTCGACCTGCTGTTCGTCAATCAGCTGCGGTCGGTCTTCTCGCGCGGTGATCGCCTTCTGCTGATCTCGGCGAGCGGAAACTCCCCGAACCTGCTGCGGGCCGCCGAGTGGGTGAAGGAGCACAGCGGTCGCGTTCTGAGTTTGGTCGGATTCGACGGCGGCCAGCTCAAGCGTGTTTCCGATCTCACCGTGCACGTGCAGACCGCCGCCGGCGAGTATGGCCCGGTCGAGGACGCGCATCTCATCATCAATCACATCATCTCCAACTGGCTCATTCAGTTCCTCCGTACTTCCGCGAACCGCTGAGACTTCCGTGACCGTTCCAACGTTGGCGCGCGCAATCAAGGAGAAGTGCCGTCGAGATCAGGTCTCCGTCGGCGCCTGGGTGACGATGGCGCATCCCTCGATCTGCGAGGTCTTCGCGCTCGCCGGTTTCGAATGGATCGTCGTCGACACCGAGCATTCGGCGATCAGCGTCTCGGAGATGCTGCAGTTGCTGATCGCCATCGAACAGCGCGGCGCAATGGGGTTGGTTCGCCTGGCAGGCATCGACCCCATCCAGGCGAAAGCTGCCCTCGATAGCGGTGCCGCAGGTGTCATCGTTCCGATGGTGAACACGCGCGCGGATGCCGAGCTGGCCGTAGCGATGTCCAGGTATCCGCCCCTCGGGAAGCGCGGCGTCGGACTGGCTCGCGCCCAGAACTTCGGTGACACCTTCGATGACTATGTCCGGACGGCGAACGACGATTCCCTGCTGATCGTCCAGATCGAGCACAAGGACGGAATCGCGAACATCGATGAGATCGTGTCTGTTCCGGGAATCGACGGGACGTTTATCGGACCCTACGACTTGTCGATGTCACTCGGCGTTCCCGGTCAGCTCAGCCACCCTGACGTTGTTCGTGGAAAGGACAAGGTCCTGGCCGCGACGCGCGCGCGCGGGTTGATCGCTGGAATTCACATTGTGCATCCGGCGACCGCGCGCGACGAGACGCGCCAGGCGGTGGCGCAGGGCTACCGTTTCATCGCGCTCGGCACGGACGCACAGCTCGTTCGCCAGGGCGCCCGGACGCTTCGCCAAGCCATCGACTGAGGTTCTGAGCGCGTCGTGCCGCCGGCATTGCAGGCCATCGTCCTCGACTTCGACGGAGTCGTACTCGAATCGAACGAGGTCAAGACGGAGGCGTTTCGAGGCGTGTTCGCGCGATTCCCAGCGCACCTCGAGGCCGCGATGGCCTTTCACTTCGCGAACGCGTGGAAGTCCCGGTACGAAAAGATCGACTTTCTGCTGGATCGGCTCGGCCGGCCTGGCGACGCCGCATTGCGCGAAGAGCTTGCCCGGGAATTCTCGGAGCGTGTGCTCCGCCAGATCGAGACCGTCCCCTTCGTGACGGGAGCCAAGGAGTTTCTCGAAGAGTTCTCGCGCCGCGTGCCGCTGCACGTCGCTTCGGTCACGCCCCAAGAAGACATCGAGCGAACCATTCGCCAGCGCGATCTGATGCAGTTCTTTTCGGGTGTCTATGGCTGCCCACCGTGGACGAAGCCCACGGCGATTCACGATGTGCTGCGGCGCGGTGGGTACAGCGCTGCTCGAGTCGTCCTGGTCGGGGACGCTCCCGGGGATCGGAGCGCGGCTACGGAAGCCGGAATTGGCTTCGTGGCCCGCCGCAGCCGTATTCCGTTCGACGATCCGATCCCGACGTTGTATGCAGACCTGACGGAGGTAGGCGACGCCCTGCGACCGCGACTCGCCTAGTCTCGTCCCGCTGGTCAGACCACTCGTCGCGCGGCAGGGATGGACCCGGCCAGAAACGCCAGCGCGTTCTCGACCGCTTCGACTTCCATCGCGACCCGCGTTTCAACAGTCAGCGTCGACACGTGCGGCGTCAGGATGACCTGCTCGAACTCTCCGAGCGGACCCTGGTAGGGTTCGTGCGCGAAGACATCCAGCGCTGCTCCTGCGACGTGACCTGAGCGAAGCGATCGAACGAGCGCATCCTCATCCAGCATGCCACCGCGCGCCAGGTTCACGACCACCACGCCTGGCTTCATGGCTGCGAGCTCGGCGTCGCCCAACAGGACGGATTGCCCCGGCTGCCTGGACGCGTGCAGGGAAACGATGTCGCCGCTGGAGAGCAGCGCCCGCATGTCCACCAGCTCAACGCCGAGACTCCCGGCGATGCTCTGGTCGCCGAACGGATCGTGCGCGATCACGCGGGCATCGAACGGGCGGCAAAGGCTGGCCACGCGCTGGCCGATGCGGCCGAAGCCGATGAGCCCGATCGTGCGACCTGACAGCAAGTGTGCGGAAAGTCGATCCCACCGTCCTTTTGCGAGGATGTTGGCCTGCGCTCGAAGATTCCGGCTCAGGGCGAGAAAGCAGGCGAGCGCCATTTCCGCGACAGCCTGGCTCGGGATCGTCGGGGTGTTGGCCACCGCGATCCCGCGCCGCTTCGCCTCGGCGAGGTCGATCGCATCGACTCCAACGCCTACGCGCGAGATGCAGCGCAGACGCGGAAGAGATGCCAGCGTCTTCACGTCATAGGGCTCAACGCCGGCGACGATCACGGTTGCATCCGCGCCCTTGGTCAGCAGTTCCTCCGTCGTGATTCGCTTGCCCTTGCCCATGACGTGGACGTCGAACGGAAACCCCGATCGTTCGAGGAGATCCAACGGGCTGCGGCCGAACTCGACGAAAGTCGAGAGGCCAACGAAAATTCGTTCTGTCATCGTGCCTTTCGATCCATGACCTGCCTGTGAAGTGCGCGCTGGGTCGGATCGTCGCGTAGCGCCGCTTCCACCAGGGCCACGTCGGCGGGACGGTCGACGCCGATCGTGTTGTGGGGCGTCAGGACGCCCGCGATGCGAACTCCGTTCTCCAGCGCTCGCAACATGTCGACCGACTCCGCGTGCTCAAGCGGCGTCTCCGGCATCGCGACCATTCGCCTCAGGAACTCCGTTCGGAACGCGATGATACCGGTCTGCTTGTGCACGGGCACGACGCTCTCACGCCGGAACGTTGGAACGGGCGATCTGGTGAGATAGATGACGTTCCCACTCTGGTCACAGACGGCCTTGACCACGTCCGCGTTGGGCAGATCCGAAGCCTCCAGCGTCGAGAGAAGGTTGGCGGTGAGAAGCGACGCGGCGGCGCGCAACGGAGTGATCAGCTGCGAGATTGTGTCCGGAATCAGCATAGGCTCGTCGCCCTGCACCATGACGACCACCTCATCCTTCAGGCTTCCCATTGCCTCGCACACCCGGTCAGTGCCGCGTTGATGTGCGTCACTGGTCATGACGACGGAGCCGCCGAAGAACTCGACGGCCTTTCGAATCGATTCGTCGCACGTTGCGACGACAACCGAATCCACGCCGTGCGCGAGCTGGGCCCGGCGCCGAACGTGTTCCACCATGGGCAGCCCGGCGATCATAGCGAGCGGTTTGTCGGGGAATCGCGTGGATGCCATCCGGACCGGGATTACGACTGTGATCATGTGTGTTGCACGGTCTCCCTTCCCGTTCGCATTTTGAGAACCTTCGCGGGTACGCCGCCGACCACGGAGAGTGGCGGCACGTCACGCGTCACCACGGCGCCGGCGGCGGCGATCGCGCCGCGTCCGATGTGTACGCCGCCGAGCACCACGACGTTAGCCGCAAGCCACACGTCATCCTCGATGATGATGTCCGCCGGCACGTGCCCCTGCTCGCGGATCGGGACGTCCGTTCGCTGGAAGCGATGGTCGGCCGTTCGCATCACCACATTCGGGCCGACGAGGACGTCGTTGCCGATCTCGATGCGACCGCCGCCGGCCGTGTTCACGTGCGCGTTCCGGGTAAACGTCACGCGATTGCCCACGGAGATAGGTCCGCCGGTCGCGACGAAGAACGCGTGGTCGCCAACGGCCACGCGATCGCCGAAGCAGATGTTCTCGCGGCCATCGACGATGCACCCGTTGCCGACGTAGCAGCCGCGGCCGAGCGACGCGAGGCCGCGCGACAGGAACCAAAGCCGAATCTTCGAGCCGGAGACGCCAGGCCACGCGGCGAGAACCGCATCCATATAGCAAGCGAGTTCTCGCGCGATCGCATTCATGAGACCGCGCGCCTCGGCATGCGCTCGGCTGGTGCTTCCCCGAGCGCCGCCGCGAGCCACGCCTCGAGCTCCGCAGGTCCGGACAGCACCGGGATCCCGTGTGCGGCGCGGTCGTCGTTCCGCAGCAGTCCGGTCGGGTCGTAGTACGCCGACGGCTTGCCAAGATCCCGACCGATAATCGCGGTGGATGTGAACGCCATCGAGAGGACCGCGGCGCTCGACTCGATGAGCCGGTGGGCCGCGGCCTCCGGCTGAATTGCGGTCACGTTGGACCGCTCGTCGAGCCGCTGCACGAAGCGTCGGTACCGCGGATGCGCTAGCGACCCCATCTCGCGCTTCCTCTTGAATGCCACGCGCGCGCCGACGCGGCGCGTCGCATCGATGATGCCCCCAAGAAATGCGAGCGACGTGGCGGGCAGGTAGTACTCCTGCTCCAGACCCAGTCCCTGATAGAACGAGTTGCGCACAGGCTGGACGTCGAAGACGGCGACGGTCTTCGCGGGCAACGGCTCGAGGTCGTGAGAGCTTCCCTGGAACCAGATTGGGCCGGCCACACTGATCGACGCATCAGCACCAACGGCTCGACGGATGAAGTCTGCTTGGTAGTCGTCCCACACGATGTAGTGCGGCCACGCCATCGCGGCGTATCCGTAGCTGACCGGCGGATACTCGGCGCCGAGACGAAACGCTTCGGTGTTGGTGGAATAGAAGTACAGACTGATGCGGGCGCCCGACCGCGCCGCCTCATGCGTCCAGAGCGGTCGGTACACCCAACCCGAGTTGTGGAACAGGTACTCGCGCGCCAATCGCCCGGCGGGCTGGAACCGCACGATCGCGGCATCGGCGGCTTCTTTCATCAGAAGCGAATGCCACCAGCGCCCGCCCAGGATGCCGACGATGGCCACGCCTGTTGCGGCGGCGCTCCATGCGGCGAACCGGACGAGACGCGTCCAGCCAACCAGCATCGGAATGATCGGCGCCGTTACGACGCGCGTGCCGCTGCGCGCCTTCGTCGGCGGCACCGACGCCCCGTGGCACATGGCGTCGAGGTCCGGGATGCGAGCAGGCCATTGGTCGTACCAGCTGATGACGTCGAAGCTGCGTCCATCGCTCGCCGGACGGGGCAGCGCGCCAATGGGCAGCGTGTCGAAGACGACGTGACGGCCCAGCTCCGGCGCCGACGTCAGCGTCGCCTTTATCCCGGCGACGAGCTTGCGGAGCATCGTGAATGCACCGAAACCGGCATACAGCACCACACATCCGTTCCACAGCAGCGCGCTTCGGACCCGGCTGACCCGAAAGCCATGCTCCTCGACAATGTCCCGCCACCGTGCCGGCAACGGATGAACCACACCTTCGCGGCGACCCACGGCGCGAAGCAACGCCTGAACCAGCGTCACGCTGGCAAATCGCGTCAGCGCGAACTGCCGAACCACGACTTCCGCGCTGGCGACGCCGGCGCCGAACAGCGTTGGCGACGCGCGCCGTCCGATCTCGTCGATCTGCCGAACAGTCAGCGCTTCGCGCAGCCGCGAAATGCGCGAGAGCTCACCTGAAGCACGCAGGCGACGGTATCCGCGCATGATCGCCCGCGTGCGGCGATGCGCCCGCCGTGCGCGCAAACCCTGGATCAGGCCTCGACGTTTCACGTTCGCGACTGCACCCGGGTGCGAATCAGCGACAGCCAGCCGCTACGCCACCCAGCGAGCAGGAATCCGCCGAGCGCCGTCGCCTTGATGATGATCTTTCCCGCAGCCGGAATCGCCGATGCGTCGAGCAGCAGCACGAGAGCGAGCGCCAATGGCAGGGTACCGAAGATCGCGAGCGCTTCCGCGCGCGGGTATCCGATCGGCGCGAAGCGTTGCGACACCACCAGAGCGAGCGTGCCCGTAACAATGCCTCCGACGAGCACGCCGACCGCCGCGCCGACCGCGCCTCCCGCGACCGCGCCGAGCCAGGCCCCGGCTGTCGTCACCGCGAGCGTGACGATCGAGATCACGGATGTGATTCCTGTGCGGCCCGCGAACACGAGTTGCGGTTGCTTGGCGAAGAACATCAACCCGAAGTTCACCGCGAGCACGGCGAGCACCGAGGACGCGGCGCCGTATTCGGGGGGCGCGAGCACCACAACGATCTCGGTGGAGAACAGTGTCACCCCCAGTGCGACGAGGGCAGACGCATACCCGAACGGCAGGAGGTACTCACCGATCTCCCGAGGCGCGGCCTTGGCGAACAACATCCGGTAGACGGTCGGTTGGTAGACGTTCTGCAATGCGGACATCCAGGAGAAGACGAGTTGCGCCATGCGCATGCCGAGCGTATACACGCCCACCGCGCCGAGGCTTCCGACCGCCCCGAGGATGAGCCGGTCGATCTGGTTGTTGAACGCGCCGATGAAGACCCGGGGCAGCAGCGGCAGGCTGATCCCGAGCGCCTCGCGGAGCTCCGGGGCCGCGAAGCCGACCGCCGTCTGCCGCGCGAACCGCACGCCGAGCAGCAGGAACACGGTCGACGATGCCACCAGCGGTCCGAGCAGCATTCCGGTTACCCCCCACTTCAGCCACAGCACCCCCACGAGCGACAAGGCGGCGCCGAGAAACAACTCGTCGATCGAAAATGTCGCGAACTCGCGCGCCCGACCCTCGTTCCGCAGTGTCGTCAGGAATGGGGCCTTGATCGCGGTGATCGCCGCCGTTCCGAACGCGATCACCAGCATGAAGGAGAGCTGCGGTCTGTCCAGCAGGCGCCCAGCGAAGTACGACCCCATCGCCAGCACCACGAGCAGTCCGACGAGCTGAGTCGCGACACTGAACGAGATCACGGACCACAGCAGGCGCTGGCGGCGATCCCCTTCCTTCGCGGCGAAGTAGCCGCGTTCGTACCCGATCTGGATTCCGAGGCTCGCGATCCCTGCGACGAGCGCCCCGAACGCCGTCGCGATGCCCCACTGCCCGTACTCGTCGCGTGACAGGGTCCGGGTGAAGATCGGCAGCGTTATGAGCGGCAGGATGCTCGCCACCACCATTGGAGCCATGTACAACGCGGCGGCTCCGACCGGCGTTGCGGTCGGCGTCGCCCCGTCGGGTCCGGAGCTCACCCGCCTTCGATCCGGTTCCGGTATCGCGTGATCCAAGCGCGCAGATCGTCGACTGACATCCACTCGGAATTCTGATCGGAGGTATAGACGAAGTCGGGCGCCGCCCGCTTGCCGCCGCTGATGCGCGCGGGGTCCGCGGACCAGTTGTGGATCGCGGGGAGGATCTTGAAATACCCCTCGTATTCGTACGTGTGGGGCGCATCCTCGGCGCCGATCATCTGCTCGTGGATCTTCTCGCCGGGCCGGATGCCGATGACCTTGTGCTTCGCGTTCGGCGCGACGGCGCTGGCGATGTCCACGAGCTTCATCGATGGGATCTTCTTCACGTAGATCTCGCCGCCGTGCATGTCGTCGAACGCGCGCCACACGAGCTCCACGCCCTGCTCCAGCGTAATCATGAAGCGTGTCATCCGGACGTCGGTGATCGGCAGCTCGCCGCCGCCCGCCCGGGCAAGGAAGAACGGGATCACCGATCCGCGCGAGCCCATCACGTTGCCGTACCGCACGACGGCGAAGCGGGTCTCGTGCGTTCCCGCGTAGGCGTTCGCGGCGACGAACAGCTTGTCCGACGCGAGCTTGGTCGCGCCATACAGGTTGATGGGGTTGCTGGCCTTGTCCGTCGAGAGCGCGACGACCCGGCGGATGCCCTTCTCGATGCATGCGTCGATGACGTTCATCGCGCCGTTGATGTTCGTCTTCACGCACTCGAAGGGATTGTACTCTGCGGTCGGGACGATCTTCGTCGCGGCCGCGTGTACGACGTAGTCGATGCCGTCGAGCGCGCGGAAGAACCGATCTTTGTCGCGAACGTCGCCGATGACAAATCGAACGCGGTCGTCCTTCTCGAACTTCTGCGCCATCTCCCACTGCTTCATCTCATCGCGCGAGAAGATGACGATGCGCTTGGGCGAGTACTTCGCGAGCGTCATTGGCACAAACGTGTTGCCGAACGATCCCGTGCCGCCGGTGATCAGGATTGAGGAATTCTTGAGCATGACTGGGAAAGAGTCAGATTGGGCGCAGGGTGGCGTGGAACGTCGCCACCAGTAGCTCGTCCGGAGTTAGGTTGCGAAAGGGATGGGCGAGTGAGCGCAATGGAGTCGGGAGTTCCGACCAACGTTGCAACACCTCCGCATCCGCTTCGAAGCCAGCCTGTTTCATGATGCGGAGTATGGCGTCGAACTGAAGGCGATTGGTGTAGAAGCCGGCACTCGCGAAGAAGTCCGACTCCCAGATTGATTCGCTGAATCGGAGATTGTTCAGCGCGCCACCGAGATGGTCCCGGA
>JAQBYI010000105.1 GCA_027622655.1 Gemmatimonadota bacterium | reverse complement strand
CTGTCGCGCACGCTGCGCGTGACCACGCCCTCGACCGCGATCCGCCACGTGTACTCGCTGTGCGCCAGCGGCGGCGCGACGCGCCCGCGCGAGGCCTTCAGCCCGACCAGCCCGCAATAGGACGCCGGGATGCGGGTCGAGCCGCCGCCGTCGGAAGCCATGCTGATCGGCGTCACGCCGGCCGCGACCAGCGCCGCCGAGCCCCCCGACGAGCCGCCGGGGGTACGCTCGGGGTTCCACGGGTTGCGGCTGACCTTGACCCGGCCGAGATAGGCGGTCGCGGTGTCGAAGGTCATGCCGAACTCGGGGCAGGTCGAGCGGCCGAGCGGGATCAGCCCGGCGCGCAGGAAGTTCGCGACCAGCGGGTCGGTCTCCTTGGCGAGGTTGCCCTTGAGCAGGCGCGAGCCGGATTCCTGCAGCCGCCCGGCGAGGCGCGAGCCGAGATCCTTGAGGAAGACCGGCACGCCGTAGAGCACGCCGTCGCAGTCGGGCCGGTCGCGGTGGGGGTCGACGACGACGTCGTGAAACAGTTCGAGCACGCCCTCGAGCCGGTCGTCGACCCGCGCCAGTCCGGCGGCGGACTGCGCCACCACTTCCGATGCCGTCAGCTGGCCCGAGCGCACCAGCGCCGCGAGCGCGGTCGCGTCGTGCCGCAGCCACTCCGTCCAGCCCATCGCCGGTCCGCGCCCGCTCATCCGCCCCTCCGATCTCAGCGTTTCATCGCCGCGATGCCGTCGCGCAGCGCGTTGCCCAGCAGCCAGATGTCGCCCAAATACGCGATCATGCGGAAGCCGGCCGCGATCCACGCGCGGCCCTGCTCGAGCGTGGCGACGAGGCAGCCCGCGACCTTGCCGTGCCGGCGGCAGGCGGCGACAGCAGCAGGACTACGCGCACGAACGCGCCGATCCGGGAGCAGCCGTCGATGCGCGCCGCATCCTCGAGTTCCCGCGGGATCATCAGCACGATCGCCAGCACGAATCGCGCGACCACGTCGGCTTGGAGCAGCCACACCGTCCAGCGCAGTCGCTGGCGCGCGATCGTGTAGCCGGAGAGGGAGCAGAAGCACAGGGTCAGGAAGGTGACCGAGACTGCGACCACCGTAGAATTCCACACCGCGGTCGACGGATAAGAAACTCAAGCGCCCTGACACCTACACATAATACACCTGCTCCACTCCTCTTGTCATACTTATCGAGCACCTATTTCTGCTAACCTCCACCCAACCATTGTCGTGGAGTGAAAAACCGCGGATTTTATCGCGTCGGGACCAAGTTATGCGATAATTGGTCAGGGTCACATAGCGCAGCCCCTTTGCGCCACACCAACCAAGAGCGAGGAACCGAACTATGGCAATGAACTAATATGGAGGCTCAGCGGGCACGGGAGGCGCAGGCCACGAAAGTGAGCAAGCGCTTTTGTTTTTTTTCGTGTCCCTCGCCGAATCGCCTGTTTTCAGGACTATTTCGCTTCGGGAGTCGAACCCGAAACCTATCACTTACGAAGCGATTGCTCTGCCAATTGAGCTAAGGTGGCGTCCCGCGCATTATACACAAGCGCGCTGGCGAAGCGCCATTGTGTCCTGAAAAATAGTTGAGGATGGATTTACTCTGGGTGCGCTGAGTCGGTCGATTAGCGAGTGCTGCGCAGCACCCGGTCCATTGCCTGGTCTGGCAGGGGCAGCGTGTAGCCGCCGTCGACGACGATCGATTGGCCAGTGATCGTGGCCGACACCTCGGACGCGAGAAAGAGCGCCACGTTGGCGATGTCGCGCCCGGTGACGACGCGGCCAACCGGATGCAGAGCGCGCCACTTCGCCGCCTGATCCGGGTGGCGTTGCATCTCTTCGAGCGTGCTGGTAGACCAGATTCCCCCCGGCGCGATGGCGTTAGCGCGGATTCCATGCGGGCCGTACTCGTAGGCGATTTGCCTCATCAGGTGGTCGACCGCGGCCTTGGCCGAGCAATAGGCCGGGAAGCTGGGCGACACACCGCGACCCTGCACTGACGAGATACCGATGATCGTTCCGCCGCTGTTGGCGATCATCGCGGGAATCGCATATTTCGCCGCCAGAAAGTGGCTTCGAATCAGGATGGCGTATGTCCGATCCCAATCGGCCGGATCCAGGTCGGCCACGGGCACGTTTGGAATCGACTTGTCGCGCGCGTTATTGATCACCACGTCGACTCGCCCGAAGAGATCGACGGCGCGCTGCACCATCGCGGCGATGTCGTCGGCACTGCCGACGTCGGCGTGTTGAAAGGCGACGTCGCCACCGCGCGCGGCGATCTCTTGGGTCGCCAGTTCGCCCGCTTCTTGCAGGATGTCGACGAGCAACACCCGCGCGCGCTGCTCGGCAAACGCGTCGGCAATATCGTAGCCGGTATTCAGGGCCGCGCCGGTGACGATGGCGACCTTGCCGGCGAGGTCGGGATACGTTGCCATTCGTCGCTCCGTCCTATTGCCGCGCGGTGCGTAGGGCGGCCTGAATCATCGCGCGGACGTAGCCGAAGGCGAACGCGTTGCCGTGGTGCTGCTGTTTGGTATCGCCGATAGTGCTTGGATAGTGGGCCGGGCAAAGTGGTCCGTCGAAGCCCACGGTGTTCAGCGCCTCGATCACTCCGAGAAAGTCGCAGTCGGACTCGTCGAGGAAGCACTCCCGAAAACTCGGCACCGCGCCGCGCACGCCCTGGGCGTGGCCGTAGATAATCTGACCGCGCCGGCCGAAGTGGTCGATCGCCGCAATCGTGTCGATCCCCATCGCCGTCCAGTTGCCTAGGCAGAAGTTCAAGCCGCTGGCTGGACTGTTGGCGATCGCCAGCGCGCGGTCGTGACTGGCCACCGAGCTGAAGAGACGTGGGATTCCGCCCAGACGCGGCACCGGCGGATCATCCGGATGTACGGCAAGACGGACGCCGGCTTCCTCGCATGCGGGAATGATCGCCTTGATAAAGTACGTGTAGTAAGTCCAGAACTCCTCTTCGGAGTACTCGCGGCCGTAGAATGGCGCGAGATCCTTCGCCCGCTCCATATCAAACGCTTCGGCCGTCGCGCCGCCGCGATCCGGAACGTCGAAGCTCGTGCGCCACGAGTAACGCGCGGTATCCGGGGGATTGATCATCCAGTTGTAGCCCAGCACGTGGACGCCGGCTTTGCCCATGTTGCGCACCGTTTTGACCAGACTTTCAATCTGGCCATCGCGGCCCGGTTGGCCGAGCTTGATCCGGTCCCAGCAGGCGGACGGAGCCGGGTTCTCGAAGCCGATCAGGTTGAGACCGGCTGCTTCGCAGGTTTGTCGAACGCCCAGCGCGTCCTCGACCGTCCAGTAGGCGTCGCCGGTCAAACTGGCGGCGTGGGTCAAGCGCGCCGTCACGCTTGGCGCCATCCAGTAGCCGCCGACGACGTCCTCGACACCATACTGCTTCAGAAACTTGAGAAAATTTGGGTCTGAGCTGCCGAAGGCGCCAAGGTGCACGGGCATGGTGTTCTCCTTCCTGGTTGGGGACTATGGGGTGTCTTCCCACTCGGCGCTTGCCATCGCACGCCGATAGAGATCGTTCAGCTT
>JAQBYI010000104.1 GCA_027622655.1 Gemmatimonadota bacterium | reverse complement strand
CGCGCCTGGTTCGAGGTCTGCTACGCGATCCCGCCCGGCTGTTGAGGGATGGACGCGCGAAGCCTGGAAGGCTTCGGGGACCGGAAGTCGGATGGAAGAAGTACTTCCTACTTCTCACGTTGACTGGTATCGTATTGATCGTCTGCTCTCCCAGTAGACGTTTTCGCCCCCCCCCAGGGTGAGCCCGCATCTGCGGGCACGTCGGCAAACCGGTGGCAACCATTTCCGGAGTTGAGATTTTTTATGCGGATGTCTGTCTATCGTTTGTGCCTGATCGTGGGCCTGACCGCTGGGGTCGTGGCCCTGTCGCCCGCCTACGCGTTTGCGCAGTATCGCCCACCCGGCCCGCCGGTTGTGGGCGAGGATTATCACGTGGAGATCGGATACGGGTGGTGGAACGCCGATCCGTCGCTGATCGTGAATTCGGAAGCGCTGGGGATTCTCGGCACCGACGTGAACCTGGTTGACGATCTCGGGATCGAGAAAAAGCGCCTGGGCAAACTCGACATCGTCCTCCGGCCGGGTCGCAAGCACCGGTTCAGATTTCAGTACGTCCCGATTCACTATGTCGTCGATGACCACCAGGTGACGCGGGAATTTGTGTTCAACGGCCAGCGCTACAACGTGGGTCTGCCGGTGAAGACGGACGCAAACTTCGAGACGTACCGCATTGGGTACGAGTTCGATTTCCTGCAGTTCCCGCGCGGGTTCCTGGGCGCGCTGGTCGATGTGAAGTACACGAACGTCGACATCTCACTCACGAGCCCTATCCTCGAGGAGTTCACGACGGCGGCCGCACCGATTCCCACCTTGGGCGTCGTCGGCCGCGGATACGTAACGTCCCATCTCGCGGTCAACGGAGAAATGTCGTTCTTCCGCGTGCCCGAGAACCTCGGAGAGCAGCTGGGTGGCGACGGCAGCTACACAGACTTCGACCTGAATGCGACCTACAACCTCACGAAGAACGTCGGGGCCCAGGTCGGTTATCGCTCCGTCCACGTGTCCTATGCCGTTGACAACGACAACGGCTCCCTGAAATTCAAGGGGATGTACTTCGGCGGCGTCGTGCGGTTCTAGGGCGCGCCAGGGGCCTTGCGCGCCAGGCACATCAGCGAACTCCCGATGGGCATGTCGACGAACCGCGAAGCCAGAGACTCGAGCCAGACGAGGGCCGAGAGTGCCGCGTTGATCGGCGCCCACGGGACGGTAATCTCCCCCTCGCCCGCGGGCACCACCCCTTCGCGCGCGGAGATGCGGTGCCACGCGCGGACCGGAAGCATGATCGGCAGCAGGCTGGCGTGGTGGAACGTCAGGCGATCGATCTCGAATCCTCCGTGTTCAACGACGGCCCGGAGGCGCGACGGCGAATAGCGCCGCAGGTCCTGCGACAGCACGGCGTGGCGTCCGTGAAGGATCCCGAGCGCGGCCACGTGCATGAGCAGCCATCCACCGGGCCTCAAGACGCGCCACATCTCGGCCATGGCCACCCGCTCGACATCTTCGGGCAGCGCCTGCAGCACGTCGAAGCACGTGACGACGTCGAACGACGCGGCCTGAAAGGGGATGTCGCGGATGCTGGCCTCCGCCACCCGCTGTCCGTGCGCTCGAGCGAACTCGACTCCAGTGCGCGTAATGTCGAACCCGACCGCGTCGCCATGCTCGCCCAAGATCTCAAGATTCGATCCAGTGCCGCAGCCGCAGTCCAGGATCTGCGGTCGCGCGACACCGGCGGTGACGCGCACGATCGCGGGCTTCACGTACGTCCGAAAACCGCGAAACCAGAAGTGGGATTGTTCGGCGAGATACGTCAGTTCGAGGAGGCGGTCTACCGGCAAGGGATCTCGGGCGGCATGTTAACATACGCCCACTCATGCGGTTTCGCGGACTCGCCGAGGCGACAACCGTCATCGTTGCTGCCCTCGCGCTGGCGTGCGCGCTCACCTATCCCTATGCGCTGAAGTTCGATCACGCTGGCCGGCTCGACACCAACGATGGGCGGTTCAGCATCTGGGTGGTGTCGTGGGTGGCGCATGCGCTCACCACCGATCCGCTCGGCGTGTTCGACGCCAATATCTATTATCCTCACCGAAACACGCTCGCCTTTTCGGAAGCCGAGATCGTCGAGGGGATCGCGGCTGCGCCGGTGTGGATGCTCACGAAGAATCCTTACACGACGCACAACGTTCTGTTCATCCTCTCGTTCGTCTTGTCAACCGCGGGCGGCTACTACCTCGTCCGGTACCTGACCGGCGACCGTCGCGCGGCCGCCGTGGCGGGCGTGCTGTTTGCCTACTGCCCGTTCGTGTTCGCCCGTACGGCGCACATCCAGCTGCTCATGATTGGATTTCTCCCGTTCAGCCTGCTGTCGTTCCATCGCCTGATGGAGCGGCTCAGCATCGCTCGCGCCATCGAGCTCGGCGTGGTGCTGTGCTTGACGGGCCTGTCGTGCGCCTACTACGGCATCTTCGCCGGCGGCATGGTTGCGCTCGGCACCCTCATGCTGGCCGTCACGCGCGGGCGTCTGCTCGACCCGAAATACTGGGCGATCGTCGCGGTGGCGGCGGTGGTGTGCATCGGGCTCACGCTTCCGGCATTCCTGCCCTACGTCGAACTCCAGGAGCAGACCGGCTTTGCGCGCACGCTCGATGATGCGCGGCGGTACTCCGCCAACTTCGGCGCCTGGTTCGCTTCGGCGGCATGGGCGCATCGCTGGTGGCTCCCCTACATCGAGGGCTTCAGCGAAGTGTTGTTCCCCGGCATCCTCACGCTCTCCCTTGGCCTGTGGGGCGCGGTTGCGGCCGTCCAACGGCGGGAGCCGGGGCCCACCTCCGGTGGCACCGACCGCAACAGGCTTCACGGCGACACGCTCGCCTTCTACGTCGTCACGCTGGTGCTCGCGTTCTGGACCTGCCTCGGGCCCAAGGCCGGCCTGTACACCCTCCTCTTCAACACAGTTCCGGTGTTCTCGTTGCTCCGCGCCCCCGCCCGCACGGGCATCGTCGTCACGTTGTGCCTCGTCGTGCTCGCGACCCTCCCGATCAGGCGACTGATGCGCGGCCGGTGGGCGGGCGCCGTGTTTGCTGCCCTGCTCACGCTGGCAGTGGCCGACCTGGTGCAGGCGCCCCTCTACATGCGCGACGCGCCTCCCCTGCCGCGCGCGTATGAAACGCTGGCGCTGCTCCCCCGGGGCCCGGTCATCGAGTTCCCGTATTGGAATACCCGGCCGGAGTTTCCACGTCACGCCGAGTACATGGTGACGTCGACGTCGCACTGGCAACCGCTGATCAATGGCTACAGCGACCATATCCCGCAGGATTTCCGCGACACCGTCAGGCCCCTCAGCGGTTTTCCGAGCCCCGAGTCGTTCGCGATTCTTGAACGCCTGGGAGCCCGCTACGCCGTGTTTCACTTCGACAAGATGGATCGCAACTCGCGTGAGCAGATCGTTCAGCGCATCGAGGTCGACTACGCGCAGTATCTAAGGCCGCTTGAAAGGGACGGCGACGTCTGGCTGCTCGAAATCGTGGACTGGCCGCGCTAGTTCTTTTCGGGGCGCTGGCGATCCTGCACTCGTGGCCGCTCGCGAGCGACCCCGGCCGCCTTTCCCGTCTCGACAACGACGATGCGGCGCTGAACACGTGGGTGATCGCGTGGGTCGCGCATATCGTGCCGCGCGCGCCGCTG
>JAQBYI010000103.1 GCA_027622655.1 Gemmatimonadota bacterium | reverse complement strand
AGGCGATGGTTGACTGGATCCTCGAGTACCCCATCGCATCGGCGAGCGCCCGGTTCTCGATCAACCCCGCGCTCGCGCGCCTCGGAGTTCGTACGACGACGGTGTTGCACTTCATTCCCATCGACGGCGACCAGCGCACGTTCACCTACCTCGGCGACCCGGGACTCGTCCACCTCGAGCCGCAGTGGTTCCAGGCTGCCGGCCAGTTCGTCTCGCTCGGTTTCCGCCATATCCTCGACGGGATCGATCACCTGCTCTTCATTATCTGCCTGGTGATTCCGTTCCGGCGGCTTCGGCCGTTGCTGGTGGTCGTCACCGCGTTCACGATCGCCCATTCCATCACGATGGTCGCGTCGGCGCTCGGATACGCGCCAACGGCGCTCTGGTTTCCGCCGTTCGTCGAGGTGCTCATCGCGCTTTCGATCGTGTACACCGCGCTCGAAAACATCGTGGGCGCCCGGCTCGAGCGGCGTTGGATGATCGCGTTCGGATTTGGGCTCGTGCACGGGTTCGGCTTCTCGTTTGCCCTGCGAGAGTCGCTGCAGTTTGCCGGCACGCACCTCGCCACATCGCTCGCAACGTTCAACGTCGGCGTGGAAATCGGGCAGGTCGTGGTGCTCCTCGTCGCCGTGCCCGTGCTCAACTGGCTGTTCCGCCGGATCGTTGCCGAGCGTACGGGAACCATTATTCTCTCGGCGCTGGTGACGCACACGGCTTGGCACTGGATGACCGACCGGTGGGGAGCGTTCCGGGCGTTTTCGCTGCAGTGGCCAACGATGGACGCGGCATTCGGCGCCGGCGTGCTGCGGGGAGCGATCGTGCTTACCGTGGCCGGGGCAACGCTCTGGCTTTCACGACCACTGGTGTCGCGCCTGCTGCGTACCCGGGCCGCCGATGCCGACGGCACCGCCGCCTCTCAGTGAGCCTCGAGGCCAACCCCACCGGCAGGCCCGGCGGGCAGCGCTGGCGCGGCCTGATTCGTACATTCTTCCGGATGCCTTCACTGCCAAGCCGCCCGTCCGGGCGGACCACCGCGCTCGGCGCGGCTACGCTGCTCGGCGCGGCTACGCTGCTCAGCACATTGCTGCTCTGCGCAGGCCTGCTCGTCGCCCCCCGCGCCGTGTTCGCTCAGAGCGGCAATACGGTGAAGGTGGCCGTGCCTCCCGATTCGGCGCAGCGTGCGGACTCGGCCAATGCGGGACCCGTGACCACGCTCTCGAAGGTCTACACAGCCGACCAAGCGACCAAGGGGAAAGAGACTTACCTGCTGATCTGCGTCTCGTGCCACTCGCCAAGCGACCATACCGCTGGATTCTTCTGGAAGGACCTGGTCGGCAGCACGGTCGCTGAGTTCTTCAGCTACCTCAGCAAAAACATGCCCGAGGACAATATCGGGAGCATTTCGCCGGACGACTATGTGAACCTGACCGCGTACGTACTGCAGCTCAACTCGATGCCCGCAGGTGAAGTACCGCTGACGGCCGACTCGACGTTGCAGGCGAAGATTCTCATTGTTCCGTTGGACACGATCAAGCCGCCGTTCCACGCGATCCGCACCGGCGTCGATACCCAGAAGGCTCGCTACGTTTCACGGCATACCCCTCGCAAAGGACCAGGAAAATGACGCAACGCTCTCCCCGCAAGCGGACTGTCATCCTCGCGCTTCTCACGGCAGTCGCAGTGGTCGCCGTGGCCATTCCGCTTGCCCAATCGGCCGCACGTCAGGGCAGCGGCCTGGTGCGGGGCAACAAGCCCGGCGAATGGCGCTACTGGGGCGCTGACGCGTGGAGCACACGCTACTCGCCGCTCGACCAGATCAATGCGTCGAACTTCAACTCGCTCCAGGTTGCGTGGCAGTGGGACGCAGCCACGGACGGCCCTGACGAGTACTACCGCACTACCCCGCTGTATGCGAACGGCCGGATGTTCACCGTCGCGACGACGCGCCGGTATGCTTACGCGATCGACCCGACGACGGGCACGACGCTCTGGTCGTACAAGCTCGAGGAAGGCATTCGATGGCAGAAGGCACCGCGCCAGTTCGCGGGACGCGGACTCGCCTACTGGACCGATGGCACCAACGAGCGCGTGCTGGTCACGACGCCGGGCTACCACCTTGTGTCGCTCGACGCGAAGACGGGCAAGCTCGACCCTGCGTTCGGCAAGAACGGTATCGTTGACCTGCAGGACGGACTTGGCTATCCGCTCGTGCCGCTGGCCGTTGATGACAGCGGCTCGCTGATCATTTCGGAGGCGGCGCCGCTGCGGAAGGCACGCCCCGGCGAAAAGTGGGATCCGGTTACGAAGACCGGCGCCGATGGCTCAATCGGCATCGACCCGGCGGAAGGGCAGATCGCGGCCAGCTCGCCGCCGATCGTCGTCGGGAACGTCCTCGTCGTTGGCAACTCGTCGATGCACGGTTACTACCCGCTCAAGCTCCACAACATTCCGGGGCACGTGCGCGGCTTCGACATCAAGACAGGAAAGCAGCTCTGGGACTTCAACCTCGTGCCGCAGCCGGGTGAGTTCGGCGCCGAGACGTGGACGAACGGTTCCAAGGTGGGAACACCGGGCGTCGGCAAGGTGGATCCGTGGGCTACGTACTCGGCCGATCCGGAACTCGGAATCGCGTACATCCCGGTGGGAATGCCAACGGCCGATGAGTACGGCGGCCACCGCCCCGGCGACAACCTCTTTGCGAATACCGTCGTGGCGCTCGACGCCAAGACGGGCGTACGAAAGTGGCACTACCAGTTCGTGCATCACGACATCTGGGACTACGACACGCCGATGGCGCCGAACCTCCTCGATGTCACGATCGACGGCCGCCCGCGCAAGATCATCGCGGCGACGACCAAGCAGGGCTGGGTGTACGTGCTCGACCGAGTCACCGGTCAGCCCATCTGGCCGATCGTAGAGACTCCGGTTGGGGACTCGGAAGTGCCGGGCGAAGTAGCGTCGCCCACACAGCCGATCCCAACCAGGCCCGAGCCGTACGCGCACATGGGGCTCATGGAATCAGACCTGATTGACTACACGCCGGCCATCAAAGACTCGGCGCTGAAGCTCGCGAAGCAGTGCCGGATGGGTCCGTACTACATCCCGGCGTCACCGCTCGATGGCAAGGGCAAGAACGGCCCGAGCGAGAACACCTGCTCGTGGTACGCTCCTGGCGCGAGCGGCGGCGTGAACATCGACGGTGGCGCCACTGTGGATCCCGAAACGGGCATGATGTACGTCGGCAGCCAGAGCGGCCTCAGCAACATTTCGGTGGTGAAGGATCCGTGCTCACTGATGCCGTATACATCTCCGCACAACAGCTGCGGCCTGCCGGGCGCGGAACCGACGCCGGCCGGAGTTGCCGCCGATCCTGCCGGCGGGCGCGGTGGATTCGGGCGTCAGCGCCTACCCTCAGCCATTGACGGCGTCTCGATCGTGAAGCCCAAGCAAACGGGTGGCATCACGGCGTACGACTTGAATTCGGGCGACAAAAAGTGGTGGGCGCCCAACGGCAACATCTGGCGCGACCCGCCGCAGCAGACGAGCCCGCTCTGGGCTGGCGTCACGCTGTCGAAGATTCCGAATAACACGAGTCAGCCTGAACTGATCACGACGAAGACACTGCTGATCAACGGCACCGGTCGTGGTGGCGGCGGCGGTGGTCGTGGCGCTCCTGCAGGCCGCGCCGGCGGTGCCGGCGGCCGCGCGAACGCACCCGCGGGCCCGCAGCTCTAT
>JAQBYI010000102.1 GCA_027622655.1 Gemmatimonadota bacterium | reverse complement strand
GGATATGCGCTGGGCCTGCTGCTGGCGGTTGCGCTGGGACGCTGGTTCGGCGCGGCTGGCTGGCTGCCTGTGTGGTAGGTGGCTGCGCGCCTCAAGCCAAGCGCGGATAACCAGCGCCTCGATACCCAGCGCGCCACACGCTCTACCATGCATCAGTTGTCGCATCCTGCCGGTGCGGATGCAGAGCCGATTCCGGAACTGGAGTTTGATCAGACCTAGGGGTTGAAAATCTGCGGTGCGCAAATGGCACATGCGGCGGAGGGTGGGTGGGTGTGGTGCAGGCGCCGGCTGGGTGCGGTGAGGGTTGTGGACTGCAGATTCAGTTTACGGTAACTATACAATATCTGCGTGTTAGGCCGTTCAATCTTACATATATTGAAAAAAATGGAGTCGGTGACTCTAAGACAGTGGCCGGATGGGGATTTGCGTAAAGTGGCATTTGACAATTGGGGGTCAGCGTGTAATATTTGTCCGTGTGCGAGCAGGAGTTCATGGTCGCGGCCAGAGTGATCGGCGTTCCCGAGTGGCGGCTGATCACGCGCCATCTCGTCCCAGCCGTGCTTTCGCCACTCACGGTCGGCGCGACCGTAACCGTTGCTCTCGCAATCCGCGTCGAGGCCACTCTTTCATTCCTGTGGTTGAGCGTTCGGCCACCAGAGCCTGTGTGGGGCAACATGCTCAACGAGGCCCAATCGCTGACGATCCTCGAGTCGATGCTATGGTTATGGCTCGTCTCGGGACTGGCGATCGCGCTGACCGTGCTCGCCGTGAACTTCGTCGGCGACGGCTTCCGGGACGCCCTCGACCCACGCCAACGGTTGTCGTGATGGAGATGCACGCGCACGAGCGGGGTTTCACGGCATGAAGATCGTCGAGGTTGCTGCGTTCGCGGTGGATGTGCCGTTCTCGCGTGGCACGTACACGATGTCGGGCGGTCGGACACTGTCGTCCGTCGCCACGACCGTCGTTCGGGTGACGACCGATTCGGGAAGCGTCGGGTACGGCGAGGCCGGCACCGGCGGCTCGATGTACATGGAGGCATTCGCTGGCAGCGTCCGGGCAGCGTTGGATGAACTTGGACCCGCGGTGATCGGGCTCGACCCAACCCAGCCCGCTCTCATCAACTCGCGCCTTGATGCCACGCTGCGCGGCCATGGGCCGGCGAAGTCAGCCATCGATATTGCCTGTCTGGACGCCGCCGGACGCGCTCTCGGTCGCCCCGTCGCGGATCTTCTGGGCGGCCGCTTCGCGGAAAGGGTTCCGGTCTTCGATGCTATATCGCTCGGTACGCCAGACGCTATGGCGGAGTACGCGCGGAACCTGCGCGACGCAGGAATCCGCCGACTTCAATTGAAGCTCGGTGACGATCCGGTGCTGGATCGGGAGCGGCTCGCGGCGGTGGCCGATGCGGCGGGCGGCTGGGACTTTATGACGTGCGACGCCAACGGCGGCTGGACGCTGGCGCAGGCCATGCGAATGGTCCACGCGATCGCCGAATTCGATGTCTTCGTGGAACAGCCCTGCCTGACGCTCGCCGAGGTAGCCAGTGTTCGGGCGAGGACCCACCTGCCCGTGATCGTCGATGAGGTCATCGTCACGCAGGCGGCGCTCGTCGACGCGATCAATCTCGAAGCTGCCGACGGTGTCAACGTCAAGCCGTCGCGAGTGGGCGGCCTTACGAAGGCCGCCCGGCTGCGCGACCTAGCGGTCAGCGTTGGTCTGTCGCTGGTCATCGACGAGGCAGGTGGCGCGGACATCGCACAGGCGGCGGTGGTACACCTCGCGGCCAGCACCCCCTCCAAGCACCTGTTGGGCTGCTCGTCGACCGACGGCTACGCTCTGCACCTGGCGGGCGAGACCAGGGTGCGCACATCCGCGGGAGTTGCGGTCCTGAACGACGCGCCGGGACTGGGCATCGAGGTGGACGAGACACTTCTCGGCCAGCCGTTGAGCGTATTCCGCTGATCGGCGCGCGCTTGATTCCCGTCCCGTGAAGGTCGGCATCGTGTTGCCCCTGGTGGAGGGTCTGCCGCCCAGGCACACCGCGTCCTATGCGGAGATCCGGGAGCTTGCGTTTCAGGCCGAAGCATCGGGTTTCGACTCGATCTGGCTCTCGGATCATCTCCTTTTCCGTGGTCCCGGCTACCCGGCCACCGGCGCATGGGAAGCCTGGACGATCCTGAGCGCCATCGCCGATGCGACGTCACGCGTGGAGCTCGGGACCATGGTGATCTCGGCAGGGTTCCGCAACCCGGGCTTGCTCGCGAAGATGGCAGTCACACTCGACGAGGTCAGCGGTGGACGCCTGATCCTTGGCCTGGGGGCCGGCTCACAGGAGAGCGACTACCGACCCTTCGGGTTCGAATTCGATCGGCGATTCGAACGGTTCGAGGAATTTCTGGACGTCCTGCTGCCGTTACTGCGCGATGGGTCGGTACGCCACATGGGCCGCTGGTACCAGGTCGATGCACCGCTTCGGCCCGCCGGCCCAAGGAACGGCCGGATTCCGATCCTGATCGCCGGGTCAGGTCCGCGCATGCTCGGTCTCGTGGCGCGCCACGCAGACGCCTGGAACCCTGCCGGATTCGACGGACCGCCGACGGCGCTGCTGGAACGTATCGCTGATCTGCGCGATCGCTGCCGAGACGGCGGGCGTGACCCGCGCTCGCTGGCCATCACGGCAGTGCTCGTGATCGAGCCGAATGTTCCAGCCGCAACGGCAGGTCCGGCGAGCGATCAACCCAGTGTGCACGCCAGGGCTGCGATGCACGGTGATCCGACCGCGATCGCGGAGGGACTGGCCGCGTGGGCGGCGGCTGGCGTGGACCACGCTGTCGTGGATCTCCGGCCGGCAACCCTCAATGCCCTTCGGATCGTCGCTGATGCAATCCGTCGCTTCAGGTCGGCCTGAGGCTCAGCACACGAGCAGGCGTGTCTACGAGCATCATGTCGACATCACCTTGCGTCAGGCCCGCGCGAATGAGGCGCGGCACGGACTCCACGAGAACGTGGTGGTAACCCCGTCCGCCGTACGTCGCGAGCTCGGTCTTCGCGGCATTGTCCTGCGAGAGTGTGATCTGGTCGCTCAGGCCCGCATCGGCGAGCCGGACGATCGCATCCACACGTTCAGCGTCCGATGGATGCTGGGCGCCCCGGCTCACGAAATAAAAGTCGCGCCCGAATGTGTAATAATGAAACGTATCTGCCCTCATCAGTGTGCCACGATGGATTATGGCTATTTTGATGGTGACCATTTTTGCGGCCTCTGGCACGGCTGCCGTTTTCCGCTGGACAAGCTGGCGCCCTTTTAGGCCTTCCATCCCGTTTCAGGCAAATAATTCCTTTCAAGGCAAATCCAGTTAAAATCGGCTCTTTTGTAAAAAGATCTGGGGACTCCCGCTGGTTCAAAACGTTGACGTCAATGACGAAAACACAGTGGAACTTCATCGCCGGATCCTCCGGTCCCAACCCCTTTTAAAAGACCTCTATCTCCGGTGTTACGCCGAGTGCCTGCCGGCCTACAACGCCACGAAGGATCTTGGGGGAGAAGTGATCGAGATCAGCTCAGGGGCCGGGATCATGGAAGAGGTTTTTCCGACCATCCTGAAAACCGAGGCGGTCTTTTCGCCCTTCGCCATGAAAGTGGTGGACGCAGTTAGTGCCTTGATTACGGGCAGCGCCGCTGGCATGCCGGGGGCGACCGCCGTCCGTAGTTGCGGAGTGCAGCGCGCCGCGGTGTATC
>JAQBYI010000003.1 GCA_027622655.1 Gemmatimonadota bacterium | reverse complement strand
CCAGAAGGGGTTGAAGAAGTGTCACCCATGTCGCCGGACACCTGTCACCTATGTCCCCGGGTTGTACCCGCCGGTGACCTCACCGGCGGTCACTCTTGACGTGGCCGGAGCGGAGAGCGAAGGTCAGGTCCCTACTCGGAGGAGGGTGCCGGATGCGGGAGTATACGAGCGATGCGATCCGAAACGTGGCTGTCGTCGGTCACGGGGCGAGCGGGAAGACCACTTTGGTCGACGCGCTCGCTTTTGTGTCTGGGTCTTCGAAACGGCACGGATCCATCAAGGCCGGGAACACCCTTACCGATACGAGCCCCGAAGAGGTCGAGCGGCAGTACTCGATTTCGCTGGGGTGCGCGTTTGCCGAGTGGAACGACGTGAAGGTCAACCTGATCGACACGCCAGGATTCCTCGATTTCCAGGGTGACGCCATTGCAGGCCTCACCGCCGCAGACGGTGCGCTGATTACCGTCGCGGCGGCCACGGGCGTGGAGGCCGGTACTGAACGGATGTTCCGCGAGGCGATTGCGCGGGAAGACCCGGTGCTCTTCGTCATCTCCATGATGGACAAGGATCACGCCGATTTCGACCGCGCGTACCGGATGATCAAGGACCGGCTCACGACGAAAGTCGTACCGGTCGAGATTCCGATCGGCGCGGGGTCGGGTTTCTCCGGCGTGATCAACCTGGTGACCAAAAAAGCGCGCGTGCCCAAGAAGGGCGCCAAGGCCGGCGAGTTTGAGGAAATAGACGTGCCGGCCTCCGAGCAGAAACGCTTCAAGCAGTACCACGACGAAATGGTCGAAGCAGTTGCCGCGACCGACGACGTGCTGCTCGAAAAGTTTTTCGGCGGCGAAGAGATTCCCGGCGAACTGGAACTGCATGCGCTCAAGGAGGCATTGAAGCGCGCCGATCTCTTCCCCGTGCTGTGCTGCTCGGCCCAGATGCTGATAGGCGTTCGCACCGTGATGGACTTTCTCGTCGCGCTGATGCCAAGTGCGTACGAGATGGAGGAACTGCACGCCTTCAAAGGTGCCGAAGGCGACAAGACGGTGGAGATTCATCCCAAGACCGACGCGCCGTTCGCAGCGCTCGTGTTCAAGACCACCGCCGAGCCGCATGTCGGTGACGTGACATTTTTCCGCACGTTCAGCGGCACTGTCAGCTCAGGTCAAGAGGTATTCAACGCGACGCGCGACGGCGCCGAAAAGCTGAATCACCTCAGCATTGCTCAGGGCCGCGAGCGCATCGAAGTGGCCAAGCTGCACCCCGGCGACATAGGCTGCGTGGCGAAGCTCCATAACACTCACACGAATGACACACTTTCGACCAAGGCGCACCCAGTGCGGCTACCGGAGGTGGAGTTCCCCGCGCAGCTCGTCAGCTTCGCAGTCAAGGCGGCGTCCCGCAATGACGAAGAAAAGCTGCAGCAGGGCATGCACCGCCTGCACGATGAAGATCCGACCTTCGAAACCCACTACGACGGCGAAACGCACGAAACAATTGTGAGCGGGTTCGGAGAGCGCCACATTGAAGTCGCTATGGCGCGGTTGCGTCGGCAGTTCGGGGTCGAAGCGAACCTGTCAGCGCCGCGTATCGCCTACCGCGAGACGTTGTCCGCCAGCGCGGACGGCCAGGGGCGGCACAAGAAGCAGAGCGGAGGGCGCGGTCAGTTTGGCGACTGCTCGGTGAAGATGCGGCCGGCGAAACGCGGTGCAGGCTATGAGTTCGTCGACTCGATCGTCGGCGGCGCGATTCCGCGGAACTATATCCCCGCGGTGGACAAGGGCATTCAGGAAGCGTCGGTGCGCGGCGTCATCGCCGGATATCCGCTCGTGGATTTCGTCGCTGAGTGCTACGACGGCAGCTACCACTCGGTTGACTCGAGCGAAGCGTCGTTCAAGATGGCCGGGATTCAGGCGTTCAAGTCGGTTGCGCCGAAGTGCCGACCCGTGCTGCTCGAACCGCTCGACCTCGTTGAGGTCACGACGCCGGACGACTACCTCGGTGATGTAATGGGCGATCTCAGCAGCCGTCGCGGAAAACTGCTCGGCACTGAGCAAGCGCCGAATGGCGCGGGGTCAGTTGTGAAAGCCGTAGTTCCCCGGGCCGACCTTCATGTGTACGGAACGCGGTTGTCGAGTCTCACGCACGGACGCGGATCGTACACGCGTCACTTTCAAGGATACGAGCAGATGCCCCACGAGTACGCGGCCAAGGTGATCGCTGCGCACGAAAAGACGAAGGAGGACGACGACGAATAGCGAGCTCGCCTTTCTGGCTAGACTTTGTGGTACCCGACTCGCGCCGCTTCCACCCGATCGGCGGCCAGGTACGTCTCAAAGTCGCTGAAGAATCCAGGTGCTTCGGCCTGCAGGATCCTCAGCACGGCGACGGCACAGCGCCGGATTTCCATTTCTGCGCCTTCGCTCGTGCGCAGCTCGAGCATCGTGCGCCAGCCGCGCACGTTCGCCGTCGCGACAATCTTCGTTTCAGTTGAGTTCGGGAGAACTCCGCGCGCGGCTTCCCGGGCCATCTTGCGACGGTGGACCTTGCTGTCCACCCAGCCGTATCGCTCCATCAGCTTGTCGACCAGAGCGACGTACGTCGCCTGCGCTGATTCCATCTGCGCCTTCCACTGGGCGACCAATGCGTCGTCGCCGATGATCGCCGGCGGCACGACGAAGGCAGCGTGCGATTCGTCCACGTAACGCTGCGAGAGCTGCGAATACGCGAATCCCGCACGATGGCGAACGAGTTCGTGGGTTAGCGAACGACTCACGCCCTCGATGAGTAGAGAGTAGTTCGCGTGTTCGAGCACCGACCCGTGTCCCTGCTTCTTGATGTTCTCGATGTACTCGCGCGTGCTGCGGTTGGCCGGGTTCTTCTGGCTCATGTAGCAGAGCCGTCCGGCGAACTCGGCGAGTCGCTCGCCGTCGCTGCTTTCTCCAATCCATTGGACCGGAAGGTGTGCGGGCTGCGCGAATACGGGGCGCGCGAGGACGCTGATCACGGGTTCGGTATAGAAATGCGGCATCGAGGCGGGAGTTGGTGGGTGCCGTTCAAGATAATCGCCCGTGTCGCTATGCCGTGTCGCTATGCCGTGGCGCTGGCGCGTGTCGGAGCGAACGGTGCGAATGGCCGCGACCTGACACGCCGCACGAGCAGGGCGAGCGCGCGGTTGCTGCAGAGGACTAGCAACCCGGCAGCCATGAGCCACCGGACTTCGGACCGCGAAATCTTCACCGATCCACCCGGGCGAAGCATCGCCCCCGTTGCCGACAGGTCGCGCAACGTCGCGTACGCGTAGAGCAGCGGGAGTACGCAGAACGCCCGAATCGCCACAGCACGTCGCGGCAGACGAACGAGGTACTCAAACGCTTCGTCGAGATCACGCCACGCGAGGTCAATGAACGATGCGACGGCGGCCCGGTTCCCTTCCACGTGCGCGGGCGATAGCAGAGTGTCGTGGCCGCTCCCGTTATCTGCGAGCGACCGCGCCGGAATGTAGATGGCGTTTTCGTGCTCGGCGTCCCAAGCGATGTCCTTCAGGATGTTCACGGTTTGCAGTGCTTCACCGAACGTCTTGCATCGCTCCCACAGACCGGCGTAGGCCCGCTCGCCGATGCTCGGTGCGTGCTCGCGCCAGAGTTCCGTGAGCATGCAGCCAACCGTACCCGCCACGTAGTAGCAGTACTCGCGGTATTCGGCGACCGTCTGGATGCGGATGCCGGTTGGGTAGAGCAGCACGAACTTCTTCATGCCGGTGAGCATCTCGCGCACCCACTGCACGACGATGCGGCGGGTCGGCTCCGGCAGGGAGCGGAGGAGCAGGCAGGCCATGTCCGAGCGGCGCAGCAACTCGATGTGCGCGGAACTTCCCGCGACGTCGGCGGCGAGCTTCGGAAACGCATCCGCGGCTGCTGCGTCGTCGAGCGCGACGCTGAACGCATCGAGCAGTTCGGCCTTTTGGGCCGCACGCATCGCACCGTCGTCCTCGACCGTGTCGGCAATGCGATCCAGAAGGTAGGCGATCATCACGGCATCGCCGAGCGTGCCGGGAAGGAACCGGATCGAAATCGCGAACGTGCGTGAAACGCCGGGGAGTATGCCGCGAGCCCAGCGTCGCGCGTCACGCACCGCGCCGGGATTCGCCATCTGCTTACCTGCCGCGCGGCGGAAGACCGTCAAACTCCAGACGGTCCAGCGCCTGTTCGAGCGCCACCTGGGCGCGGGCGACGAGCGCCGCGAAGCGTCGCCGGGTGAGCGAAATCGCCAGCGCCGGCACCGCGAGAGCCGGCACCAGCGAGAGGGCGGCGGCGAGTGTGAGCCCGGCGTTGTTCGCGGTCCAGAAGAGTGGAACTCCGATGACGACCCCGGCTCCCGCAATCACGAGCGCCATCGTGCTGCGTTGCGCGCGAACACCTGAGAAACTCGCCACGAGGCGCGCGTGCGATCGTTTGCCTTCCACCGACGCGACGTTTCCGCGCACCTCGCTCACAAGTGAGAGGTGAAACCCGCGTCCGCCCACGCGAAGCGCGCGACGGATGCTGGACACAAAATCCTGCCGCGGCTCCCACGCGAGCTGGTCGGGAAAGCGGCGCTTCAGCTGAAGTGACTCGTTTTTCTGCATCCACGAGTCGAGCGCACCGAGCACGGCGTTCGCATCGCCGGGAACAGTTCTCGTAGCCTGAATCATCGCCGGACCGAGCAAAGAGAAAGCGACGCCCGCTTCGGGCGCGAGGTCTATCCGCGAGCGCTCTTCGGCCAGCGCCTCGTGCACATGATCACGCGAAAGTCCGACCTCGCTGGCGAGTTCTACGAGTTGTGATTCAGTGAGTTCCACGCCGTCATCGTCGCGGCCAGCCTGCAACTCCGCCGCACGCGCCAACACGCGCTCCATGGCTGCGCGCGCCAGAACAGGCGGCGTCGGGCGCTCGTCGGCCATCTCAGATTCCGCTGAACGCGATGGCCACCTGCCGCTCGATGGACGACAGCATCTCGGCCGGCAGCGGGAACGCGGCGGCGAAATCAGCAGCGATATCCGCACCGGCCGGACGCCCTGCCGCGCGCAGGTAGAACTCCATGTACCCGGCAACCGCGTCGGCGCCCAGCTTCGCCGCGAGGATGGCGCCGCCACGTACTAGCGCCGCAGACTGGTAGCCGTCTGCCACGCCGTTGCGCTTCTGCGCCGGCGTGACGTTGTCCTCGACCGCCGTAACGGTGAGCGGACCGACAAGCTCGTGCAGCAGGCAATAGATCGCGTCGGCCGCGCGTTCCGGCGATTCGGGGAAGCCGACTACGATCGTGTTCTGGCGCTTGTCGTTGGTAACTGTGCGTCCCTCGCCCTCGAGCACTGTCGATAGGATGAACTCACCATCGGACTGTTGCGTGTGGTTGAGGAAACGCTGCAGCGCCGGGCGGAAACGGCCTTGCCAGAGGGAGTCCACGGCGGCAAGCGCCGGGTCGCGGCGGCGCGTTTCCGCGATCCACCACTGGTGGTGGAACTTCTCCCGCTCGGACTGGAGCCCTGCGAGGTACCGGCGCGCGAAGTCACGGTCTTCGCGGGAGCGAAAAATGGCGCCAATCCGAGCCACCATCTGGGCATTTTCACCCGAGGCCCGCCTTGGGTCTCCATCCGTGCGAACGAACGCGTCGAGCGCTCCGGAAAGGTCGGCCCACGTTCCAAAATCGAGCGCGAGGAACTGCGCGCCAACGAGGGACGGGCGTGCGGCGAGTGCGGCTCGGAGCACGTCGGAGTTCGCATCGAGATCGGTGAACGCGCTCGCGGCGTTGCGCGCGACGAGCATCACGTCACGGTACCCGCGGCGGTACAGCGGTACCCTGGACGAATCCGGGGCGACGATCGCGAAGCCGTGCAACCACAGGTCTATGTGTTCGCGGGTCTTTACCGGCCAGCGCGCGGCGAGACTCGACTGCCCATATGCAGGCAGCCCAGCTGCGGCCGTGACGGTTACGGCAATCAGTAAAGCCGTCGCTGCCTGCCGCGTCATGCCGTTGCCGCGCGTCCGCATGTGACGCAGAACTTCCAGCCTGGTTCGAGATCGGCGCTGCATGCCGCGCAACGCATTACCGAGAGATCCTGCCCGCAGTGAGGGCAAAACCGCACATCGCGGCCGTGGGGCAGCGGCTGCGCGCAGTACTTGCAACCGGGGCGGGCCGAACGCGGCTCCACGCCGCCCGCCATGAGCGCAATTGCATTCGGGACAGCATTCGGCCTCGGCGAATGCGGGCGCTCGCGTGGCGGGTTCGGCGCGGCGGGACGCGGCGAAGCGATCGAAGCAGCGGTAGCGTCCGGAGCAGCCCGAGCTTTGCGAGCCGGTGGAGAAGCAGGTCGCGGCGGCGCGGCTGTTTGTGAGTCAGTGAAAGCGGCGCTGGCCGGGGCAGTGCCGAGGGCGTCGAGTACTTCTCGCACGCGTTCCTGTGCGAGCGTTACGCGCGAGTTGAGGTACGAGCGATACGCCTGAAGGTCGGAGTTCTTTGAATCAAGTTCGGCACGCAGGTCGTCCTGCATCAGATCGTCCACGAAGAGCAGGCCGCGCTCGCCGGAGAGCAGGCGAGTCATGGTGTGACCGTAGTCGTCGTCTGTGGCCACGCCGATTTCGGTGCGTACGCGCTTGTACGGGACCGCGCTCAGCAGGTCCGCGACGTCGAGACCGCTTGCAAGCAATTCCGGACGCCGGTCGCGCACTGTGCGCACGAGAACCGCAAACAGGCGGTCGAGTGGGTCGGGCGTGGATGGATTTTCGTTCACGGAGTCTCCTCGCCTCCAACGTAACATGGCCTCGCTGCGCAGCGTGATGGCTCAGCGGCTTCCGAACAGTGCTGCGCTCCCCAGCCGTACGGCCCGCAGCGCTGCCGACCTGTCATCTGGGCGGCGTGGGCGGCGGCGGGTGCGGGCGATAAGTGTCGTGATCCGGAAACCCCGACGGGGCGGCGTGGCGTGCGCCGGCAAGCTGCGCTTCGGCAGCCCAGTCTTCGAACCGTGAAGCGATCAAGCCCCCTGAGGCGGACTGGTCGGCGGCGGCGCTCGTCGCGAGGTGATTCGCATACTCGTTCTGCGCATGGCCGGCGTGGCCGCGGACCCACTGCCAGCGAACGCGGTGCGGCTCCGTAGCGCGAATCGCGGCGAACCAAAGTTCGAGATTCTCGATCGCTCCACCTTTTCGGGTCCAGCCGCGGCGTGCCCAGCCGTGCGTCCATTCCGTCATTCCGTCCACGATGTATCGCGAATCGGTTGTGAACAGCACGTCGAAGGTCGCGCCTTTGGCCCCAAGGTGCGTCAGTGACGCGATCACCGAGCGCAGTGCCATGCGATTGTTAGTGGTGCCGGGCTCGCTGAGCCAAATGTCACGGCGCACGGTTTTCGCCGTGCCGTCACGGCGGTACTCGACGAGCGCACCAGCGCCACCTGGGTTTTCGCCATCGCGGCCGTTTCCGATGCACGATTCATCCGCATAAATCGCGACGAGCTCACGCGGGCCACTCATCCAACTACCTCGACGCCCTCGGCCTCGTCCACCCAAAGCAGCAACCTATCGCCCGTCGCAGGGTGTCGCGCTTCGATTGCCTCGCGTCGGTTGCGCAAGATGAGCCGCTCCGGGACGATGACGACGTCTTGGTGCTGTCGACGCACGATCACACGGCGGCCGTCACGAATGGCGCTTTCCAGTGCGTCGTAGTCTGCGACCGTCAGTTGGGCCATTACGCGGAGGTGGCGAACCACGATCGAATCGTGGTCTCGAGTATGTCGACAGCCGCCGAAATGTCTGCGAGCGGAACGTACTCCTCTTGCGCGTGCGCGACGGCAATGTCGCCCGGGCCGAAGCACACGGCGGGAATCCCGGCCGCAGTCAGGATGGCAGCGTCAGT
The DNA here is from genome assembly GCA_027622655.1 of Gemmatimonadota bacterium. Classification (GTDB taxonomy): domain Bacteria; phylum Gemmatimonadota; class Gemmatimonadetes; order Gemmatimonadales; family Gemmatimonadaceae; genus Fen-1231. The sequence continues at coordinate 81,716 of JAQBYI010000003.1, read as the reverse complement.
CCAGCACGAGAGTCCTTCAATCGGCGCCGGGCGCCCGTGGCGTTCCAGCGCCGCAGCGAGGGCGCGCACCAACGGATGCGTGGCGGCGACTTCGTTCGGCTGCTGCGAAAAACCCGGAGAGACCGTCGCGTCGAGCTCGGGCCGAACCGCCCGCACGCGGCGGATTGCTTCTTCGAGTTCGCGGGTGAAATCGGCCGCCGTCTCGCCCGGAACGATTCTCCGCTCGAATTGCACGGTGCAGAGATCGGGGTATGTCGAGAGTCCTGTGCCGCCGCGAATGAACGACGCGTGCAGCGACGGACGGCCGAGGAGCGGATGCACTCGCGCCGAGAGTTCGCGTTGCTGGTATGCTTCGAGGTCGGCGACCACGAGCGCCGCGAGCGCGATCGCGTCGACGCCGACGTCGTGCCGGCTTCCGTGCGCCGCAACTCCGCGCACGGCGAGCTCCGCCCAGACGAATCCCTTGTGCGCCGGACAAATCGCCAATCGCGTGGGTTCGGTCACGATAGCCGCGTCTGCCGTGACGCCGGAATCAACCAGTGCCTGCGTTCCGATACTGTGGTACTCCTCGTCAACCACGGCCGTCACGATTACTTCGCCCGCAATACCCGATCCGGCGGCACGCCACGCGGCCACGCACATGGCTGCGATTCCTGCCTTCATGTCGGCCGAGCCGCGGCCGAACAATCGGTCGTCGCGCAGCTCGGGATCCCACGGTCCGTGCACCATTCCCTCGACGCCGACGGTGTCGAGATGTCCGTTCAAGAGGAGCGTGCGGCCACCGGGCGTGCCGATCCGGGCCACCACATTTGGCCGCCCTTTGGCCACCGTCTGGAGTTGTACCCGGAACCCCCACTCCCGCAGCAATCGCGCGAGCAGGCGCGCGCACGCACCTTCGCCAGGTGCGCCGGGAACCAGAGATGGATTTCTCGAATCGATCGCGATCAGGGCGCGCGTAAGCGCGGTCGCGTCACCTCGCGCGAGCGCTGGTGTCACGCGTCGCGCCTCGACGTCCTACTTCTTCCGCTTCGGCGCCGGTTTCTTTGAAGCCGCCTTCTTCGGGGCCGACTTCTTCGGGGCCGACTTCTTCGGGGCCGCCTTCTTCGGGGCCGGCTTGCTCGGCTTCTTGGCGGCCGGTCGGGCCGACTTCGTCGAAGCGCTCTTGCCGGACGCTTTCGCCGCCGAGGCCTTTCCAGCGGACTGCTTGCTTCGCTTGGCCTTGGGCGCGGCGTCCGCCGTCGCGATCAGTTTGTCGGCTTCGTCCTGCGTCATTTGGCTTCGGCGAACCATGAATTGCGCGAGATCGCGCGCGCTCTCGATTGAGAACGAGGACAGCCCGGCAGCGGCGTTGATGACATCTTTCATCGCGGCGGCCATCTTGCTGCCAGCTTCCATGCTGATTTCGTGTGCCTTCGCCGCCATCTCTGCGACAGTGTCGCGCACGTCGGCTCCGCGGTGCCCGGGATGCCGGCGCACTGGGAGCGTGGTGCCGCCACCGGCTGGGGCCGGCGGGCGAACGATGGGGGGATTCTTGTCGGTCATGCCGTCGAACTCCGTGATCGGACTTTAGTGACGAAGCGCAGGTTCGCGCGGCGCCGCGTGATGTGCAGGGTGGCCAAGAAACGGTCGACTATTGTCGACCCGAAACAAACCGCACGTGAGTGGACGCGCCAAGTATACGGAAATAGCGTTGCGGGGCAAGCGGTTGCGCCATTCTCGTTCGCCTATTTTCTTGGGTAGGAAGAGGGATGTTTCGGTGCAAAACTGTCAATTCTCCGCCAGAAATACTGCCAGAATAGGAACAGTATAAATACAACAATGAGCCATTTACCGCTAAAAGGGCTTCGTGTCCTCGATCTTACTCGTGTGCTCGCTGGCCCGATTGCGACCATGCAGCTGGGCGACCTCGGTGCTCACGTCATCAAGGTCGAGCGTCCCGGGACCGGAGACGAGTCTCGCGGTTGGGGCCCGCCGTGGGATTCGCGCGGCGAAAGCGCGTACTTCCTTTGCTGTAACCGAAACAAACTCGGTGTTGCCGCCGATCTATCCGTGCCAGGCGACGCAGCGTTCGTGCGCTCGCTCGCTGCAAAGGCCGACGTCGTCGTTGACAACTTCATGCCGGGCGCACTCGCCCGTCGGGGGCTCGAGCCAGCGGCGATTCTTTCCGATCATCCGGAACTTGTATGGTGCACGATTACCGGATTCGGTTCTGATCCAACCCGGCCCGGATACGATTACGTGATCCAAGCAGAATCAGGCTGGATGTCGGTGACCGGCGAGCCGGACGGCGAGCCCACGAAGATGGGTATCGCGCTCGCCGACATCCTCACCGGAAAGGAAGCCACCGCGCAAATACTTGCGACCCTCACCGCGGTGCGAGCGAAACTGCCAGTCGAGCGCCACGTTCATGTGGCGCTGTTCGAAACGGCGGTCGCTGCGCTGACAAACGTCGCGCAGAATGCGCTCGTATCAGGCTCGCAGCCGCAACGCTGGGGGAACGCACACGCCAACCTCGTGCCATACGAGCTGTTCAGTGCGCTCGACCGGCCCATCGTGATTGCAGTCGGCAACGATGCCCAGTACGTCGCGTTCGTGCGCGTCGTCGGAGTTGACGAGCTCTCGTCTCCCGAGTTCGGGACCAATGCGGGACGCGTCGCACACCGCGCGCGCGTTGTTGGCCTGATCCGCGATCGAATCGCCGAGCGCCCTGCGGCCACGTGGATTGACGCGCTTCGGGAAGCCGGCGTGCCAGCGGGAGCGGTGAATACGGTTGAGGACGCGCTGCGGCAGGTGCACGCTTCTGCGCTCACCGGCGTGGGACCTCAGCCGCCGGGAGCAGTGCTGCGTCCACCGCCGCGCCTCGACGAACACGGTGGCCTCGTGCGAGCGCACGGCTGGGACGCATTTTCGCACGCCGCCGATGCCGGCGGGTAGAATGCATTCGATGCTACTCACGGTTCGGAAACTGCTGTGCCGGGCCATGGTGCCCTGTATCGTCGCCGCAACGCTTGCAGGCGCGGCGTGCGAGGGGAGCGATGCCCATATGACTGCGCCGCGAGGCGCAGAAGCATTCGCTCGGTTCATCGTTGTCGGCGGAGCGTACGCGATGGGCGTACAGTCCGGCGGGCTCGCATCGGCTTCGCAGTCGGTGTCGTGGCCGGCGCTCGTTGCAGCCGACGCGCAAGCGACTGCTCGGCAACCGCTCTTTCGTTCGCCAGGGTGTTCGCCGCCGCTCGTCGCGCCTCTCGTACTCGGCCGTTGGCTGTCGGGTGCATCCACGGCAGCGGCCGACACGTCGTGCGCGGGAACGACTACCGCGGCTGCGCCGCCGGGCGGCAACCTTGCGATTGCTGGTGCGACTGCATGGGACGCCCTCTGGTTGACGCCAAAGGCCGTTGCCGCGGCACCGACCAAGTACGCGATCGCGGATCGGCAGCGATATCCCGTTGTACTGGCGAACACACAATCGCAGGTCACGGCGATGCTCGTGCAGGTTCCGACGTTCGTGGCCGTCGAACTGGGGCTGGGTGAAGTCATACGCGCCGCGGTATCCGGACGCGTCGTCACGGCGGAGTCGTACGATTCGCCAACTGACTGGACGCTCGCTCCAGCCGCGCTCTTCGTTGCGGAGTTCGACGCCATCGCCGATAGCCTGACCAAGTCGGGTGCCAAGGTGGTAGTCCTTTCCGTTCCGCACGTGACACGATTCCCGGCGTTCCGGCCGGCGTCCGCCATTTGGGCCGCGCAGGCCGCGCTCGGTGGATTCGGCGTACTCGTTGCCGGCGACTGTGCGACGAGCACGAACGTCCTTCACGTCGCTGCCATAGTGCCGAGACTCGTGCAACTGGCATTGACCGCGGGCGTTCCACAAACGCTTTCGTGCGCCGACGTACCCGGCGCCGATGACAAAATCCTGAATGCGAGTGACTTGGCGACGATCGAAACGGCGGTCGATCAGATCAACGCCCGGCTCGCGCAGATTGCCGGCGAGCGCGAATGGGCGTTTGTGGACCTGGAGGCCGTGTTCGCTGCGATGATTGCCGCCGCCGGCGACTACTCGGCACAGGCCCAGCAGACGTGCGTGTCTCCGTACGGGGCGTTCCTGTCGCTAGACGGGATTCACCCATCCGCCGCCGGGCACCGCCGTGTCGCCGACGCGGTGAACCTCGCAGTCAACTCGAAATACGGGTTGGCGCTTCCGATTGCAGGCGATCCTTTGGACATCCGGATTGTGACTTGCTCGTAGCGCTGAGGCCGGCCCGTCGGTGTGACGCACCTGTCCCGCGAGTCGTCAATGATCTGTGAAATCAGGCGTTCACGGCTCGGCGGGTCTGTCCACGGCGCGTGTGCGTGGTTACACTAGCGTCGTGAAGTCAATATCGCCTTTTCCGCCCGAATCCGAGGCGGACGCGGATCAAGCGATCATCGACCGCGTCCTTGCCGGCGACCGGGATGCCTTCGGGCTCTTGATCGTTCGCTATTGTGACCCGCTGTATCGGCATGCCGTCGGAATGACCGGAAGTCCGGACGACGCCGCCGACATCCTCCAGAACTCATTCATCAAGGCGTTCCAGCACCTGAGCGAGGTTCGGGGACGCTTCGACGCCTGGGTGTTCCGCATCGTGGCCAACGGGTGCAAGGACTGGCTGAAGAACATCCGGCGGACCCATCTCAGTTACGAAGAGGACGATCAACCGTCTGGATATGAGACGCCCGAACAAGAGCTGGACCGCGGGGAGCTACGGGGAGATTTGGACCGAGCCCTCGGGGCCCTCCCTCCGTCGCTACGCGAGGCGTTCGTAATGAAGCACGTCGAGGGTCGTTCCTACGAGGATATGGCGGAACTGCTTGAGACGACGGTTGGTGCCCTGAAGATGCGTGTCCACCGCGCCCGCGAGGCGCTGCAGAAGTTGCTGGAGGAGAAAGCCGCATGATACACGACAACCTTGATCCCCATGTATCCGGTCACATCGAACCTGCCCCTCAGCGCGATGAAGAGCAGACGATGAACGATCGCGAAGTTCCAATTACCGCCGACTCGACGCCCCCGATTGTACACGCATGGCTCGACGGTGAGCGAGTGGACGAAGCGGCGCTTCACGCGGCCAGCGGATATGAGCTCTGGAGCCGGCTGAAATCCGAGACCGACCGTCGTCGTCGCATGAACACGCCGACGCCTGTTTCGGGCGCCATCATGGAGGCGATCCGCAAGGACGCCTGATTGCACGATGGCCGCCACGCCTTTGCGTGAGTGCCGACATTGCTGATGAAGGGCGAAGGGGAGTACGATTCCTCTTCGCCCTTGATCGTTTCACCACAGAGACCAGCCATGCTGCAGCGCCCGAACGCCGATGAACACGCGCCGTACTACGGTAGCTACACGAAGCTCGTGCCGGACGGCGACGTTCGCGACCATCTGCGTCTGCTCATGCACGAGATGATCGTGCTGCTTTCGGGCGTGAGCGACGAGCGCGCATCGCTTTCCTATGGTGCGGGCAAGTGGACGCTGAAGGAGGCGCTGCTGCACGTCATCGATGCGGAACGTGTGTTCGCGTACAGGATACTGCGCGTGGCCAGGGGAGACGAGACGCCGCTTCCAGGGTTCGAGCAGAATGACTGGGTGCCGAAGTCGTCGGCAAACAGCTGTTCTGTTCAGAGCCTCCTGGGAGAATACGCGGCGGTACGCGCGGCGACGCTTCAACTCGCGGATTCGATAGAACCGGCGGCGTGGCTGCGGAGGGGAACGGCGAGCGACCAGCCCGTCTCGGCGCGGGCGCTGGCGTACATCTGTGCCGGCCACGACCGGCACCATCAGGGCGTCTTTCGCGAGCGGTATCTGGCCTAGCTGCCGGCGGGCTGCGTCTTGGGAGTGAGAAACATCCACTGCCCATCGATATGCTGGCCACCCCATAGACGAAGTTCTTGCACGAGTTCGGTCGCGCAAGCGAGCGAAATTCCTGCTCGCCGGGCCCATGTCGCCGGATCGCGTGGCTGTTGTTTCACGATCACGACATCGTGAGTCGACGAAAACCGCGTGCGCAGCGTCTCGGTGGCGCCGAGAACGGCGAAGTCATGGAGTTCGATGAGCATTGCCGCGTTTGCGAGCCATGGTACCGCTGTGGGGTCGAGCGCAACTGCCTCGTAGCCTTCACAATCAGAAATGACGAGCACGTCGCGCACGGGTAGCGCAGCCAGCGCCGCGGGATCGGCGAAGCCGAGCGCGTGCACACGAGAGGCGACGCCGTTCCGAACCGCGGACCGGGCGGTTTCCGCACGCTTCGCCTCGATCATCTCAAACGCGTAGACGTTCGCCCGCGGCAGCCGGAGCGCGGTGCCCGTCGAGTAATACCCGATATCGCTGCCGATATTCACCACCGCGCTCCATCCGCGGGAAAACTGGTGCTCCAGCCAGTCGTGGGTCTCACACTCGTACGACCCGAGCAGCAGCGCACCGTAGCAGTCGCCCGGCGTATCGCCCGCCAGCAGGAGTCCCTTGAACGGCCCGGCGGCGATGCGGCCGCCGGACTGTCTCCAGAGTGCGGCGCGGGCGCGGTTGTTGGCGCCAAAGCGTGCAAAGCGCATCCGGCGGCGTAGCGCGAGCGGCACGAGAGCGTGGTAGAGGCGCCTGAGCGCCACGACAATCATTGGCCTTCCCGGAGCGTCACGCGTGAATCACGTGTGAATCACGCGACCCAACGCAGCCAGCGCCGCTTCCTTCACCGCTTCGGAGAGGGTTGGGTGCGCGTGCACGGTCTCGCCGACGTCGTTGGCGGAGGCACGGAATTCCATCGCCACGACGATCGAGGCGATCAGCTCGCTGGCGTTGGGGCCCACGATGTGGCAGCCCAGAATCTCGTTCGTCGTCGCGTCGCAGACGAACTTCACGAAGCCGGACGTGTCGCCCATCGTGCGCGCTCGCCCGTTTGCTGAGAACGGGAACTTCCCCGTCTTGTATGCCCGGCCGCTGCCCTTCACCTCGTGCTCGGCGAGTCCGCACGTGGCGATCTCGGGCCACGTGTACACGACCGACGGCATGTTGTGATGGTGCATCGCCGCGGGGCGGCCGGCGATGACCTCGGAAGCGACTACTCCTTCTTCTTCAGCTTTGTGCGCGAGGAGTTTGCCCCCGACGACGTCGCCAATGGCGTACACGTGCGGGACGCTCGTACGCATCTGGGCGTCGACGAGAATCTCGCCTCGCGCGCCCGTGCTCATGCCGAGCACCGCCGCGTCGATGCCGTGCAGGGCCGGTTTGCGGCCGATCGAAACAAGCACGTAGTCGCCGTCGAGCGTCAGCTTCGACGCGCCCTGATCGACGTCAACGAATACGCGCGCGCCGTCGCGGCGCCCGCCTGTGACTTTCGTACCGGTATGGATCGCGAGTCCCTGCTTGCGGAGCACTCGATCGGCTTCCTTCACAACATCTGCGTCGCAGCCCGGGAGAATCGTCGGCATGAATTCGACTACCGTGACTTTCGCGCCGAGCCGGCGCCATACTGATCCGAGTTCGAGGCCGATGACGCCGCCGCCAATCACGATGAGATGCTTCGGGACTTCCGGAATCTCCAGCGCGCCGATGTTTGAGAGGACGCGTTCCTCGTCGAACGGGAGGAATGGGAGCGCAGAGGCCACGGATCCCGTCGCGACGATCACATCGCGCGCGGCGTACGCCGTCATCGTGCCGTCGGCTGCCGTCACTTCCACAATGTTGCCGGCGACGAGCCTGCCAGCGCCGCGCGCCCACACGACGTTGTTCTTCTTGAAGAGGAACTCGACACCCTTCGTGTTGGCGCCAACGACGTCGCGCTTGCGCTGCATGACGCGCGCAAGGTCGAGCTTCACATCACCAACAATTATGCCGTGCTCCGCTGCGTGCAGCCTCGTGAACTCGAAATGCTCAGACGACTGGAGCAGTGCCTTGCTGGGAATGCACCCAACGTTGACGCAGGTGCCCCCAAGCGTACGGTCCATCTCGACGCAGATCGTGGAAAGGCCGAGTTGGGCGGCCCGGATGGCGGCAACGTAGCCGCCGGGGCCGCCACCAATCACTATGACATCGGCCGGCTGTGGCGTCGCGGTCACGAAATGAGCATCGACTCCGGGTCTTCCATCAGTTCCTTGATCCGAACGAGGAAGAGCACGGCCTGCTGCCCGTCGATCAACCGGTGGTCGTACGTGAGCGCCACGTACATCATCGAGCGCACCACGATCTCTCCGTCAACCACGACGGGCCGATCCTGGAACTTGTGGAGCCCGAGAATACCGACCTGCGGGTAGTTGATGATCGGCGTGGAGAGAAGCGATCCGAACACGCCCCCGTTCGTGATTGTGAACGTGCCGCCCGTGAGGTCGTCGATGGTGAGTTTCCCGTCGCGCGCGCGTTCTGCCACCGCCACGATTTCCTTCGCTATGGCCAACACGCCCATCCGATGCGCGTCCTTGATGTTCGGGACGACCAGCCCGGCTTCGCTTGCTACGGCGATACCGAGGTTCACGTAGTTATGGTACACAACGGAATCGCCGTCCACTTTTCCGTTCACCGCCCGGAACTGCTCGAGCGCAACCACCGCTGCCTTCGCGAAGAACGGCATGAAGCTCAGCTTGACGCCATGGGTCTGCTCGACCCGAACCTTCATCCGCGCGCGGAGCGCCGCCACGCCCGACATGTCGATTTCGTTGAACGTCGTGAGGTGTGCGGTGTTCTGTTGCGCCGCGAGCAGGTTGTCGGCGATGCGCTTGCGTCGCGTCGTCATCTTCTCGCGCGTTTCACGCGTCATCTCGGCTAACGGCCGGTTCAGCGCGAACTGCGTGGGTTGCGCAGCGCCATCGCCCATTGCCGCGACGACATCAGGGCGGCTCACCACGCCTCCGCGGCCTGTTCCGGCGACGGCCGCAAGATCAACGCCCGCTTCGTTCGCGAGTTGGCGTGCTGACGGAGCGCTCCGGACATCGGCCGCGGCCGGAGCAGTCGCAGGAGCCGCAGGAGCAGCCGCAGGAGGAGCTACAGGTGCGGCAGCCGGCGCCACCGCAGCGACCGCGGCGACCGCGGCGACCGCGGCGACAGGAGGCGTCACTGCTGCAACCGGCTCGGGCGCGGCGGGAGAAATCGCCGGGACGACCGTCTCGTCGAGCTCGCCAAGCAGGTCGTTGACGCCGACGACGTCACCCTCAGCGCGCGCGCGCATGGTGAGCACCCCCGCCTTGAGCGCGGGCACTTCGACCGTGATCTTGTCGGTTTCGAGTTCGACGAGTGTCTCGCCGGCGGCAACGGCGTCGCCTTCCCGTTTCAGCCACCGGGAAACAGTCGCATCAGTAATGGACTCGCCGAGCGGGGGAACGATGATCGAGGCCATGCACGAACATAATAGGGGAGTGCGGCATCGCACGTCCACGTCAGGCCAGGCGGGGCAATGCGGGCGCTGACGATTTCGGCGACCGAGGGCCTGGACGGAATCGCGTTCCGCACCGACCTCGCGATTCCCGAACTCACCGGCACCGGCGATGTACGCGTGCAGGTTCACGCGGCGTCGCTGAACCATCTCGACCTGTTTGTCGTCAACGGGCTTCCGGGCGCACAGATCACGGCGCCGTGGGTACTGGGCTCTGACGCAGTCGGTGTGATCGAATCAGTTGGCGCCGACGTGCGACACGTTGTGCCTGGTGATCGTGTCGTGCTGAACCCCGGAATCGGGTGCGGAACGTGCGAATACTGTGCTGCCGGCGAGCATCCGCTTTGCATCCGGTTCGCTGTGCTTGGTGAGCACCGTCCGGGAACGTTCGCGGAATACGTCGTGGTCCCGGCGTCACACGTTCGGGAAATTCCGGCGTCGATTTCCGACGAGGCGGCCGCCGCGTTTCCTCTGGCGGCCGTCACGGCATGGCGCATGGTGGTAAGCCGCGCCGCCGTGCATGCCGCCGATCTGGTGCTAGTGCAGGGGATTGGAAGCGCGGTATCTCTGGCCGCGCTCCAGATCGCGAAATCGCGGGGCGCGACTGTCTGGGTAACGTCTTCAAGCGAGTCGAAGCTCGCCCGCGCCCGCGAGCTCGGCGCCTCCGACACGATCAACTACCGGACGCACGATGTGGGGCGTGAGGTCCGGGCTCGGACCGGCAAGCGCGGCGTTGATGTGGTCATTGACAGTGCCGGCAAGGAGAGCTGGGCTTCGTCGCTGGACGCGCTCGGCCGCCGCGGGCGGTTGGTGACGTGTGGCGCGACCACCGGGCCATTAGTCGAAACCGATCTTCGTCGCATGTTCTGGAATCAATGGACGCTGATGGGATCGACTATGGGGAGCGAAGCGGAGTTCGATGCTGTTGTGGCAGAGGTCATTGCGGGAAGGTTGCAGATGCCGGTGGACAGCGTCTTTCCGCTCGATGCCGGGCGCGAAGCGTTCAAGCGGCTCGAGTCGGGCGCGCAGTTCGGCAAGGTGGTGCTCCGCGTTGCTGCTGGGGATGAAGCACCGTGACCGAAGCCGGTGTTCAGTACTCTGCGCAGGAAGAGCGGGCGATCCGCGAAGCCGCTGCGCGCGGAGACGCGGCGCAATGTCCTCGCTGTGCAGTATCAATGACCGAGCGAGCGATCGGCGGCGGGAGTTTCGGCCTCGGCTACGCCAGACGACGACAGTGGCTCATCTGTCCTTCGTGTCACCGCAGCGCGCTGTTCGACGTTCGGCGGGGAACCCGCAACTAACTCCCCAGCTCGGTCGTCATACGAGAGTACGGATTCGCTCTGACTCTCACTCCAAGGACTTCCGACGCCGTGGCCCGAAACTCCGCCCTCCGCCGTCCAACTGGGCTCGTCGTTCTGACGGCCGCGCTTGTGTTCGCACCGCACCGGTCCGTTGCCGCCCAGGAAAGCGGTGCCAAGCCGCGCCTCGAACTTGCCGACAGTGCCCGCGGCAGCGCGCGGTCACCGGACAGTGCCCGCGCAGACAGCACGCCGAGCGCGCGAACGAGCGCGCGAACGAGCGTTGCGCTGGCACGTACGTCGCAACCGCCGAGCGCAGCGCAACCGCCTGTTGTCGGAGGCTTCCGCTCCGACTTCGTTCGAAACCAGACGCTGTTCGGAGTTGGGATCTACGGCCCGGCGTTGGCCACCTTGATCGCCAGAGACGGAGTGGCATGGGGTGCGAGCTACCTCCTTGTGGCCGGCGGTTCGTTTGTCGCGGCCGCGGAGATTTCGCGCCAGATGACGATCACGGAACCCATGCAGCATCTCTCGACGTGGTTGCCGGTGCAGGGCGCCATCGCCGGCTCGATGCTCGGTTCGTTGATCGATGCGGATAACAGGGGAACTGCAGGTGCTGTGCTGTTCGGGTCACTCGGCGGTACCGCCATAGCGCTCTGGCGCGGGCGCGAAATGAACGAGGGCGAAGCGGCGGCAACGGTGTTCGGGACCAACGTGCTCGGGTTGGCGGCGCTTGGCGCGGGCACGGCAATGGGATTGCAAGACCGCGATGGCGGCAAGAACAAGCGACTGGCGCTGACGCTCGGCGGAATGATCGGAGGTGCGCCGCTGGGGCACGCATATGCGGCGCTCGCGTCTTATCACGTCACGCGTGGCGATCTCACGGCCATGACCGCTGCGGCCGGAGTTGGCATGCTCGCCGGACTGACCGCGATTGCCGACGGTGACGACCCGTCTGATCAGCAGCTTGCCGGCGCACTGACCATCGGAGGCGTGCTCGGCCTTGTGGCAGGCGACCGGCTGCTCACGAAGCGATACGACCACACGATTGGCGAAGGTCGCTTCGTGGTCGTTGGAGCGCTTGCCGGTGGCCTGATGGGCGCGGGAGTCGCGCTCGTGGCCCGTGGTGACGATGCCCAGTGGTCTACGCTGACGGCCTCGCTGACAACGGCAGGCGCTGCCGGTGGGATACTGCTTGCGCAGCGCTACGCGGGTCCGAAGGCGGATGGCGTCATGAGCCTCGGAGGGCTCTCGCTGAACCCCGTCGGCCTTGTCGCGGCGGCGTCCGGAGCGCGCGGCACGTTCACGCTCGGGAGCATTCGCTTCTAGCGTTTCGCGTCGCCGTCGGCGGCCAGTCGAGGGGACATTTTCTCCGGCCGAAATCGCGGGTTTTCAACACAAAATAGCATACCTGATTACGGGGGTCGGTAAAACCGTGTATGCCAACGGTTTAGCACCGCTGCAAAGCGTTGATTTGCGGAGCGCGAAACGGTAGATTTCCACGTTCCCGATAAGCGGCTCGGCACCCCCTAATTACGCCCTGGAAATGACCGCTCCAATCAACCGCGAACGCATCCTCCCGCGGCTCATCGACGACGAGATCAAAGAGTCGTTCATCAACTACTCGATGAGCGTCATTGTCAGTCGTGCACTTCCCGATGTTCGCGACGGGCTCAAGCCGGTTCATCGCCGCATTCTGTATGCGATGAATGAGTTGGGGCTCGTTCCGGGCCGGGGATACAAGAAGTCCGCGACGGTGGTTGGCGACGTGCTCGGCAAGTATCACCCGCACGGCGATAGCGCGGTGTACGACGCGATGGTGCGAATGGTGCAGACCTTTTCGCTGCGCTATCCGCTGGTGGACGGGCAAGGGAACTTCGGGTCGATGGACGGCGACAGCGCGGCTGCGTACCGGTATACGGAAGCCCGGCTCACGCGCATCGCGACCGAGATGCTCGGCGACATCGAAAAGAACACCGTCGACTACATCCCGAACTACGACGACCGGCTCGAAGAACCGACAGTGCTCCCGAGCGGCCTCCCGAACCTCATGGTCAATGGGTCGAGCGGTATCGCCGTGGGCATGGCGACCAATATTCCGCCGCACAATCTGCGCGAGATCGCCGCTGCCGTCACGACGCTGATTGACGACCCGTCGCAGGACATTGACGCGCTGCGCAAGCACATCAAGGGTCCGGACTTTCCGACCGGTGCCTACGTGTACGGCACCGCGGGCATCAAGGATTATCTCGAGACCGGCCGTGGGCGCATCGTCATGCGCGCACGCGCAGTGATCGAGGAGAACGAAAAGGGATCCAAGGCCCAAATCGTCGTCACCGAGCTGCCGTATCAGGCGAATCGCGCGTCGCTCGTGACGTCCATCGCCGACCTGGTGCGCAACAAGAAGCTGGAAGGAATCAGCGCGTTGCGCGACGAGTCCACGACCGAAACGCGTATCGTCATCGAGTTGAAGCGCGACGCAATTCCGCGCGTGGTGCTGAACCAGCTGTACAAGCACACGTCAATGCAGAGCACGTTCGGCGTGATCATGCTGGCGCTCGTCCCCGATCCAACCACGCGGCGCCTCGTGCCGCGCGTGATGGGGATGCGCGAGGCGCTTCTGCACTTCATCCAGCATCGGCACGAAGTCATCGTCCGCCGGACGCAGTACGACATCGACAAGGCCCGCGACCGGGAGCACATCCTTGAAGGGCTCAAGATCGCTGTCGACAACATTGACGCGGTCATCAAGACGATTCGCGCTGCGGACGACCCGGAGAGCGCGTCTAAGGAACTGCAGCGGAAGTTCAAGCTGAGCGAGAAGCAGGCCGAGGCGATTCTCAACATGCGCCTCGCCAAGCTCACGGGACTCGAGCGCGAGAAGCTGGAAGAAGAGCTCAAGGAAGTGCATGCGCTCATCGCGGAACTGGCTTCGTTGCTCGATTCGAAGCCCAAGCGCATGCAAACGATGAAAGACGAACTCAGCAAGATCGTCGAGACTTACGGCGATGAACGGCGTACCGAGATTACGAACGACCAGGGCGAGATCTCGATCGAGGATTTGATCGCGAACGAGGAAATGGTCGTTACGATCACGCACACCGGCTACATCAAGCGGACGTCGATTTCGACGTACCGACAGCAGCGTCGGGGCGGCAAGGGAATCGTCGGCGCCGAGTTCAAGGCCGAAGATTTTGTCGAGCATCTCTTTATTGCGCAGACGCACGACTACATCCTCTGCTTCACTCAGGATGGTCGCTGCTTCTGGCTCAAGGTGCACGAGATTCCGCAGGCCGGACGGGCGGCAAAGGGCAAGCCGATCATCAATCTCATCAACGTCACGCCCGACACGCTCATCAAGGCCCTGGTGCCCGTGAAGGAGTTCACCGACGACGAGTTCCTCGTCTTCTGCACGCGAAAGGGGATCGTCAAGAAGACGGCGCTCTCCGAGTACTCAAACGTTCGCGTGTCAGGCGTCAAGGGTATCAAGATCGTCGACGGCGACGAGCTGATCGCGGTCAAGGTGACGAGCGGGACAAACGATGTGGTCCTCGCCACGAAGTTCGGGATGAGCGTCCGCTTCCACGAGCAGGATGCGCGCCCGATGGGACGCGACACCACCGGTGTGAAGGGTGTTGCGCTCAGCAAGGGTGACGAGCTGATCGGAATGGTCGTGATCAAGCGCGACGCCACGCTGATGGTCGTATGCGAGCACGCAATCGGGAAATGTTCGAACATTGACGAGTATCGCGTGCAGAAGCGCGGTGGCCGGGGCATCAAGACCGTCAACCGCACCGAAAAGACGGGCGACGTCGTCGCGCTGATGGAGGTCCTGCCCGAGGACGAGATCATGCTGATCACGAAAACCGGCCAGACGATCCGCGCTCCAGTAAGCGGCGTTCGTGTGGCCGGTCGTAACACGCAGGGTGTGAAGCTGATGAACCTCGAACCGGGGGATCTGGTTACCGCCGTAGCACGGGTAATTCCCGATGACACCGCCGAGGGCGCCGGAGGCGATGGCGATGGTGCCGGTGCCGGTGCCGGTGCCGGTGACGGTGACGAAGACGGCGGAGACGAGGCGGGGCCGGGCGACGTGCTCGAGTTGACGTCGGAGGAGTAGGGGCCCGGGGAAACCCCTTGCGGCCCGGCCGGGACTAAGCTTGTACGCTGAACTTTGTCACGTCCGGCCCTGTCACTTGGAGCCGGCACTACCCCCTCTGCCGATGATAAGATCGATTCGACTCGCGCTGGCCGCCGTTATCGTGGTACCTGCCATCGCGGCCGCACAGAAGCCGCTCGCACTCTCGAAGCCCGAAATCGAGTACGGCGAGCCTTTCACCCAGATCAGCGGGTTGCGTGAACTTTCGGACGGTCGCGTGATCGTTGCCGATGCCCGCGACAAGACGCTGCAGCTCATCGACTTCCGGTCAGGATCGTCGACGGGTATCGGTCGTGAGGGGCAGGGCCCCGGCGAGTACGGTCTCCCGTATCGTCTTCTGGCGCTCCCGGGCGACACTTCGGCTCTCTACGACATCGGCAACTCGCGCTATCTGACCATTCTCCCCGATGGAAAGACCGGCAAGGACTTTCGGCTCGAGTCGAATTCGCCCGAGCGAGGAGGCCAGCCGTCGGAAGGTCCTACCGTGGTCAGGCGCGGCGGGCCGCCGGGTGACGCTGGTCGTGGCGGGGCGGGTCGTGGTGGCGCCGGCGGGCGCGTCATGATGGGCGGCGGTGGTCGTCGCGGCGGCATGACGATGCAACTCAGCCCACCGCGAGGATCGGACGCGCGCGGGAACATCTATTTCGAGGGATCGGCGTTCGCGTTCGGTCCAGACGGGGAGCCGATGTCGGCCGATTCTGCACCTGTGATGCGCTTTGATCGCGGTACTTCCCGCACCGATACGGTGGCCTGGGTGCGGCTCGCAAAGGCGAACGCTCAGGCGAGCGGCAGCGGTGGGAACGTGCGGATGGTGATTGGCGGTGCCAATCCGCTTGTACCGCGCGACGACTGGGCGGTGCTCCCCGATGGACGCGTGGCTGTATTGCGGTCGCCCGAGTATCGGCTGGACCTCTATGGCCCGACCCTCTCTGCAAAGGCCGGCGCGCCCGCAGCCTACGAAAAAATCCGCGTCGACAATGCGGTCAAGAAGGAAGCCGAAGACGCCCGCCGGCGAGCGATGGCCGGTGGAATCCGCATGATGGTCACCGACGACGGAGCCGGTCCGCAGCGCTCTGTCAGCATGGGAGGCGGTGGCGGCGCGAACATCGAGCTTCCGCCACTCGCGGACTGGCCGGACTTTGTTCCGCCATTCCTGGCAAACGCGGCCAACGTGCGCCCGAACGGCGAAGTTTGGGTGCTCCGAAGCCGAAAGCCGGGCGACGATATTCCGGTCTACGACGTATTCGACGCGTCGGGGCGGGTGATTGGACATGTGGCGCTGCCGGCAAAGTCGCGCCTCGTCGGATTCGGCAACGCGACGGTGTACCTCATCCGTCTTGACGCCGACGACTTGCAGTATCTGCAGCGCTTTCGGCTGGCGATGGACGCGAAGCTGAACGGCTGAACGAACGGACAGTGAGCCCGGCGCACGTCGCGGGGTTCATGATGGGAAATCAAACGGCGGCTACCTGGGTGCCAGACCCCTGTAGCCGCCGTTTGCCCACGATCACCGGCAGGTTCACTGCACGGTGATAACTCCGGTCATGCCTGGGTGAAGCGTACAGTTGATGGTAAACGCGCCCGCGGTATTGAACGTGCGTTCTACCGAAGAGTTTGAGGTATTGGGGATGTTCGCGGGTGCGCCCGCGGCAACGTTGAACGCCACATTGTGAACAAGGCCGGTGAACACCCACGTCACCGTCCCGTTGACGGCAATCGTCACGGTACTGGGAAGGAATTCGGTCGACGGCATGTTGATCGTCGCAGACGCTGGTAGCGGACCTCCGCCTCCTCCTCCGCTGACAACTGTCATGACCTGCGTCCCGCTGCGTCCGCCGGCAGTGGCCGTGATCGTTGATACACCAACAGCGACTCCCGTAACTGAGCCCCCGAACTGCTCACAGTCGCGAACGCCGGGTTGCTCGATGTCCACGTGAATGTTCCCGCCACGGCCGTTCCAGCCGAATTGCGCGCGGTGGCTCCGAGCGTAACGCTCGAACCGACGGCGACCGTGGTCACACTCCCGTTGATCGCGACGCTCGCGATGGTCTGGTCCGTACTGCCGGAAGTACCGCCGGTGGGTGCTGTCGAATAGCCATCGCCACCACCGCCGCATGATGCAGCTATAGCTGCCACGGCGGTCAGTGCGACGAAGCGGACGAGTCGGGCGGGGGAAACACGACGGTTTTTCATCTACCGTCAATACCCGCTTCTACACGACCTCGTCACCGCTTCGGCGGTGCGCAGCTGTAAAGCGCCGTGCTGCAGTCGGTTAGAACGGCGAGTCACTCGTTGCCGTCGGTTTTTGGTTGCCGCCCGCGACGCTGACGTGCTTATTGAATGCAGCAGTCGGGCCCGCGGCGGCGGTCATTGTTCTTCCGCCGTGCCCGCAGAACACCCATCAGGCAGCCGAGGGAACTTCAATGTCCGTCGCTGGCAAACTTGGCTTTCGCATACTCACTGCGCCTGAACGTCTCGACAAAGAACTGCTGGCGCAGTTCCGCGGTCTTGCAGCGTCGAACGTTGCCGACGCGCTGGGTCGGTTCGGCTTCATGGATCCCGGCATCAGGTCGCGCACAAAACTCCATTTGTGCGGCGTCGCTCTCACCGTCAACGCGCGGCCAGCGGACAACCTCATGGTGCACAAAGCACTGCAGATCGCCGAAGTCGGTGATGTCATCGTCGTGAGCACCGGAGGAAACACAACCAACGCGGTGTTCGGCGAGTTGATGTGCCGCACGGCGGTCGGTGCTCGCTTGGCAGGAATCGTCGTAGACGGTGCTATTCGGGACGTCGGTGGCGTGGCAGAACTCGGATTCCCGGCGTTCAGCCGCACCGTGAGCCCGGGGGCATGCGACAAGGATGGCCCCGGCGAAATCAATGTTCCGGTGAGCTGTGGCGGTGTCGTCGTCATGCCTGGCGACATCATCGTTGGAGACGAAGACGGCGTGGCCGTCGTTCCCAGGGCGCACGCCGCGGTGGTTCTGGAGGAGGTGCATGCGCTCGTCGCGCGTGAGGCGAACCGGATAGCGGAGATACGGGGCGGGCGGCTGTTCAAGGCGGATATCGACGCGACGTTGCGCACGAAAGGCGTAATAGATTGACGCGCGCGCCGGGCTGTTCGACCGTAGTGCCACCCGGATTCGGCGTACGCCGATGACGGCCTCGACCGACGTGGGGACCCCACTCCTGTTGATGACACCGGGGCCGACCCGCGTGCCGGATCGGGTACTGCAGGCCGGCGCGCGCCCGATGATCCATCATCGCACACCCGAGTTTTCGCGCGAACTCAGTGAGATGATCGATCTGATGCGTCCGTTTTTCGGAACTCAGCAGCCAGTCCTGCCGATTCACACGACAGGCCGGGGCGCGCTCGAAGGGGCGATCTGCAATCTCTTTTCACCGGGCGATGCGGTCATCGCGTGTTGCAACGGCAAGTTCGGCGAGATGTGGGCGCACTTCGCGGAGTCGTACGGGCTCGTGGTCCATCGCGTGGCGACCGATTGGGAACGCAACGTCGATCCGGCTGAAGTAGGCGCCCTGCTCGCCGAGGACGACTCGATTCGCGCGGTCGCGCTGACGTACGGCGACACATCGACGGGTGTAGCGAATGACGTGGCCGGCGTCGCGGCCGTCGCTCGACGCCGGCATTCTTACCACACCGGTGTTTGTCGGCATCGTCGTTTCGACCATCGTGTCGTCGCTGGTCGTGGCGCCTTGGTTGACCTGGTCCATTCGGCGACGGGCCGCAGTCAATATCCTCTCCTTCTTTGATCGCAGCGCGACGATTCCAAATCTCACCAGCAGGAGCAAGTGGGAAGCGTTGGAGGAGTTGTGTGGTGGCGTCCGTCTGGAAACGAACTCCATCGGAGCCGACGAATGCGCCGCCGCGGTTCGGGAACGGGAGGAGCAGGCCGGCACCGGCACGGGGCACGGGTTGGCCGTGCCACACGCCCGGCTCCCCGGTCTCACCAGGCCGGTCCTCGTGCTGGGGCGCTCGCCGGGCGGGATAGACTGGGACGCGCCGGACGGGTTACCGGTGCATCTGATCTTCCTGATCCTCACACCAGAGGAGAACACAGGGCTCCAGCTCCAGATCCTCGCCGGGCTTGCGGGTGGACTCCACCCAAGGCCCGCGCGCGAACGCCTGATCAAGGCCGAATCGGACAAGGAGGTGTGGGAAGCGCTGGGTGATGCACTGCGCTCCCAGCGTCTCATTCAGGTTACATGAGTCGCGCACGGTCACAGCGGTGACTGCTACCGCTTCACCATCACCGGTTGCGTCCACGCGCGCCGACCGTGCGAATCGGTCACACGTGCCCGCACGTATCCTTCCGTGCCGGTGATGTCGTAGCGCGCGTGAAGCTTCGTTGACGTCGCGAGCACGCGGCCGCCGCTTCCAATGAAGTCAATCCGGTAGCGGATATCGTTCGATGGCGTGATCTCGAGCTCGACGTGGTGTGCGCTCGAGTCGTACCGGCGGAGCGTGACACCGGTGGACGCGTAAAAATCGCCGCGGCGCAGCGACGCGAGAATCGCTTCGGTCGTCAGCGTATCGGCGCGGACCATCACCCATCCACGGCCGGGGCGGGGAACGTCGGGATTGTCGGCTTCTTCCGGCTTGAAGCTGTGACTGTCGTCGTCGGCGACGGCAAAGAGCAGCTTGCCCCGCGTGAGCAACGAATCCCAGAGAGACTCGGTGGAAGGCATTGCGTTGCCTAGCGAGTCGGCGCCGCCAAGGTTGTAGACAATCGGGTGGCCGTTCCAAAGTTCGAACAGCGTGGAGTCGGGGAGTGCGGCCATTACGTCGAGCGGCACCGACCAGCGGAAATTCGGGTGGTTCACCTGTGGTACGCCGCCCGCGGCCCGGATGGCTGCGAGATTCCGCTCGTATACCGGCGCCATAGGTGGCTGCGCGATGTAGCGCTCACCTTCCGGACGGATCATTCGCGTGACGCCGAGCGCGTTGACGTGCGCCTGGCGGACGCCGTCAGGGTGAGCGGGGTCGGCCGTGCGCTGACTCACCTCCTGGCCGGAGAACACCTGAAACCGTTCGGCGCGGCCGTAGATCGCGTTGAGGGCAGACGCGTCCGTTATGTATTCGTGGTCGGTGATGAACGTGAAGTGGTAGCCGTGTGTGCGGTACCAGCGCACGACGTCAACCGGCGGGCTGTCGCCGTCGGAGTTGGTCGTGTGTGCGTGAGTGTTGCCCTTGTACCAGCGGGCCGCGGGTTGCTGAGCCGAGGCAGCGATCGGGACGAGCGCCGCCGTCGCGGCGGCACAGATGATCGCGAGCAGTTGCGCGCGGGAGCTCTGACAATGCGAACTGGTCATGGGCTGGTGCGGATAGAGGAGTATTCCCGACGATGCGTGACCCGGCGCGTGTGCGCAAGCGGAGGACTCGCGCCGAAGCCGGTAATAGTAGTTTGCGGCCAGCGGCTCGCGACTCGATATTCTCGTTGTGTACGCGGGCGAGCGTAGCGAATCTGCGCGTGCGCAAGTTCGAACCGCGACATGTCCATCCGCATTTGTCTGGAGCACCCGACCAGTGAATCGAACGTTCCCTCAGAAGGTCAGCCTGATCGGCGCCGTGCTCTTTGGCACCGCGCCGCTCGGCTTCGGGCTTTTCCGCGCGATCAGCGCGGACGGCGACTCTCGGCTGTTTTGGATGGCCGTCGCGTCCGTGGTGTTCGCGGCGGGCGTGATGGCCGCTGCCATCGGACGCCGGCGCTCACGGCGCGAAGTGCGCGTGCAGGCCACTGTTATCTTCGTGGTCTGCACGCTGTTTGCCGCCGGCGCCGGGTTCTTACTCGGAGCGTCGGCCGCCCCGGGCGTGTGGGCGGTAGCAGTCGTCCTTGGCCTTTGTGTCGCCGTCGCGAGCATGCTCGTCAGGGCTTCGCGCCCCGACGTGCGCTGACCGGGCAATATGGTGGACAGCGCGCCGAGGCCTTCTTCACCGCGAAGGATGTCGGGGAGGGGCGCGGGCTCGGACTCGACATCGTGCGGACTGTAGTCCGCAACCACCGGGGGACGGTGACTCTGACTTCGGTTCCGGACCGTACCGAGTTCCGCGTGGCTCTACTGGCGTACGGGCTGATATGAACACGCGCCGGCATGCAGAATAGGCAAATCTGGCGTGCCGGCCTCGTTGCCCCCGTGCGCCACCCCGATTGCCCGGCCGTCCGGACCGCGTCATCTTGATGTGAGGCTCCAGCCTTGGCGCTGGAGCCTGTCTCGGCCGGGGGCGGCACGTGTTTGTTTACAGAATCGGAGGTCGTATGCGTTGGAGCGTTGTGATTGGCGCAGTCGGGTTTGCCGTGATTGCGAGTGCTGGGGCCGGACACGCTCAAAGCGCGGCGAGCCGCACGACCACCGACCGAATGAATCGGATGATCCCGCTCATCGAACAGGGGCTTCCCATTCTCGGACTCAACAACCCAGCCTACGCGGCCGGCCGAGGTGGTCGTGGCCAGGGAGCCGGAGGTGGCCGAGGCGGACGAGGCGGACGAGGAGCTGGGGCCGCGGACGGCGCAGCCTCTGCAGCGGCGGCTCCGACTCCAGCGCCCGACATCGACGCCGTCGCCCGCGAGACGGCGGGCTACATGCTCGGCGACTATGTGCTCAACACGTACTCACCGGCCTCGGTGGAGCAGTATCGCACCTACATGATGGCCATCGTCGCAGCGGGCGGATCGGCGCGCACGCACCCGTTCGCCGCCAAGATCCCGATCATGCACGACAATGTCGCGTCGACGACGCAGCGCATGATCGACCAGCTGAACGACGGGCAGGTCATGGTGGTGATGCAGGAAGTCGAGACGACCGAGGAAATCGACCAGGCGATTGCGGGCATGCGCTTTACGTCGAAGGGCGGAAGCCGCCCCGAGAGCGGGTTCGAGCGCGCTGCGGCGTACTGGGGAATGACTCCTGCGCAGTACATGCAGAAGGCCGACGTCTGGCCACTCAATCGGAATGGTG
Organism: Gemmatimonadota bacterium; assembly: GCA_027622655.1. GTDB lineage: Bacteria > Gemmatimonadota > Gemmatimonadetes > Gemmatimonadales > Gemmatimonadaceae > Fen-1231. The sequence goes on along the minus strand of JAQBYI010000003.1, from coordinate 59,892 downwards.
AGCTTCTCATCAACATCATCATCGAGAGCAGGGAAGGCGTCGCCAATGCGCGCGCGCTGTCTGCGCACCCCGCCGCCGCCGTCGTCACGGTGGGCGCGGGAACGCTCGGCGGCGTGTTCACGAGCACGAACGCAGAGGGCCAGCGCGTCCGTGATCAGGTGGGGTTCGACGCGGCGGTCGCGTCGATACTCGCAGCCTGCAAGGAAGCCAAGAAGTCCTGCGGCTATCCCGCCAACAATCCGGCCGAAGTTGAGAAGCTGATGAAAGACGGGTGGGACTTCCTCATCATGCAGCGTCGTGACCAGGCGGCGTTCGACGCGGTCCTGACGGGCCGTCGGCTATCGGAGAGGCCGCTGACGCCGTAAGGCTGCGTATCATGACCGCCGACGCACGCTTGAATCGCAAAGAACACTGGGAGACGGTTTACCGCAGCAAACGGCCGACCGAGGTGAGTTGGTATCAAGCCGAGGCCGAGCTGTCGGTGCGACTCATTCAAGAGGTGGTTCCCGATCGCACTGCCCCGATCATCGATGTCGGCGGCGGAGCGTCCGTGTTGGCGTCACAGCTCAGCGCCACCGGCTATTCAAGTATCACTGTGCTCGACCTGGCGGCGTCTGCAATTGCGGCGGCGCAGTCACGACTCGAGTCCCAGTCGGCCGACATCCGTTGGATTGAAGCCGATATCCTTGAGGCCGTCCTGCCTCACGCCGCCTACAGTTTCTGGCACGATCGCGCAGTCTTTCATTTCTTGACCGACCCCGACGCGCGCGCAGCGTACGTCACGCAAGTTCGGCACGCGGTGGTCCCGTCCGGTTATGTACTTGTGGCGACGTTTGCTGAAGACGGGCCAACTCGTTGTAGCGGCCTTGATGTCGTTCGGTATTCGCCATCGACGCTTCATGCGGAGTTTGGTTCTGGGTTTGCATATGTCGCGGCGCACCGCGAGGAACATCGCACGCCGACCGGAGCGATTCAGGCGTTCACTTATTGCCTCTGCAGGCGCGAAGTTCGCGGTGCTCAGTGACGGGTAGGACGATGCTCCGACCTCTCCTCGGTGTGTCCCTCGCGGTCCTTCTGCTTGGCGGCTGCGAAACGCGATCCGTCGTCGATCCCGTGCCAGCTGCCACCGCCATCGACAGCACAGTTCGCGCTCTGATGCAAAACGAGAACGTCGAAGGATTAGCTCTCGCCGTTATCGATGGCGGCGCGGTGGTTCATGTGGCGGCGTACGGGATTCGAAACGCCGCGCGCGATCCGCTTACAACGCAGACCATTATGTACGGCGCGTCGCTGACCAAGACCGCTTTCACGTACCTGGTCATGCAACTGGTGGATGAAGGGCGACTGAATCTCGACGCGTCAATCGCGGACCTGCTCCCGGGCCCTCTGCCGGAGTACGACGACTATCACGATCTGGCAGGCGAAGCGCGATGGAGAGCGCTGACGATGCGGATCCTGCTCACTCACACAACTGGGTTCGCTAACTTCCGGTGGCTTGAGGACGACGGAAAGCTGCGCTTTCACTATGATCCCGGCACACGCTACGGCTATTCCGGAGAGGGCTTCTACATCGCCCAACTGGTACTTGAGGAAGCCCTGGGCCTCGATGTCGGGCGCGAGATGCAGACCCGCGTGTTCGATCGGTTCGGCATGACCCGAACGAGCATGCAATGGCGGCCGGACTTCCGGGCTAATCTGGCTGACGGGTTCCGGATCGACGGCACTCCCGAACCGCACGATGAGCGGTCGGGCGTGAGCGCGGCCGGCTCCATGGACACGGATATCGATGATCAGGCGCGGCTTTGGGCCGGCGTCGTGCGGGGCGACGGGCTGACCTCCGGTTCGCGCGCAGAGATGATGCGCCCGCAGGTCGCGATCACGTCGGTCCATCAGTTCCCGACACTCGTGCCCGACACCAATCCTGCAAACACGACCATCGGTCTGGCGGCCGGTCTGGGATTGGTCACGTTTCAGGATGCGCGCGGTGCGATGTGGTTCAAGGGCGGGCACAACGACTGGACCGGGAACATGGTAATCTGTGTCGAGAGTCAGAAGCGCTGCCTGGTCCTGCTCTCGAACGACGGGCGGGCCGAGCGCATCTACCGAGACCTGACCCGAGCCATACTCGGCGAGACAGCGATGCCCTGGACATGGGAATACGGCTGGCTCAAGCCGGTTGCCGGCGGGCCTTGAGAGTCGGGCCAACCCGGGTGGGCCGCGACGGCACATAGCATATTGTTGGTCTCACCTTCCCAACACATATGCGTCTAAAGCCAGTTCTCGCCGCCTTCGCGCTCACGCTTGCCGCTACTTCCGTGCGAGCGCAGGTTGCGCCGGCCGCGCCAGCCCAGAACGCCGCCGCCAAGCCGGATCTTCCGATCGTGCCCACCCGCACGATCGATCTCGACACCGACGAAGGGTCGTGGATTTCACTTGACGTTAGCCCCGACGGACGCACGATCGTCTTCGACCTGCTCGGCGACCTCTACACGATGCCCATCGAGGGCGGTACGGCCGCGCAGCTCACCAAGGGAATGGCCTACGACGCGCAGCCGCGCTTTTCGCCTGACGGCAAGCTCGTTGTGTTCACGTCCGACCGCGACGGCGGCGACAACGTCTGGACGATCGACGTCGCGACGAAGGCCACCAAGCTGATTACGAAGGGGAAAACAGCGCGATACCGGTCGCCCGAGTGGACGCCGGACGGTCTCTATATCGTGGCATCGCGCGCGGCCGCGCCGATCGGCCCGTCAAAGCCGTGGATTTACCACAAGGACGGGGGCAGCGGCGTCCAACTGGTTCGCGATCCGTCGCCTCTCAACGGGGCCGACCCGCTTAGCCTGATCGGCGCGGCCTTCGGCAAGGACGACCGCTACATCTGGTTCGCCCAGCGGTTCGGCGCGTGGGAATACAACGCGGCTTTGCCGCAATACACGCTGGTGACGTTCGACCGGCAGACTGCGCGGCGCGAGACACGCGCCAACGTGCTAGGTGGAGCGATTCGTCCAGCGCTCTCGCCCGATGGCAAGTATCTCGCGTACGGATCCAGGTACGAAGCGCAGACCGGAATCCGTATCCGAGACCTCGAAACCACCGACGAGCGTTGGCTCGCCTTCCCGGTGCAGCGCGATGAGCAAGAGTCGGTTGCGTCGCTCGATGCGCTGCCCGGCTACTCGTTCATGCCGGACTCGCGCGCGCTGATCATGTCGTACGGTGGCAAGATCTGGCGCGTGCCGGTGGATGGCACGGCGCAGACCCAGATCCCGTTCCGCGTGCAGACGCAGGTGGAACTCGGCCCCAAGCTCGCGTTCAACTATCGCGTGAGCGACTCCGCCGAGTTCGTCGTGCGGCAGATTCGCGACGCCGTGCCGTCGCCGAACGGGCTGCAGGTCGCGTTCGTATCAATGGACAAGCTCTACGTGATGGACTACCCGTCTGGCACGCCGCGGCGCGTGAGTACGGCCGACGCGACGGAAGCGCAGCCGGCGTGGTCGCACAGTGGAAGCTCCATTGCGTTCGTCTCGTGGACGAAGGAAGGCGGCCAGCTCTACACGGTGCCTGCGACTGGTGGCACTCCGGTGCGCGTGACCCAGTCCCGCGCGATGTACACGCAGCCGGCCTGGTCGATCGACGACCGCCGCATCGTGCTCGTTCGCGCGCCAGCGCAACCTGCGCTGGAGGAAGGTGGCTTCAACGGTGCCGCCGAGCTGGTGTGGGTGCCCGCGACGGGCGGGGCGGCAACGCTGATCGCGCCGTCGAACGGGCGTTCGAATCCGCATTTCGCAACGGACTCGAATCGCATCTATATGTATGGTGGCGGTACGGGGCTGGTTTCGATTCGCTGGGACGGCACAGATGAACGGACGCACCTGAAGATCACCGGTGCCCGCGGGCCCGAGGCAACTGCGGCATCGTCGGCGCTGGCCGCAAAGCTTGCACCGACGGGCAACAACATCCTCGTACAGGTCGCCAACGACCTCTTCGTGGTGCCGTTGATCGAGACGGGCGATGCACCGACGATCAATCTCGCCACGCCGGAGGCCGCGGAAGTGCCGACGCGACGGATCACCGAGGTAGGTGGCCAGTTTCCGGCATGGAGCGCCGATGGAAGGCGCGTGCATTTCTCAATCGGCAACTCGCACTTCGTGTACGACCTCGACCGTGCGCGCCAGGTGGATGACTCCGTGGCCGCGGCTCTGGCTGCTGCGCCAGCGGCTGCGCCAGCGGCTGCGCCAACTCCAGCACCAGCAGCCGGTGACACGGCGGCACGACGGACATCGCGGTACGAGCCGGTGGAAACGCGAATTATCCTGCGCGCGCAGCGGGACATTCCGCAGGGCACTGCAGTGTTCCGCGGGGCGCGTATCGTGACGATGAAGGGCGACGAGGTCATCCAGAACGGCGACATCGTGGTGCGCAACAATCGCATCGTAGCGGTTGGCCGGCGCGGCTCAGTCCAGATTCCGTCGGGGGCCAAGGTATTCGACGTACGCGGCAAGACGATCGTCCCCGGATTCATCGACACGCACGCGCACCTGGGACTCCGGAGCGGAATACACCAGCAGCCTTGGAGCTACCTGGCGAACATGGCGTACGGGGTGACCACCACGCGTGATCCGCAGACGGGATCTACCGATGTCCTGTCCTATGAAGACCTCGTCACCGCAGGGCAGGCGATCGGTCCGCGCATTTATTCGACCGGTCCCGGCCTCTTCTCCGGCGTCTACCAGCCCGCCATCGGCGACGAGATCAAGGATCAGGAGCACGCGCGCCGCGTGATGAAGCGCTACAGCGAGTACTACGACACGAAGACGCTCAAGATGTACATCGGCGGAAACCGGCAGCAGCGGCAGTGGATACTTACGGCTGCGCGCGAGCAGAACATCATGCCGACTACTGAGGGCGCACTCGACACTCGCTATGACATGACGATGGCGATCGACGGGTATCCGGGGCAGGAACACTCGATTCCGTTGTTCCCGTTCTACAAGGACGTCACCGCGCTCTTCGCGCAGAGCGGCATCGCGTATACACCGACGCTGATCGTTGCATACAATGGGCCGTTCGGCGAGAACTACTGGTACGCCACGGAGAACGTGTATGGCGACGCGAAGCTACAACGCTTCACGCCGTATCAGGAGCTGGCGGGCAAGTCCAGACGGCGCGTTCGTGGCCAGCGGGGCGGCGGCAATGATGCCGGCTGGTACGCGAAGGACGAGTATTCATTCGACAAGATCGCCAAAGGTGCGAACGACATCGTGAAGGCGGGCGGACTTGTCGGCGTGGGCAGCCACGGACAGTTGCAGGGGCTCGGCTACCACTGGGAGATGTGGATGCTGGCGAGCGGCGGGATGTCGAACCTCGACGTGCTCCGATGCGCGACGATCTTCGGTGCGCAGGCGATCGGCCTTTCAATGGATCTCGGGTCGCTCGAAGCCGGGAAGCTCGCCGACTTCGTGGTGCTCGACGGGAATCCACTCGAGAACATCCGCAACACGAACACGGTGCGGATGGTGATGAAGAACGGGCGGCTCTACGACGGCGATACGATGGACGAGACGTACCCGCGCCAGCGAAAGACGGAGCCGGTGGCCGGAACGGCGAACCGGCCGAACACGGCGGCGGGGATTCCGTGATTGAGTCGCACGATGGCGGCATGTCTCCCCGTCATGGACCGATAGCGCGTTCATTCAGCCCGCCACTACTGGCGCGTAAGCGTGACGGTCGTTGAACCAATCACGCCGCCTCGACCGGATCCCGTGTAGGTGAAGGTGAGCGTACCGTTGATTGTTGTCTGCCCGGCGTCGGCGGTGCCGACGAGCGCGGCGGTCTCCGTGACCGCCGAGTTGCCGTAGACACTGTACGCGACCGACGTGTTCACCTGGGGGAGCGATGATGCAAACGACGCCGTCCCGCCCTGCGTGTCGTCGCCCGGCGTGCAGTTCGACGTGCCGCCAGGGCCGGTGGCGGTGGACGTCACCGGCGTTGAGATCCGCCGCCCCGTAACCTGGATTGTGGCCGCTCCGCCCGGAGATGTTGCCGAGTAGGTCAGGCGAACCGTCGCGGCGGACCAGGTGACATCGAAGTTGCACACGGCGCCCGTCAGCGACGAAGTGCCGAACACGCGGTACGGCGGCGTCGTGAACGCGCCGACATAGGTAGCCGAGGTGGACGGGACTGTTACCGTTGCCGTGACTGTCACGCCGCTGTAGGTCGTGAATCCGTTCATGAGGATATACCACGTGCCCGCCGATGGATTCGCCATCTCGCATCGTTCGTTCGAGTCGACGTTTCCTGAAATGCAGTCGTACGTCGTGGTCGTCGGTGACTGACCCGCCCGCACGTAGATGTCGATGTCGCCCGTGCCTCCGGTCGTCTGAACGTCGAGCTTGGTCGCACCAGTCGGCACATCAACGCGGTACAGCCGCGTCTGGCCCAATGCCCCGGAGATTCCCGACACGGTGACGCCGCTGACGAGGACGGTACCACTGCCGGACGGCGGAGTGGAGACGATCAGCGTGGCGGTGCTCGACTTCGTCGGATCGGCGGCCGACTTCACCGTGAGCGTAGCCGCGCCCGCAGAAACTCCGGTCACGAGACCCGCCGAGCTCACGGTGGCCACGCTGGCCGGCGATACTGACCACGTGTACGCCTGCCCCGCGAGCGTGTTTCCTGACGCGTCGCGCGCCGTCGCCGTGAACTGCCTCGTGCTTCCGGCGAGGACCGAGCCCGCGTTCGGCGAGACCGTCACCGATGCGATGGTGAGCGAACCTCCACTTCCGTTGTCGTTGTTGCCTGATGGCCCGGTCGGTGAGTCGGCCGCGCCACCGCCACTGCACGCGGCAATGCTTATCACGAAGATGGAAGCGAGCGACAGCCGGAGGGCGCGAGTGATGTTGGACACGGGGGCGTTGGGATTGGGTTCGACGCGCCGGCACCGGCGTGGCACTGGCGTCAGCGCGGACTCAAGCAACCGTCGCGTTCGGCGCCGTTATGTGGCCGTTATGTCCAGGCGATCGGTCGGCCGGTGCCTCCCGGCCCGAGGATGCCATGGCACGGCGCGTTGCAGAAACGCAACTCCGTTAGGTCGCAGGACGTCTAGCGCCGTCCCCCGCGCCGAGGGCGTCGTGACTCGCGTTCCTCGCGCATGCGGTCAACGATCATTCGGCGGAGCGCGTCCTTGAACTCACTGAGTCCCTCGAACGCGCTGCCCGCAAACGCGCGAAACCCGCACCCGCCCGACGCCGGCGCCGTGCCCGCGAGGAAGTACTCGCTCTCGCCGCACCCTCCCCAGCCGCCGGTCGACGTGTAGCCGCGCTCGATTCCGTCCGGAACATCGAACCGCTCTCCGGAGACGCTGGCGCTGGAAAAGAACTCGGCCACGATCGGCAGCGCCGCCGAGGCGCCGCTCATGCGCAGCGACGTCCCGTCGTCGTAGCCGACCCACGCGCCGACGACGATCTCCGGCGAATACGCAATAAACCACGCATCGCGCCAGTCGTTGGACGTTCCGGTCTTTCCGGCGATGTCGCCGTACAGCCCCTCCGCGCCAAGCGCGCGGCCGGTGCCGTGCTGCACCGCGCCCATCAGCGCCGACGTGACGAGGAACGTGGCGGCCGGATTGGCGACCTGCGTGACGTTCGGCACGGACGTGTCGTGCGTGGCGCCACCGGCGTCGCGCAGCCCGACGACGGTGCGAGTCGCGGCGAGTTTGCCCGCGGTCGCAAGGACGCCGTACGCGCGCGCCAGCTCGAGCAACGTCACCTCACTGCTGCCGAGCGCGATGCTCGGCACTGCGTGAAGGGTGCCCGTGATGCCGAGCCGCCGCGCCGTGGAGACGACGCGCTCGGGCCCGATCGCGAGCCCGATGCGCGCGAACGGGACATTGAGCGACTGCTCGAGCGCCTCGCGGAATGTCACCTGACCGCGGTAGTTGCCATCATAATCCACCGGCTGCCAGATACCCTGCGGAGTCGTCACGCTCAGCGGCTCGTCGCGAACGATGGACGCGAGCGTAAACGCGGGCGCTTCGCGATCGTCGGCTTCGAGCGCTGCGAGCGCGACCAGCGGCTTGAACGCGCTGCCCGGCTGCCGACGGGCGTCGGTTGCGCGATTGAACTGCGACTTGCCGTAGTTCCCGCCGCCTACCATCGCGATCACGTCGCCCGTGCGCGGGTCGATCGCGACGAGCGCCGCCTGTGCCCCGGGACGCCCGAGGCGGCCGAGCCCGCGCACGACCGCCCGTTAGGCACTCCGCTGCAACGCAGCATCGAGCGTCGTGTAGACCGCCGCGCCGCGCGCAGGAACTCCGTTGCCCCCGGACCTTGCAACGAAGTCGCGGAAGTACCGCGCGTCGATGGACGTCGCGGGATGGCTGCGCGTCGAGACGCGCACGCGCTTGGCGCGCGCCGCCTCGGCCGAATCGATGCGCTGCTGCGCGAGCATCAGCCCGAGCACGAGGTCACGTCGCGTGCGTGCGCCGGCGGCGTGACGAGTGGGCGCCAACCGGTTGGGCGCTCGAATCATTCCGGCGAGCAGCGCCGATTCGGCGAGCGATATGCGGCCCACCGGTTTCCCGAAGTAATAGCGCGATGCTGCGCCCACGCCGTGGATCGCCGCCGCGCCTTCCCGGCCGAGGTAGATCTCGTTGAGATACGCCTCGAGGATCTCCCCCTTCGTGTGGCGCAGCTCCAGCGCTGTCGCGAGCGCCGCGTCGCGAACCTTGCGGAGCGGAGTGCGGCTCGCCGACAGGAAGAGGTTCTTTGCGATCTGCTGCGTGATCGTGCTGCCGCCCTCGGAAACGCCTCCAGCCCTGACGTTCGCGGCCAGCGCGCCCGCGATGCGGAGCGGGTCGAGTCCGTGGTGTTCGTAGAAGCGCTGGTCTTCGACAGCAAGCACGGCGTCGATCAGGTGTTGCGGGACGTCGCGCAGCGCGACGGGAACGCGTCTCTCGTTCAGGCCGGCACTGAGGGAGCCGATGACCACCGGGCCATCGCGGCCATCGCCGCCCCATGCAACGGGCCGCGTGTACATGGCACTCGGTGCGCGCTCGGCGGGCGGGACGAGATGTCCGCGCACGATCGCCTCGCCCGTGACGCCGAGCGTTCCCAGCGCCGCCGCAGCGAAAAGCGTGCGAAGGACTCGGCGACTCGTGACGTGTGCGCGGAGCCACGAGATGGCGGCAGACGCGCGATATTTGATGCCAGTAAGGTTCAAGGCGACGACCCTCCTCGACTTGAGACACCCTACGGAGGCAGATGGATTACGGTTTCGCGGCTCGCGCGCCGTGAGCGCCTACATCCAGGGCTCGTCCGCCGACGGTCCGTAGATGCTAGGCACCTTTGCGCCCATGGCGCGGAGGTATACGGAGAGCTGCCCGCGATGGTGGATCGTGTCGTGGAGCATGAACCAGCAGATCTCGGCGATGCTGATTCTCGGCAGGACAGCCCGTGTCAATGGTGGCCGCCGCCGAGCCGCCGCATTATTGCATCCCTCGAACTGATCGACTGAACGGCCGGCATCAGGTGCCAGCCCTTCTCAGCCGGCTCGACAGTGAGGAGGTAGCACGTGGCGAGTCCGTATCTGGAACGGCTGTCGAATGCGGTGGGCCAAGCGACCACTGGCGCACGCGGAAATCCCAAGCCGGAGTGCAAGCACTTCTTCAGCGGCGCCGCTCTATACGTGAACGGCATGATATGCGCGTCGCTGACCCCCGCAGGTTTCGCCGTGAAGCTGCCCGACGAAGAGCGAGCCGCTCTGCTCAAGGCGCGCCGAGCGCGGAGGCTCCGCTACTTCCGCAACGGACCCGTGAAAAAGGAGTACGTCGTCTTGAGTCGGGCGATCGTCGAGAATCCAATCGCCCTGAAACGCTGGTTGACGATGAGTATCGATTACGTCAGAGGTTCCCCGTCCGCGTAACGGACGGAGCTGCTGTGCCGGCTTGACGACTCACAGCACTCCCTGACGCTCGGCGGCAGTTGCTGCCAGATTCCGGGATGAGAAAACTCGTGCTCGCAATACTCTCGCTAATGCTGGCGCCTTCGGCCGCACTCGCCACCTGGTCGGTCATCGCCATCGACATCAGGACGGGTCAGGTCATCATCGCTTCGGCGACCTGCGTGCGTCAGTCGGCGTTTCCCAACCGGCAACCGAACGCGGCGCGCGACCTGATGGACGTGCAGGCCGTCATCGTCCCGGGCTTCGGCGTTGCTGCTTGCCAAGCCGGCGCCGACAATACGCGCGCGAACCAGATGCTCGTGTACAACGAGCTGAGGAAAGGCACGCCGCCACAACAGATCCTCGAAATGCTCAAACAGGATCCGAACATCGAGCGGCGCCAGTTCGGAATTCTCGCCATCCCGAATGGGACCACGATTACAGCGCGCAACAACGCGGCCGGGTTCAACGGCAGCGGCAACTCGGAATCATCGCTCTTCTTCGGCGGGCAGGTTGGCGACTTCTTCTATCAGGTGCAGGGCAACACGCTTCTTGGATACGACGTGGTGCACAAGGCCGCGCTGGCGTTCACGCGCGCGACGGGCACGATGGCCGATCACGTGATGGCGGCGATGACGGCGGCGGATGAAAACGGCGGCGACAAGCGCTGCAACTGCGCGAACAACCCGCTCGAGTTCGTGCCGTGCGACAACAGGACTTCGCACGTAGCGTACATAGCGATCGCCAACAAGGACGATGCGATCGGCGTGACGCACAACGACGGGAAGTACTTCGCCTACATCAGCGCCACGGACAACGACATCACGAGAGGGGAGAGCGCCAACCCGGTGAAGACGCTCCAGATGCGCTACGACGCCTGGAAGACGGCCGGGAGCGGGCGCACTGCGGCACCTGGGGCGACGTTGTACAGACCGGGCGGATACTAGGCCCGCAAACTCATTCATTCCCGTGACTCAGCTCGAATCGTTGACTTTTTCCTCGAAGGCCTCGACGAGTTTCGCCGATCGGACTGACCACTGACAGGCCAGATGACATTTTCTCCGCGTATCGACATCGTACCGGCTGAATCCGAGGGGGCTGTTCGCTCGGCAGTCTTTGCTGGCCTGCGAGCTTTCAACGAGGAGCACGCCGGTGATTCCGAACGGCGGCCGCTCCTCGTCGCGGCGAAGGACGCCGACGAACGCCTCATCGGCGGTCTGGTGGGCGAAACCGCGTGGGGTTGGCTGTTCATTGATCTGCTTTGGGTCGCCGAGTCAAAACGGCGCAACGGAGTTGGTCGAGACCTCGTCGCTCGCGCCGAAGAGGAGGCGCTCCAGCGTGGCTGCATAGGAGCCTTCCTCGATACGCTCGACTTTCAGGCTCGACCGTTCTACGAAAAACTCAGCTACACGGTTTTCGGAGTACAGGACGATTATCCCATCGGCCGCTCGCGTGCATTTCTTCAGAAACGATTCTGATTCGAGCGGTTGCTAGGCAGACTTGCCGCGCGAGTGGGGAAGCCGACATCGTTGTGCGACCGCGCAGTGCAGTAATCAAACGCCGATCAACGATACCGTGCGATAATGACCAAACCCGCGTCTGAGATTGGTTTTAGAGCGAAACTGTTCCGGCCGGCGGCGACCCCGAAGGCCGGCTCTTGGACGTTTCTTACCCTCCCAAAGAACTCCGGAGTGCAGCCCTAACGGCATTCGCGATATGCCATGGGAAACACGCGAGTTTGCTCCCTGCGACCTGGATCGCAACGCACTGATCTTCTACCGTCCCCTGATGGGCGCGGAGAAAGAGCAGCAGTCGTCCTAGGATGGCACGAGCGGTCGAACAGATCCCGAGCCCGCACTCAGGGGACAGGCGAATAGTTGGAACCGCGTGCGGGAGCGCGATGCCCTTCCGGCCGATACTTTGAGTGGCGTCTGACGCCAGCCGTCCGTTTCGCTCTCGTCGTCTCAGGGAAGGACCGCCATGCTTCCAGCAACGTTGAGTCACTGCGCTCCCCGCCGCTCCCCGGCGCTCATCGCCGTCGCCGCGCCGGTTCTCTTCGCGATCGGTGTCGCGATCGGTGTCGCGATCGGTGTCGCGATCGGTGTCACGCTCGTTATCGGCGTAGCGCCGGTCGCCGTGCACGCACAGCAGCACCGCATGCCGCCTGCCGACTGGGTCGGATCGCCGAAGCGCTACGACGCCGTGCTGGTGGAGCGCGACCTGATGATGCCCACCCGCGACGGCAAGCGGATGGCGACAGACATCTTCCGTCCCGCGCGCAACGGGGTCCCGTTGAACGAGCGCTTCCCGGTGTTGCTCAACCGTTCGCCGTACGGGAAGTCGCAGCTGCACTCGCAGGCGCAGTGGTTCGCTGAGCGTGGCTACGTGGTCGCAGTCCAGGACACGCGCGGGCGCTACAAGTCGGAAGGGATCTTCCTCAAGGTGCAGCCCGTGGACGCCACCGACAGCTTCGACGCGGTCGAGTGGCTCGCGCGCCAGCCCTGGTCGAACGGCGCCGTCGGGATGTGGGGTACATCGTTCTCCGCCCACATGGAGGCAGGGGCCGCGCAACTTTCTCCACCTTCGCTCAAGTCGCTCGTGCTCAACATGGGCGGCATGTCCAACGGCTGGGACCACGGCGTGCGCTTCCGCGGCACTTACGAGATGGGTCGCCAGCTCACCTGGGCCTGGTCGCAGATGCTCGCCGACGCGCGATCGCCCGCGGTGAAAGCGTTGATGGAGAAAGAGAAGGTCGAGGACTGGTACAGCGTGCAGCCGTTCCGTCGGGGCCTCAATCCGCTCTCGGTTGTGCCGGAGTACGAAGGCTGGTACATGGATTTCTTTGAACGCGCCGACTACGACGCGTTCTGGAAGGACCCGATGCTCGCCTGGGACGAGCATTACCCCGAGACCGCGGACATCCCGATGCTGCAGGTGGGTGGATGGTACGACATCTTCCTCGCCGGCACCTTCAAGAACTACGTCGAGTTGAGCCGCCTCAAGAAATCACCGCAGCGCATCCTCGTTGGCCCCTGGACGCATGGCGGCAATCACCTCACGTACGCGGGCGATGTTGCGTACGGGCCCGATGCGGCGATCGTGGATTTCGCGACCGACTTCCATCTCAAGTGGTTCGATCACTTCCTGAAGGGCGGAGCGAGTGGCGCCGAGAAGGACGCCGCGGTGCGCGTCTTCGTGATGGGGACGGGCGACGGACACAGGGACGAGAACGGCCGACTCTTCCATGGCGGTTACTGGCTGAATGCGGGCGAGTGGCCGATCGCCGGCACGCGGAATGTGCCGTACTACTTTCACGCCGACGGATCGCTCTCCGCCACGAAGCCGACCACGTCCGCCTCGTCCACGACCTACACCTTCGATCCTCGCAGTCCGGTTCCCACCATTGGTGGTGGCGCCTCCGCGCGCCTCAAGGATGGCGCGTACGACCAGCGCGAGGATCCGCGTTTCCCGCCCTCCAAGGCGCCATTCCTGCCGCTGCGCACGCGCGCGGACGTCGTCGTCTTCCAGACTGAACCGCTCGCCGAGGACATGACCGTGATTGGCCCGATCAAGGTCGTGCTCTACGCGTCGGCCTCGACGGTGGACGCCGACTTCACCGCGAAGCTCGTCGACGTCTATCCGCCGAGCGACGCGTGGCCGGGTGGATTCGATCTGAACATCACCGACGCGATTATCCGCGGTCGCTATCGCGCAACGCGAGACCACGAGGTGCTCCTCGAACCGGGGCGCGTGTACGAGTTCACCATCGACCCTTTCCCAACCGCGAACGTGTTCAAGAAGGGGCATCGGATCCGCGTGGACATCTCGAGCAGCAACTTCCCGCGGTTCGACGTGAATCCCAACACCGGCGACCCGTTGGGCAAGAACCGGCGTATGGTCACGACCGACATCGCGGTGCAGCACAGCGCCACCTGGCCCTCGCACATCGTGTTGCCGTTGGCCCCGGCGCGTCCCTGAGAAGAGAGATCGTAGTGGAGCCGCCCTCATGCTGACCCTGCTCGCCTTCGGGATGGTCATCGTCTTCATGACGCTGATCATGACCAAACGGCTCTCACCGCTCGTAGCGCTGATCCTCGTGCCGATCGTCTTCGGTCTCCTCGCCGGATTCTCTCTGGAGCTCGGCGAGATGATGCTTACCGGCATCCGCAACCTCGCCCCAACCGGCGTGATGCTGATGTTCGCGATCCTCTACTTCGCGATCATGATGGACGCCGGGCTGTTTGAGCCCTTCGTGAAGCGGATCGTCGTGCTCGTGCATGGCGACCCGCTCAAGGTCATCGTCGGCACGGCGGCCCTCGCGCTCGTCGTCTCGCTCGACGGTGATGGATCGACCACGTACATGATCACCACCGCGGCGATGCTGCCGCTCTACCGACGCATGGGGATGCGGCTCCTCAACCTCGCGTGCGTGGTGATGCTCGCCGGAGGTGTGATGAATATCCTCCCCTGGGGCGGTCCGACAGCGCGCGCGGTCAGCGCACTTGGCCTGGAGATGAACGACGTCTTCGTGCCGATGATTCCGGCGATGGTGGCTGGTGCCGTATGGGTGCTGTTCGTGGCGTATCGTCTCGGCCTCCGGGAGCGCGCGCGCCTGGCGACCGAGCCGACGCCCGCCGACGGGCTCCCGCCCGTACTCGAGGAGGAGTTGGCGAACCCGAGCTTCCACGAGGACGAGGAGCATCGTCGTCCCGACCGATTGGTCATCAATGCGCTCCTCACTGCCGTGTTGCTGGTGGGGCTCGTGAGCGCCGTGCTGCCGCTGCCCGCGCTCTTCATGCTTGGATTTGCCATCGCGATGATGCTCAACTACCCGAGCATCGACGAGCAGAAGTCATTGCTATCGAGGCATGCCGGCAACGTGCTTGCGGTGGTGGGCCTCATCTTCGCGGCCGGCGTCTTCACCGGCATTCTCAGCGGCACCGAGATGGTGGACGCGATGGCGAACAGCGTGGTGGGAGCCGTGCCGACGGCTCTGGGTCCTTACCTGGCGGTCGTGACGGCCGTGCTCAGCGCGCCATTCACCTTCTTCGTCTCCAACGACGCGTTCTACTTTGGCATCCTGCCCATCCTCGCCGCCGCCGGCGACGCGTACGGGATCACGGCCGCCGAGATGGCGCGCGCGTCGCTTATCGGACAGCCGGTGCATCTGCTCAGTCCGCTGGTGCCGTCCACCTACCTCCTGGTGGGACTCGTGGGCGTGGACTTCGACGATCATCAGCGTTACACGATGAAGTGGGCGTTGATGAGCGTCTGCGTCCTGCTCGCAGTGGCCCTGTTGACGGCGGTAGTGCCGCTCGTGGGCAGCGTCGTTCCCTGAAGTCAGCCTGCGTGAACACGCTCGATCGGCGGACTACGACTTACAGATTCGGCTGTGCCTTCAGCGCGGAGCGTGTCGTGCTTCGCCCGGCAACCATTGACCGCGCCGGGGATACAAACAGTTGTCCTCAATCCGGCCACGGCAGTTGCCCCGCGCCGTGGGTTGCCACCACGATTATATCTGTGAAAACACTCAAACTCCCCCGCCGAGCCATCGGAGTAGTAGTTGCCGCCGCGCTGATCGGTGCGGCCTGCTCAAAGGCCGATACCGCCGCCACAGGCAGCGATGACTCATCGGCAGCTACAAACTCTGCTGCCGGAGCAGGCGGTGACACCGCCTCAGAGCCAGCAGCCGAGTCTCGCGTCAACCTTCCGGTCGTAGCCGAGGAAGTGCGCGTTGGCGATCTGGTTCTCACCGTGAACACTACCGGCCAGGTTCGGTCCGACGCCGAAGCTAAGCTAAAAGCCGAGGTCACGGGCACCGTGCAGACGGTGCACGTGCGCCCGGGCGACCGCGTGAGCGCAGGGCAGCCGATCATCACGTTTGACCAGCGTCCGTTCGATCTCGCCGTGCGTACGGCGGAGATTGCGCTTCAGGAGTCGATGCTCCGCGCGCAAGACAACTACGTGCCAGACTCGATTGTCTCCGGTCAGGCGCCGACGCCGGAGCGTCGCAGGAACGCCGAACTCAGGAACGGCGTTGACGCCAATCGGGTTCGGCTTGATCAGGCGAAGCTCGACCGCGAACGATCGGTAATCATCGCGCCATTCAATGGTGTGGTGGACAAGGTGAGCGTGGCCGCGGGCGAACGGCTCACGGGCGGCGGTGACATTGCCGTGATCGTGGACGTGCAGCGGCTCAGAATCGAAGCGGCCGTGCTCGAGCACGATCTGCCGCTCGTAAAGGTCGGCGGACAGGCGAGCGTGTCGTCGGCCGCGTCGCCGAACGTGGTTGCCAGCGGCCGGGTGATCGCAGTGCTTCCATTGGTAGACAGCACCACCCGTGCGGGCCGCGCGTACATCCGGCTCACCGGCAACGGCGTGCTGCGTCCGGGGATGTATGCCGACCTTCGGCTCGAAGCGACGCGCCTCGCGGGCCGCACCATCGTGCCCGACCGTGCTGTGATTGAACGCGACGGCCGGCCCCTCGTGTTTGTTGTCCGCAACGGCCGCGCGCAGTGGGTGTACGTGAACCCGGGCCGCTCCAACGGACGCGAGCGCGAGATTCTCGCCGACTCAACAACGGGGCAGATTCCGATCGCAGCCGGCGACATGGTGATCACGGAAGGGCATCTCACGCTGACGCACGACGCGCCGGTGCGCGTTGTATCCGTGCGCGAGACCGGCCGCCCGTAAGGGCTTTCGTATGAGCTGGATCGAAGCGGCAATTCGCCGGCCGGTCACCACCGTGGCCAGCGTGCTCGCGGTCGTGCTGCTCGGCAGCGTGTCGCTGGCCAAGCTGCCGGTGACGCTCCTCCCCGACGTGACGCTGCCGGTACTTACGGTGCGTACGAACTGGTCCGGAGCGGCTGCCGAAGAAGTGTCACGACTCGTGGCCGAGCCGATCGAGGAATCCGTCGCGGCCACGCCTGGGTTGTTGGAGTTGCGCAGCGTGAGCCGCAACGGCTCCGTGACGACACATCTGCAGTTCGCGTGGGGCACGGACATGCAGACCACGGTGCTCAACGTGCGCGAGCGGCTCGACAATGCGCGCAGCCGGCTTCCAACGGCGGCCGACCGCCCAACGTTGCTCACGAGCGATCCGGGTGAACGACCGATTGCGGTGCTCGCGCTCACCGGCGCCGGCGACATCTCGTCCATCGCCCGCAGCGCGCGCGAAGTGCATGCACGGCGCCTCGAACAGATCGCGGGCATTGCGAGCGTGGCCGTGGTTGGGTCTCCCGAGGACGAGATCCGCATCGAGGTTGATCCGGAACGAATGCGTTCGCTTGGCCTGACTCCCGACGACATCGCCAAGGCCGTGCAGAACGCCAACGCCGACGGCGCGGGTGGGACCATTCGGCGAGGCCAGTTCCGTTTCTCCGTGCGCGCGATGACGGAGTTCACCTCGCCCGACGAAATCGCCGAAACGCCAATAGGACCCCCGACGTCGGCGTACCGGTTGCGCGATGTGGCGACGATCTCGGTTACGACAGCCGAGCCTCGAACAATGACGCGGCTCGACGGCGCGCCGGGCGTGGGACTCGTTGTTTACAAAGACGCGGGCTCGAACACGGTTCAGGTGACTGAAACACTCCTCGAGTCGGTGGAACAGTTGCGCGTGGATTTTCCGGGCATCACGCTCACGCTCGTAGCAGCACAGGCGCAGTTCGTCTCCGACGCGCTCTCGAACCTCGGCCAGGAGATTGTCGCGGGCGCGATTCTTTCCGTGCTCGTGATTCTGCTCTTCCTGCGCGACTGGCGGCTCTCGCTCGCGATCACGCTGATGGTTCCGCTGTCGGTGCTCGTGGCGCTCGTCCTGCTGCAGCTCATGGACGTGACGATCAACATCCTGTCGCTTGGCGGTCTCGCACTCGGTGTGGGGCTCCTCGTGGACAATGCCATCGTTGTGGCCGAGGCCACGGCGAGCAAACGCGAAGAAGGGATGGAGCTTGTGGCGGCGACGATTGCCGCGACGAAGGAAGTGAGCGGGCCACTCATCGCGGGAACGTTGACGACGCTCCTGGTGTTCGGGCCGATCGTCTTCGTGAAAGGATTGGCGGCGGCGCTGTTCCGCGATCTCTCGCTCTCGGTGGTGACGAGCGTGGGTGCGTCGCTAATTCTCGCGCTGACGCTCATGCCGGTCATGATCATAGGTCGGCGTAGAGCTGGCTCTTACCGCCGAACCGCGAATCTCCGCGGTTCGGCAGTAGAATCTTCCAGGCGCAAGAGCGCGTTCTTCGCGTTTGTTGACGCATTGGGCGCGCGGCTGGCCCACGCGTACGAGTCCGGCGTCATCTGGTCGCTCGACCATAAGCCGTTCGTAATCGGCGTGTCGCTCATGTCGGTCGCGCTCACGGTCTGGGTGTGGACGGTGATTCCGAAGGAAATCCTGCCTGCGGTTGAGGAAGGAATCGTCGTCGCCGCCGTGAAGCTTCCTGAAGGCACAGCGATCGAGGAAACGGCGAGACAGGTCGGCCGAATCGAAGACGCGGCCAAAGCGATGGGTGCGAGCGGTATCTACTCCCGCGTCGGGTTGGCCACGGACGAGGAAATTCTCGCGGGAGCCGATCCGGGAACGTCGGCCACCGCACAGCTGCTCGTGCCGGTTCCCGATGGCGAAAGCGCCGCCGACTTTGCAGAAAAACTGCGCCTGTTGGTTCCCGATCTTGCCGAGGGTTCGCTGGCGCTCGACCTGGCGGGTCAGTCGGAGTTCGGGTCTCTCATCGGCCGTGAAGGGCGACTCGTCCGCGTCGAGGTCACGGCGCGCACGCTCGCCGAATCCGGTGTGTGGGCCGAGCGTGCCCGCGGGCTGCTCAAGACGATTCCAACGCTGACAGACGTGCGTGACGCGTATGCGAGCACGCAGCCGATCATCGAGATTTCGCTGCAGCGTGATCGCATCGCAATGCGCGGCGTTTCCATCGACCAGATCTCGAGTGCGCTACAGGGGGCGCTTGGCGGCGTGAAGGCAAGCGAACTCCGTGAGACAGACCGGCGCACGCCGATCACGGTACGCTTCGCCGGCGCCGCGAACGAGAACCTCGAGGCCGCGCTGGCAACGCCAATCAACGGCGTGCCGGTGGGACAGTTCGTGACGGTGACCGAAACGCGCGCGCCGATTGAAGTCGTGCGCGTGGGTCAGCGACCGGTGAGCATCGTCGAAGGTCTTATTGCTGAGGGTGGCACCGAGCGCGCGGAGCGCGACGTCGAATTGGCGATGGCGGATCTCGTGTTTCCCGCTGGCGTAACGGCGAAGATCACCGGCGCAAACGCTGAGCAGCGACGCACCACGGAGCAGCTGTCGTTCGTGGCGTTGCTCTCGGCAGCGCTGATGTTCCTCGTTCTCGCCGGAGAGTTCGCGTCGTTCACGATTCCTATCGTGGTGATGCTGACAGTGCCGCTGGCGGCGATTGGCGGCATCGTGTTCCTGTTCGTGACCGGACAGAGCATCAACGCTGTTGCGCTCATCGGCATCGTCGTGATGATCGGCATGGCCGACAACGAAGCGGTGGTGAAGCTCGACGCTATTCGGCGGTATCGTGAGGCAGGTCACCCGCTGCGCGACGCGATTCTCATGGGCGGCCGTGTGCGCCTCCGCGCGATTGCAATGACTTCAATCACGACCGTCACTGGCGTGCTTCCGCTGCTCTTCAACTGGGGTGCCGGCGGTGCGTTGTACCAGCCGCTCGCCGCGGGAGTGATCGGTGGCTCGGTGACCTCGCTCGCGGCGACGTTTTTCGTGCTTCCGGTTGCGTACGAGATTCTCGAGCGCCGCTCCGACGCCAAGGCTGCGCGTGCAGGAGAGACGAGTTGATTCGCTGGGCTGTTTCGCGGCCGGCCGTGGTCTGGGCAACGGTGACGACGATCCTCCTCTCTGGCGGGGTCGCGTTTACCAAACTCTCGCTCGCCACCAAGACCTCTGTGGAGCTGCCGCGCCTGCAGGTGTCGCTCAGCTGGAACGGTGCGTCCGCCGAGCTGATGGAGACGTATCTCACATCGCCGGTGGAGGGCGCAGTGCAGAGCGTCCGCGGGGTGAAGCGCGTGAACAGCCGGTCGCAGGAGAATGGGTCGTCGCTCTCGATCGAACTCCAGCCGAACGTTGATCCGCAGATTACGCGGCTCGCGATTCTGGAGCGGCTCGAGGTGCTGCGCAACGAGTTTCCCGCCGGCGCGGGGCCGCCGGTGGTGTCGAACTTCGTACCCGACGACCTGCAGGAGCCGCCGTTGCTTAGGCTCACGATGACCGGGCCGTACACGAGGGGCGCGCTGCAGAAGCTCGCGACCGACGTCATCAGCCCGCGCGTATCTGCCGTGAGCGGCGTGGCGGGTATGCAGACCCGCGGTGGCACGGAGTTCGGCGCCAGCGTTTCGTACGATCCTGCCCTGCTCAGACAGCTCGGCATTGCCCCGGCGCAACTGACCGCGGTTATTCGCGACGCACGCGTGGTGCGCGCGCTTGGCGAGGAACGGTTCGGCACGTCGCGGCGAGCAGTGGTTCTCAAGGACCAGCCCGAAGCGCTCTCGGAACTCGAGAATCTTGCCGTACGCGGCCGGGGCGGCCGCGTGTTCAGGCTCGGAGAACTCGCGACCGTTCGCGGTGACGAAGATGCGCGCGGGCAGTTCTTCCGCATCAACGGGCAGCCGGCAATCGCGTTCGACGTCACGCGAAGCCCGCAGGCCGATGCGATTCGCACGGCCGCGGCGGTGCTCAAGGTGCTGGACGAGCTAAAGCCTTCGCTGCCGACCGGTGTGGGGTATCGCGTTGTGAGCAACGACAGCGTGGAACTCGACCGTCAGCTCAAGGATCTGATGAAGCGTGGCGCGATCGCCTTTTTGGCGGTCATGCTCGTGATTGGCGTCGCGACGCGCAACGTGCGCTCCGTGGCCCTGGTGATGGGCACGGCGGCCGTATCCATCGCCGGCACCGCGCTCGGCCTCTACCTGCTGGACATTCCCGCCAACATGCTCACGCTCGCCGGCCTCGGAATGGGGATCGGCATTCTTGTTCAGAACGGAATCATTGTCGTCGAGCGACTTCGCACTGAGCCGGACACTCCTGAAGGGCGCGCCCGCGGGGGCCAGCGAATGACCGCTGCCGTGGTCGGGGCGACACTCACGACGGCAGTGGTGCTCTTCCCGTTTCTTTACCTGCAGGGTGACGCTCGCGCCGCGTTTGCGCCGTTTGCCAGCGCGTTCGTGATGGGGATGGCGTGGTCGGTGGTTGCCGCGCTCGTGATGGTGCCGGCTCTCGCGGCAGGTCATGGCCAGGCGGCGAAATGGGGGCGAGCCCGAAAGTTCTACGGCGCCATCGTAAAACGCACTCTTCGCTGGCGGTGGGCCACGCTCCTGTTCACGGTGCTGGCGCTCGCCGTCCTCAGTTGGGGCTTCACGAATAAGGTGCGTCGGTTCGCGTTCGGGGGGTTCGGCGGCCAGCAGCGGACGTCGGTATCTGCGAGTCTCACGTTCCCGCGTGGCTCCGACCCGGAGAGCCTCGACCGCGCAATGCAGGAACTCGAGGCAATCGCGGTGGCCGCTGAGGGGGTGGAACAGGTGATTACGCAGTCGCGCGGATACGCGGCGGCGCAGATGGTGGTGATGTACACCCTCGAAGCCGGTCGCACCGCGCTTCCGCTCCAGATGCAGGATGACCTCACGCAGCGGGCGGTCTTCATCGGCGGCGCCAGCGTCTTCGTGAGCGGGCAGGGGCCGGCGTTTTCGTCGGGTGGTGGTAGCTCCTCGAGCGGCAACTATCGAGTTCGCGTGAAGGGGTACTCGTACGACGGAGTGACCCAACTGGCGATCGACCTCAAGGAACGCCTCGAGAAGATCGCGCGGGTGCGGAACGTGAATCTCAACGCCGGTTCGTTCTTTGGATCCGACCGGGCCTTCGCGGTAACGCTCGAACCAGACCGTGCCGCGCTGGCGCGCCATCAGCTCACTTCGAATGATCTTGCGGCCGCGGTACGGCGCGAGGTGCGCGGACAGACTGGCGGCCAACGACTCGAGATTGATGGCGAGGAGATTCCGGTTTCGGTGAAATCGAAAGGTTCGCGTGAACGGAGTCTCGACGAACTGTCGGTGGCAATCGTGCCGACTGCGTCAGGATCGCCGGTGAAGATTGGCGACCTCTCGCTGGTTGGTGAACGCGAGGTTCCCGGCACGATCACCCGCGAGGACCAGCAGTACATCCGGATGGTCGGATACGAATTTCGTGGCCCCACAAAGCTCGGCGACCGCACGCACAAGTCGTTCATGGAGAGCATTTCGGTGCCGGTGGGATACGCGGTCGAGGATGTGAACTCCAGCGGGTTCGTGAGCGACAACTCGGAGAAGGGCCTCTGGCTCGTGTTCGGGATCGGACTGGCGCTGGTTTTCCTCGCGGTTGCGCTCGTGTTCGACTCAGTCTGGGCCACCGTGATGGTATTCCTCGACCTGCCGATTGCGCTGGGCGGAGTCATGGCCGCGTTCTGGTGGACCGGCGCCGCGTTCACCCGCGAAGCGGCAGTTGGAGTGATTCTGGTGATCGGGCTCGCGGTGAACCAGTGCGTGCTCTTGGTGGACGCGGCGCTTGAACGGCGGCGGCGTGGCCTGGCCGAAGGCGCGGGACCCTCCCGCGGCCTCACGGGCGCCGCCGTGCTGCGTTCCGCGCTCGACCGATCGGGCATGATCGTCCTGATCACGCTCACGACGATGGCCAGCTTGATTCCGCTGGCCGTTGGGACATCGGCGACAACGCTTTTTGGCGCGATCGCGCTGGCCACGGCCGGCGGAACTGTGGCCGGAACGCTCGGGGCGCTCCTGGTCCTTCCGTCGCTCGTGATGCGTTGGCGCCGCCGCCGCCCGAAGCGCCTGCCCCCCGAACGGCCTCTGGAGCTGCTGGCAGCCCCGGTTCCCTAGCGGGGGCTCCGGCCCGGCCTGATTCCGGCCAGAGGGCCCCTCACACTGGCGGGACCGGCCCGGGCAGGAGTACCTTTTCGGGCATCGTAGTTAATAGTTGTACCCCGTCCTCCGGCACCGGCCGGCTCGCGGGGCGTTAGCGAGAGCCCATGACCCCATCCGCTACTTCCACCCTCGTGTCGCTCAACGACATCCGCCGTGCCGCTACGGCATTGCGGCCGGTCGCCGTGCGGACGCCGTTGCTGCGCTCGTACGAGCTTGAGCACGAGGTAGGGGTGCCGGTGTATCTCAAGCCTGAGATGCTCCAGCGGATAGGAGCCTTCAAGTTCCGCGGGGCGTACAACTTTATTTCGCAGCTGGCTGACGACGAGCGAGTTCGCGGCCTCGTGGCTCCGTCGAGCGGAAATCACGGCCAAGCCGCAGCCCTCGCGGCGCGCATCTACGGTGTCAAGGCGACGATCGTCATGCCGACGACCGCGCTGCGTGCAAAAGTTGCCGGTGTTGAGCGATTGGGCGCTCGCGTCATCTTTGCGGGCACCACGACCGCCGATCGGATGGCGAAGGCGCTGGAAATCGTCGACGCCGAGCAGGCGACGCTGGTCCCGCCTTACGACCATCCCGCAATCATCGCCGGGCAGGGGACCGCAGGTCTCGAAATCGCCGAGGACCTCGCGGTACTTGGAACGACCGACTACACGGTGCTCGTACCGGTCGGGGGCGGCGGGCTGTCGGCGGGCGTTTCCACTGCAGTCAAGCTCGCGAGTCCAGCGGCGCGGGTGGTCGGCGTCGAGCCGGCCAAGTCGGCCAAACTCACGACGGCGCGTGTGGCGGGTCAGCCGATCACGATTGCCGCAAATCCTGGTGGGCTCGCCGACGGACTCGTCGCCGTGCGCATTGGCGACCTCACGTTCGAACATCTCCAAGCGTACATGGACGACGTCGTGACGGTGGAGGATGCCGCGCTTCCTCCGGCGATGCGCTTTCTGCTCGACCGGCACAAGCTCGTAGCCGAGCCGAGTGGTGCGATTACAGTTGCGGCGCTCACGGGCGGCGCGGTGAAGCTTGCCGGGCCGGTTGTCTGCGTTCTCTCCGGCGGCAACACAGAGTGGGAAGGCCTTCAGGAACTCTTCGCTCTGCCGGGGGCGGCCGCCAATGGCTAGCGCCCACATCATGATCGCAGACGACGATCCGAGCATTCTCGAATCGCTCACTGGTGTGCTTCGCGATTCGGGGTTCGAGGTGTCGGCTGCCGACGGGCGCGACTCGTTGATGCGCGCGCTGGGGAACGGCACACCCGATCTCCTGCTGCTCGACGTCATTATGCCTGGCGTAGACGGCGTGCAGGTGCTCCAGGAACTCAAGGCGGACTCGCGCTGGCGCGACATTCCTGTGCTGATGGTCTCGTCGCTCTCGCCGGACGAGATGACCGAGAAGACGTTCGGGCTTGGCGCCGCCGACTTCATTCGCAAGCCGTTCCGCCCGCGCGAACTCATTGCTCGTGTGCAGGCGCAACTGCGGTCGCATGCCGCGCTCTCGTCCACACGCGATGCGCTCCGGTCCGCTGAAGACGCGCTTCGCCGTGCGCGCGACGACGCTGAAAGCCGCAAGAAAGTCGTCGACATACTCCACGAGGTCACCGGCGACCTCGTGAGCGACGAGATCTATCACATCCTGGCGCGCCGCGTTGCGCGAGCGCTGAAGCTGTCCCGTTGCTCGGTCATCCTGGCGAAGCCCGGCGACAAGACTGGCATCGTAGCGACGGCCTTCGACGATCCCGCCCTCCGGCATTTCGAGATTCACCTCGACCGCTACCCGGAAATCAGCTCGGCGCTCGAAACCGGACTGCCCGTCCTGGTGGAAGATCTCGAGAGCAGCGACTTGCACGCAAACATTCGCCTGGAGTGGAAGGCCAGCGGCACTAAAGTGCCGATTCGCTCGGTGATCGTGCTGCCGTTTTCGCTTGGCGCCGAACAGGCGGGCGTCTTCTTCCTGAGACGCCTGACCGACGAGCCGGCGTTGACGCAGGTGGATGTCGAGTTCGCCGATGCAGTCGTCAAGGCCGCCGTCGCCGCGATCGTGCGCGCGCAGTTGCTCGAAACCACGCGAGCCGAGAACACGCGGCTCGAAGTGCTCGCGCATACCGACCCGCTCACTCAGGCGCTCAATCGGCGCGCGCTGACCGTACGGCTCGTATCGGAAATGGACCGCGCCCGCCGCTACAACGCCGACCTCTCCATGCTGATGGTTGATCTGGATCACTTCAAATCGGTCAACGATACGCACGGCCATCTGGTAGGTGACGATGTGCTTCGCGAAGTCGCACATCTCCTGCAGGAATCCGTTCGTAGCGTCGACTTTGTGGCGCGCTATGGAGGCGAGGAATTCGTCGTTGTGCTTCCCGAAACGGAGGCGCCGGGCGCGGTCAAGTTCGCCGAACGTATGCGCGAGCGAATCGCGGCCACGGCATTCGTGAGCGATCGCGGCAGCGTACGCATCACGGCGAGTATCGGCGTCGCGAGTTATCCTTTGGGCGACGTTCACACGGTGGATGATCTGTTCGCACGCGCCGATGAGGCGCTCTATCGCGCCAAGTCCGGGGGACGCAACCTGGTGTGCCAGTGAGCATTCGATGAGCATGCGGTGTCCGGTGTGCGGCACGGTGTATGCCGACGACGCAAAGTTTTGCACCAAGGACGGCGGACGGTTGCTGGCCCACGGCACCGGGTCGGCGCCCGTGGTGTCGTCGGCCGAGTCGCGGGCAACAACGCCGCGGCTGAACTCCACGCCCGGGCCGTCGAAGCCCGTGATCAACCACTCGAACATGGCCGGCCAGGTGCTCGATGGCCGCTATGCGATCGTGAAGAAGGTCGGCGAAGGGGGCATGTCGTTCGTCTACCTCGCACACGACGTGAGCAACGATGAGCGGTACGCCATCAAGATTCTCTCGCCGGCGCTCTCCAAGGACGAGAACTCGATGGCACGGCTCCGACGCGAGGCGTCGCTGGGCATCCGGCTCATGCATCCAAACGTCTGCAATATCGTTCGCCTCGGCGAGACCGAGGACGGACTCGTCTATGTCGTGATGCCGTACGTCGAGGGCGAGATTCTTGCAGATCGCAACCACCGGATGGGCGTGATTCCGCTGGCGACGACGGTCGAGTGGGTCGCCCAGATGAGCGAAGGGCTGAACGTGGCGCACGAACTCAAGATTGTGCACCGCGATCTCAAGCCCGAGAACATCATGGTGTGCAAGAGGGCTGACGGTACGGAGTATGTGGTCGTAATGGATTTTGGGCTCGCCAAGGAACGGAAGGCGGGAGGTGAGCTTGAAAAGCTGACCGCGACGGGGATCATTCTCGGCACGCCCGAGTTCATGAGTCCTGAGCAACTGCGCGGCAAGCCGCTCGACGCCCGGACCGATATCTATTCGCTTACCCTGATGATGTACGAGATGCTCACGGGCAAGCTCCCGTTCGAGGGCCGCACGCAGCAGGAAATGATGATCGCGCGGCTTCGGAACGATCCTATCCCGCTGAGGCAACGGCGGCCCGGGATGGATTTCCCGGAAGCGATGGAGAAGGTGCTGCTCAAGGGGATGGCCCGGAACAGCGAAGAGCGGTACGCCACGACGCTTGAGTTTGCCCTGGCGATCAAGGCGGCGGCGCGCGAAGGCGGCTCGGGCGAACGCGGCTCCGGCGACGGCGTACTCGGGCGATAGGTGGGCTTCCAACGTGCGCAGGCTCGGAGCGCTTCGCGTTGCCTCTGCCGCTGAGCCGATGATGCCCCGTTCGCTCCTGACCGTTGCCTTGGTCTGCGCATCAACCGCATCAACCGCAGCAACCGTGGGATGTACCACGGGGAACGATGCGGCCGGCGCCGAGCGAATCATCACGTCGGGCACGGCCGCGGAATCGCTGCACGTGGCGAGCGGCTTGAAGGTCAGCCTGTTCGCACAGGTACCCGGTGCGCGCGTGCTGAGCGTCGGCCCCGACGGTGCGCTCTACGTGACGCAAACCGACCGTGACCAGATCACCCGCGTCGTGGATTCCGACGGCGACGGTGATGCCGATTCGCTAACGGTGTTGATTCGCAACCTCGACAGTCCGCACGGGCTCGCGTGGCGTGGCGACTGGCTCTACATAGCGAACACTCGCGCCGTGGTGAGAGTCCGCGTGCAGGCCGGGCAGGTGGTTGGCTCGCCGGAGCAGCTCGCGACGTACAGCGCTGGCGGCGGTCACTTCACGCGCAGCATCGTGCTTGCGCCAGACAGCATGATGTACATCTCGATCGGGTCGTCGTGCAATCTGTGTGAAGAGTCGACGGCTGATCGCGCAGCCGTGATGCGCTACGACCTCGACGGCAGGAATGGTCAGTTGTTTGCCACGGGACTCCGAAACGCAGTCGGCATGGCTGTGCATCCCACGACAGGCGCGATCTGGGTGTCAGTGCACGAGCGAGACAACATCGCGCCAAACCACGAGGACCTCCCACCGGAGGAGTTGAACATCCTGCAGGATGGTGGTGACTACGGATGGCCATACTGTCACTCTGATCGGGTGCCGAATCCGGAGTATCGCGACCAGGCCCGCTGCGACAGCACGCTGCCTCCCGCCCTCGCGATGCAGGCCCACTCGGCGCCGCTTGGCATCACCTTCCTCTCCGGTGCGACGCAGCTTCCCGCGTCGATGCGTGGCGACCTGCTCGTCGCGTTCCACGGCTCGTGGAACCGCCGTACGCCGACCGGGGCGAAGGTCGTCCTCGTTCGCAACGAGAATGAACGTCCGGTGAGCTACGCGGACTTTCTCTGGGGCTTCCAGCGGCAGGACGGCTCGCGCTGGGGCCGGCCAACCGACGTTATCGTGTGGAAGGATGCGTCAGTCCTCGTGTCAGAGGACCTTGGTGGCGGGATCTACCGGGTCAGCGCCAAGTAACGGCAACACCGGTGGACGGCACGCGGTTGACGGCCGACGGCTAACGGCAGCCGCCGACAGATCGCGCGGACAGCGCGCAGTTGCAGTTCTACGCTACCGTAGACCGCCTACTGTGTACTTTCTACGTGTGTGGTCGTCACCCACTACCGTTACCCCGGACCTATGCGTGTTGCCTTAGCCCTTCTGCTCGCCACCGCCTCACTCGGTGCGCAACGCCGGCCCGCTGTAGACGTCGTCGATTACGATCTGACGATTACGCTTCCGGACGTTGGGAGCACAATCGATGGCGTGGCCTTGCTCACGGTGCGCCGCGTCGCGCGCGGTGGCGCCGCCGATACGCTCGTCCTCGACCTTCTCGACCTCACCGTCAAGTCGGTGCGGGTAAACGATCTCAATGCGGCGTTCACGCACGCGGGTGGCGTTGTCCGCATCCCGTTTGGCACGACGGCCGATACCGTGCGCGTCGCGGTGACGTACACCGGGTCAGTGAAGGACGGGCTCATTATTTCCACCGACAGCGCTGGCCGTTGGATGGGCTTCGGGGACAACTGGCCCAATCGGGCCCGGCACTGGATTCCGTCGGTTGACCATCCTTCCGACAAGGCAACGGTCACGTGGACCGTCATTGCGCCGGCTGAACGGAAAGTCGTCGCAAACGGGGCGCGTGTTGAGGAGGCGTTGATCCCGCAGCCCGAGGACCCCGACGGCCATGCGGGCGCGCCCATTGAGATGCGGAGAACGAAGTGGCGCGAGTCGAAGCCGATTCCCACGTACCTCATGGTGATCGCCGCGGCGCCGCTCGTGGAGTACCCGCTCGGAAACACCGCCTGTGGATTCGCAGAGGACGGCGGATGCGTACCGCAGATGGTGTACACGCTTCCTGAGCAGGGAAGCATACTGCCCGGCGATTTCGCGGAAGCCGATTCGGTGGTGACGTTCTTCGCACGGACGTTTGGACCGTTCGGCTACGAGAAGCTCGCGCACGTGCAGAGCCTGACGCGTTTTGGGGGAATGGAGAACGCGAGCGCGATCTTCTATTCCGACCGCGCGTTTCGCACGAGAGGCGTGAGCTACGGATTGCTCGCCCACGAAACCGCGCACCAGTGGTTCGGCGATGTGGTCACTGAACGCGAGTGGCCGCACCTTTGGCTATCGGAAGGTTTTGCGACGTACCTCGCCGCGCTCTATACACAGCATTCGCGCGGCGACTCGGCGTTTCGCGCTGACATGGATCGAATCCGCTCGACGGTGCTCGGAGCGGCGGTCGTGACGCGACGTCCGGTGATCGACACGATAGAGGCCACGCTGACCAACCTGCTCAACGCGAATAGCTACCAGAAAGGTGGTTGGGTGCTGCACATGCTCCGCGACGAGATCGGCGATGACGCGTTCTTTCGTGGAGCGCGGACGTATCTGGAACGCCACCGACACGGTACCGCGCTGACCGATGATCTTCGCTCGGCAATGGAAGCGGCCGCGGGAAGGGACCTCAAGCCGTTCTTCACGCAGTGGCTCACCCGGCCCGGCTTTCCGGAAGTGGAGACGTCCTGGAAATACGATCGCGCGGCGGGAACGCTCGCGCTCACGGTCGTGCAATCGGAGCGATTCGGCATGTTCGCATTCCCGCTGACGGTCGAGTACCTGGACGCTGGCGGAACAGCGCATCGCGAACGGGTCTCCGTGTCGGCGCAGGGCACAACCGCGTTTACCGTTGCCAGCGGATTGCGTGCGGCGCCGACCGGCATGCGCATCGATCCCGACATCGCCCTCCTTGCGCGTATCACCGAACGGTAGGCGTCGGGTGTCGGCCGCTGCGTTGACTGCCGTCGCGTTGACTGCCGTCGCCATTTGCGGCGCGACACCACTTGGCGCACAGGGTTCGCGGCGGGTTGATCCGTCGGCGGCCGAACTCTCGATCGCCGTCGGCGAGCTCGACGCCGCTGAGGCGGCGCTGCACGAGCAGGTCCGCCGGACACCGCGCGATCCGTCGTCGCGCGGATCGCTGGGGGCGTATCTGGCCGCGCGCGGGAAGTTTCTGGTCGGGGCGACACTGCTCGAGGAGGCCCGGTTTTTCGGCGGAGACTCGATCAGCATCGAGGCGCGGCTCCTCGAAGTTTTTCGCTGGACGGGACAGTACGATCGGGCGGCCGCGCTCACCCGCGCGCGTCTGCCCCGCGAGGTTCGTGAATCGATGCAGCGTGCCGCAGAAACCGCCGTCGGCGGCGCGGCGGTTGATACCGTTGCCCTGCAGCCGAACGAGCTGTTTGGGCTTGGTCGCATCACGATCACGGTCGGAACAGAGCAGATCGAAGCCGACATTCAGCCGCTGATGACCGGACTCCAGATGCCGTCGACTATGGCGCTCTTCAGCGCGCTGGAGCTTGTTGGGGCGCGCGGCGACACCACGTACGGCGTAGCGCGGTCCGTTGCGATTGGCGCGGTGAAGCTCGGACCAATCCCGGTTACGCTCGCGCCGGGTCTGCGTGTTGCGCGGATTGGGTTCGATGTGTTGAGTCTGCTCCGGCCAACGTTCGATTCCGGCGAAGCCACGCTTACGGTGCGCACAGCAGCGTACGAGCCGCAGGGACGCCGCCTGCCGCTTCTGCTCACGTTCCCGGGCGTCTCGTTCTTTCCGGGCTCGCGGAGTGGATCCGTTCTACTGCATACTGCCGCGGGCCGCGCCGCGCTACGGGGCACGCGCTGGACGCTCGACGTTCCGGGCGGGGCGATTGTGATCGAGCGGTAGCACGGCAGACGGGGTTACCCGGGCGTGCTGATGCGCCCGTTCGGTGGTGCACGTCGGCTAAATTGACGTACTCTCATAACCGCCATTTCCCCACCTACCGCATCGTGTTCCAATGAGAATGCTCGTACTCGGCGGCGGCCTTCAGGGCGCCGCGTGCGCATATGATCTGCTGCAGCAGGAACAGGTGTCCCGGGTCGTCGTCGGCGACCGCGTGCTGACGCACATTCCAGCGTTTCTCTCGGCCATTCGCGACCACCCGAAGCTTGAGCTCTTGACGCTCGACGCGACTGACCACGATGCGGTGCGAGGCGCAATGAAGGGCGCGAAGGCGGTGATGTGCGCTCTTCCGTACTACTTCAATCTCGACATGACGCGCCTGGCCATCGAGTCCGGCGCGCACTTTGCCGATCTGGGCGGAAACACCGAAATCGTCGAGAAGCAGAAGGCGCTCGACGCCGACGCCCGCGCCAAGGGCGTGACCGTCGTGCCCGACTGCGGACTCGCGCCCGGCATGGTCAACATTCTTTCGCAGCTCGGAATTACCAAGTGCGACACTACGGCGAGCGTGCGGATCTACGTGGGTGGCCTCCCGCAGAAGCCTCAAGGCGCGCTGAAGTACCAGATCGTCTATTCGCTCGAAGGAGTGCTCGACTACTACACGACGCTTTCGTGGGTCGTGCGAGACGGAAAGCGCGCAAACGTGCAGGCACTTTCCGAGGTCGAGCCGGTGGCGTTCGGCGCGCCGGTTGGCACCCTCGAGGCGTTTCACACCGCCGGCGGGCTGTCGACGATGGCGGTTCGGTACGAAGGCAAGATTCCCGTGATGGAGTACAAGACGCTCCGCTATCCGGGGCACGCACACATCATGGCGGCGATCCGTGAGCTCGGATTCCTCGGCGACAAACCAGTCGACGTGAAGGGGCAGAGCGTTGTGCCTCGCGACGTAGCGATTGCCTTGATGACCCCACGCCTGACCAAGCCGGACGGACACGATCTCGTGGCTCTGCGCGTGGTCGTCGAAGGCACGACCGGCGGGAAGCCGGTGCGCCACACGTGGGAGCTCATCGATCAGTATGACGATAAGCGCGGCATCAGCGCGATGGAGCGGACAACCGGGTACTCGCTGGCCATCACCGGGTTGATGCAGGCGGCGGGCGGCGTCTCGCCGGCCGGCGTGCGCACGCCCGACGAGTGCGTGCCTGGCGACGCCTACGTGGCCGAACTCGCGAAGCGGGGCGTAAACATCGGGTATCAGGCCGGCTGATCTACTGCTTAGCCGCGGAGATTCACGGTTCCGTAGTAGTAGCCTGTCGCGCCCGCGCAGCTACCTGGAAAAACTCGCGAGCGTTACGCCAATGCGGTCGATCGCTTCACGCGCACGCCAGAGATCCGTTCCGTTGTAGATGATGGCGAAGGCGAGATCCTCGCCATTCCCAGCCGTGACGTACCCGCCGAGCGACGCTATGTCGTTCGTGCTGCCCGTCTTGGCGCGGAGGTTGCCCATGGCGGGTGTTCGGCGCATGCGGCGGGCCAGCGTCTCGGTCTTGCCCGCGATCGGGAGCGACTGCTCGAGTGACGACCACCACGATGCGGTCTTGGCGTAGTTGAGCAGTTGTACCAACGCGCGCGGAGTCACGCGGTCGAGCGTCGAGAGTCCGCTTCCGTCGGCCGCAAATACCGTCTCGGAATCTACGCGCACCTTGTTGACCAGAAACTGGCCGAGCATGGTGTTGGACATCGTTGCCGAACCGCGCTCGCCGATGCTGCGGCCGACGCTCCGGAACAGCAACTCGGCGAAGTGATTGTTGCTCTTGCCGTTCATCTGCATGATCATTTGCTCGAGCGTCGGCGATTCGATTGTCGCGACCGGCGCCACGATTCCCAGTCCTTCACCGCGGCGAATCGGTCCGTCGACCTGGACGCCCTGCTTCTCGAGCGCGGCCTTGAGCGCTCCGACGGCAAAGAGCGCAGGATTCTCGACCACCAGCTGGTAGTTCCGCTCCGCGCTGAGCGCGCCGATCCAGCCGCTGACCTTGATGGTGCCTTTCACCGAGTCCTGCGTGACGACGATTCGCGCGCTGCGGCTATTGGCAACGATGCGTACCGTGTTCGTGATCCCCACGCCGCTGATGGCGGGGCGGAACCTGACGGCAGCCGCTTTCCCCGTCGGCTTCACCAAAATCCCGATCCGGTTCTCATTGAACGACAAGGCCGATACCCTGGCTGCGTATGAGGCGTGGAGATAGCGCCGCTTCCAGCCTTCCGGGACCTTTCCGTCGTCGAACTCCGATGCATCCCCGATGATCGATCCCGTGACTCGCGTGACGCCGGCGTTCGCCACCGCGCGTGCGAGCACCGCCATCGGCGGCGACACGTCACCGACGGCCGGTGAGCCACCGAGTGTCGGGTCGCCAGCGCCGCGCAGGATCAGATCGCCGTGCAGCACGCCGTTCGTGATTGATCCGGTATGGAGCAGCTGTGTTTCAAACCGCCCGTTCGGACCAAACCGGTCCAGCGCGAGCGCCGAGGTGAAGAGCTTCATTGTGGATGCCGGAAGGAGCATCCGTTCCGCGTTGTGGTCGAAGAGCGTGTCCCCGTTGCTCAGCGAAACCACCATGACGCCCCACGTTCCACTGCCCCGCACGCGGTTCATGGCCGCCTTGACGTCCGTGGCGAGCAGGTCTGCTGCTGCGCGCCTGCTGGCCGCTGCCGCCGGCGAGGAGGCGAGTTCGAAGTAGGTACTGGCCTGAGCGCCGGAAACACCGGCCGCGACGAACGTGAGCATCGCCGCGACGATTGCACGCCGCGCCGCGCCGCGAACCAGTGTTGTCAGATTTTCAGGAAGAGTTTTTGTCGCCATAGGGCCCAGAGTATCCCGTACCAGAGTAACACGAAGGCGAGGGCGAAAGCGAGCGAAGCGTTGCGCGGATCGAGCCACGAGGCAAAGGCCGACTGGTAGAGCACAGCCTGTACCGGAACAGAGCTACCGGCATACTCGACCTTCCAGAGGGAATAAATAATCCGTGCCATGATTCCGGACCCGACGAATGCGACCATCGGGTTCATACCATATATGACGAGCGGACGGGTCCACCAGGTAACGCCGTTCGCATCAATGATCCAGGTAACTGTCGCAAGGGTGACAGCGGCCATGCCAGCGGAAAAGAGGACGTAGGAGCTCGTCCAGAGTCCCTTGTTGATGGGGAACGACCAATGCCACATCAACCCTGCCACCAGCGCGAGGGCACCCGCTGCAAAGAGCCCGGAGAGCCGCGCGTGGAGCGGGCGGTCGGTGCCGATCCATCGGCCGGCGAGAACGCCGAGCATCGCCGTTCCAATCGCGGGAATGGTCGAGAGCGGCCCTTCCGGGTCCCACGTCCTGGAGCCGGACCAGAGGTGGCCGTTCAGCAGTGCGCGATCGACCCAGGCCGCGAGCGTGCGCGACGGTTCATCGAGGAGATTCGCTCCGATTCCGCCGCCGGCGCCGGGAACCGGGATTAGCGTCATCGCGAACCAGTAGCCGTACAGGAGTACGACGACGATCACGACCTGCTGTTTGAGTGTCGTGCGCAGCGTGAGGAGAGCCGCGCATGCATACACGATGCCGATGCGTTGGAGTACGCCCGGAATCCTGACGTTGGCGAAACGGCTGAGCGGGGTGTACGGAAACGTTGCAACGAGGAAGCCGAAGAGTACGATCAGCGCGCCTCGTCGGACGATCTGCCGTCGGAGCGCCGCGTCGTCGTCGCCACGCGCCCTTCGAGTGGTGAGCGAAAGGTGTGTCGTGATCCCGACGATGAAGAGGAAGAACGGAAAGATCAGGTCAGTCGGCGTCCAGCCGTGCCATGCGGCGTGGCCGAGCGGCGGATAGATCGCGCTCCAGCTCCCGGGATTGTTCACCAGGAGCATCCCGGCCACACTGAGCCCACGGAACACGTCGAGCGAAACGAGCCGTTCCCGCTGCGCGGGCGGCGCGGCCAAGTACGCCGGATCGAGCGCGGGATCGAGCGCGGGATCGAGCGCGGGATCGAGCGCGGGGGCGGATCGGGTGCTCGCCCCTGCGGCGGCGACCGGCGTGGTTCCGGGAAGCATTCGCCGGGACTACTTGGTGGCGCTGCGTGGTGGCATGTATCGGCAGAATCTATCGCGAGCCGGCGAACTGCGGGTGGCGCGCCGGTGGCGCCGGACCCCGAGATTCGGCATCCATTGAGAAGTGGCCAATTTCGGCCGGGCGGCTCGGGAGGCTCTCATGAAAGCGATCGGCAATACGGTTTGGCGCGAGGGAACGGTTGCTGGCCTGCTCGGCGCGACGGGGGTCGCGGTCTGGTTTCTTGGCGTGGACGTTCTGGCAGGCGAAGCGTTCCGCACGCCGAACACGCTCGGCGGAATCATGCTCAGCATCCTGGGAGGGAACGACCAGGGTGCCTTCGTGAATACCTGCTCTTTTTCGTGTGTTCGAGCTCGGCTTCTATTTCGGCGCGCTGTCGCTGTCGCAGTTCGACGTGATAGGGACGCTCGGTCAGCCGCCGATCTTCAGCTTGCCGAACAGGAACAGCAACGCAAGTATCGTGACGGTCGCGATGGACAGCCCCAGCAGAAAGAGGCGCTTGAAAATCCAGTGGTCGTACTTGATGTGCATGTAGTACGCCACGACCATCGTGAACTTCACGGCCGACATCACCAGGAGCGTGGGCGCAAACAGCGACGATTCCTTGAACGGCGTGTAGTAGACCCAGACTTCAACGGCCGTGATCAAGGTCAGCCAGAACGCCACCCACTTGTACTGCTTCCAGGTGGGGTGTTCGTGATGATCGGCAGTGGCGTGCGCGGGCGCGGGTGGGTGCGCGGCCTGGGTGTTCTGGTCGCTCATGGCGGTTATTGGATGAGGTAAATGAGCGTGAAGATCGCTATCCAGACGACGTCAACAAAGTGCCAGTACAGCGCGCAGATGTCGACCACCAGGACGTCGTTCTTGCCCTTGAGTCCGCGCTTCATGTCAATCGCCAGCAGCGTAAGCAGCCAGAGTACGCCGGCCGACACGTGTGCACCGTGGAATCCGGTCAGCGTGAAGAACGACGACCCAAAGAGATTCGTCTTGATCGTGAGGCCTTCGTGCACGAACGCTGTGAACTCATACGCCTGATAGCCGAGGAACGCAGCGCCCATCAGCGCCGTCATGGCGAGCCAGAACTTGGAGCCCTTGAACCAGCGGTCGTAGCCGGGCTTGCCGTGGTTTTCGACGCCTTCGAGGGCGAGCACCATCGCCAGCGACGACATCAGGAGCACGAAGGTCGACTGCGAAGTGACTGGGATGTCGAGAATCGGCTTCATCACGTCGGCGGCCGCGCAGCCAAGAGCGGCGACACCGTCTGCGGTGCTGGCGACGACATTCGAAACTTTGCACGAGAACTCGTGCGGCATGGGGCCGACCTTCGACCGACCCTTGTAGATCAGATACGTCGAGATGAGCGACGCGAAGAGCATGCACTCCGACCCGATGAACGCCCAGATCGCAATCTTGCGATGCTCGAGCCCGGTAGTCGTGTAGTGCGCGTGCTCGCCGTGCCCGGAGTCTCCGGCGTGTCCGTCTGATGCGTGTGCGACAGCGGTGGCCACAGTCATGGTCTCCGTCTATTCCAAGGGGCTGGTGAGCCAGCCGTAGAGTGTCCCGACGAACAGCGCTGCGCCGCCAATGGTGATGGTCATGGCGAGCGCAAACATGCCAACATGAATGAAGATCAGGCCCGAGAACATCACGACCAGAAAGAGCGCCGCGAACAACGGCTTGATGGTCGGGAACGGCATCGGGATGCCGAGTTCCTTCGCTGTCTTGTACTCCGTTTCCTCGTGCATGGGAACGGCGTGCGAGTCGGTGATGGTCATTTCATCGGGCGCCGAGTGTGCGATGTCAGCAGTCATCTCGGGATGCTTGAGATCCCAGAGCGGGTAGCGTGACGTCACGACCGGGAGCTGGGCGAAGTTGTAGTCGGGCGGCGGGGACGGGATGGACCACTCCAGCGTGCCTGCGCCCCACGCGTCGTTAGGGGCGATGGCGCCGGCTTTTCGGCTCTTGAAGAAGTTGATGATGAAGAAGATTGCGCCGACGAACATGAGGATCG
The DNA here is from genome assembly GCA_027622655.1 of Gemmatimonadota bacterium. GTDB lineage: Bacteria > Gemmatimonadota > Gemmatimonadetes > Gemmatimonadales > Gemmatimonadaceae > Fen-1231. The sequence continues at coordinate 23,263 of JAQBYI010000003.1, read as the reverse complement.
TTCCGATCGTCGACCACCAGTTGAACTGATCCCAACCCTGGCCGGCGTCGTACGTGTAGATGCGGCGCGGCATGCCGAGCATTCCGCTGTAGTGCATCGGGAAGAACGTGACGTTCATGCCGATGAAGAAGAACCAGAAGTGCAAGCTGCCGAGTTTTTCACTCAGGTAGCGGCCGGTCATCTTCGGGAAGTAGAAGTAGATGCCTCCCATGATGCCCATGATCGACCCGCCGAACAGCACGTAGTGGAAGTGCGCCACAATGAAGTACGTGTCGGTCTGCTGGAGATCGGTGGGTGGCGATGCGTGCATCACGCCGGAAATGCCGCCAATGGTGAACAACGCGACCATGGCGACGGCGAACTTCATCGCCGTGACGAAGCGAAGCTGACCGCCCCACATAGTCGCGATCCAGTTGAAAATCTTCACGCCGGTCGGAATGCCGATCAGCAGTGTTGCCATCGCGAATATCGTATCGGCAGTTGCGCCCATTCCGACCGCAAACATGTGGTGGGCCCACACGCCGAAGCCCAGGAAGCCGATCATGATGCCGGAGTACACCATCACGTTGTAGCCGAAGAGCGGCTTCTTGGAGAACGTCGGGAGGATCTCCGACGCTAGGCCGAACGCCGGCAGGATGAGGATGTACACCTCGGGATGGCCGAACACCCAGAACAGGTGCTGCCAGAGGAGAGGATCGGCGCCGGCGGCGAGTTCGTAGAACTGCGTGCCGAAGAAACGATCGAACAGGAGGAACACCAGCGCCACCGTAATTGCCGGAAACGCGAGGATCAGCAGGAACTGCACGACGAACGACATCCACGTGAATATTGGCATGCGCATCAGGGTCATCCCCGGCGCGCGCATGTTGATGATCGTCGTGATGAAATTGAACGCCGCGGCGAGCGAGCTGATACCGAGGATCTGGAGGCCAATCACCCAGAAATCGATGTTCAGGCCGCCTGAGAACTGCATCGTCGTCAGCGGGGCGTAGCCAAACCAGCCAGCGTTGGGCGCGGCGCTGAAGAAAATCGGCACCGTCATGAAGATGCCGCCGAACAAGTACACCCAGTAGCTGAACGCGTTGAGCCGCGGGAACGCGACGTCGCGGGCACCGATCTGGAGCGGAATCAGGTAGTTGAAGAAGGCGGCTGAGAGCGGCATGATGGCCAGGAACACCATCGTCGTGCCGTGCATCGTGAAGAGCTGGTTGAACACCTCTGCCGACACCAACTGTCCATTCGGTCCCATCAGCTGCATACGCATGATCAGCGCTTCGATGCCGCCAACGAGGAAAAACGTGAGTGCGGTCCAGAGGTAGAGCGTGCCGATCCGTTTGTGATCGACCGTCGTGAGCCAGCTCCAGATGCCCGTTGGTTCGCCGTGCCCGTAGCTGGCGCCGGCGTGTGTTCCAATCGGGGCGGGGGCGGCGGTGGTTGCCATTTGTATGTGTCTCCGGCCGTTACTTGAGTGACAACAGGTAGGCGACGATGTCGGCGATTTCCGCGTCGCTGAGGCCGGCTGTCACGTTGCCCTTCATCAGCGGGCTGTATTCGCCGATGCCGAAGGTGTTCATTGTGGTGCCGGGCTTCATGATCTGTGCGTTCTTGACCCAGCGAGCGAGGTTCGACGCGTTCGTCGGAAAGAGGCCGCCGCCGAACGTGTGGCGCGATCCGAAGTGCGTCAGGCTCGGCCCCGTGGCTTGAGCGTCGGTGATCAACGCCATTTCGCCACGGATTACGTGACACGTCATACAAGGCGCCTTTCCGAGGTTGGCCAGGTTGGTCATGAGGTCGTGGCCGCGGCTGGCATCGCCCTGCGCCAACAGGTTGTCGTCGAAGGTGATCCGCGCAGGGATCGGCGTTTTCGGCACCGTGTGTGCTGGCAACTTGTCGGCTGGGAAGACGTAGCCGGCGTTCATCGTTGGCGCCGGCGCCGGTGCCGGCGCCGGTACGACGGACGCGCGGGAAACCGCTCGCACCGTGGCGCTGTCGGCAGCAGCCTGTGCGGCCATCGCTCCCGGTGAAAGCGCGGCCGGACCGTTCTGGTGCGCCGCCCAGCTTTCGAAGTTCTCCGGCGTCGTGGTGAAGACGCGGAAGCGCATGTTCGCGTGCGATTCGCCGCAGTATTCCGTGCAGAAACCGTTGAATGCCGACTCGACCAGTTTCGCGTCGGGCGTGTACCACATGTGGTTGGTCTTGTTCGAAATCAGGTCGCGCTTGCCCGCGAGTCCCGGCGCCCAGAACGAGTGGATCACGTCTACAGTTCGGAGCGTAAAATTCACCGTTCGGCCGGCCGGCAGGTACAGCTCATTCGCCGTCGTCACCCCGTACTCCGGGTAGCGGAACTCCCACCACCACTGGTGCCCGTACACTTCCACCTGCAGCGCGTCACTGACCGCGGGTGCCTGAGTCTTGAAGATCGTCTTGACGGTTGGTACGGCGATCGGAATCAGAATCAGCACGGGGATAAGCGTCCACACGATTTCCAGTGTGTGGTTCCCGTGGACCTGCTTCGGCATCGGTGCGCCAGGCTTGGCCCGGAACCGAAAGATCGTGAAGATCAGCAGCGCCTCGACCACGATGAAGACGAGCGTCCCCATGAAGAGGATGCGGTCCCAAAGCGCGATGATGTCCGTATTGATTTCGCTGTTGTGGAGGAACGTGGAGTTGGGATATTCCTGGCCACAGGCGGCGAGCGTCAGCCCGGCGGCCGCGACAACGAGTGCGGACGCGAGCCGGCGGCGGGGTGTTCGTTTCATGTACGAAGTCCTGTCCGTGGGGATGACGGGAAGGTGGCGCAGGCCGTGCGTGGAATCGTCGGGCAATATGACCGACAACCCGACAAAATTACAGTCCGTGACGGTGTCTACGGAAGTGCCGGGTCCAAGGTAGGACCGGATAGTCTCAGTCCGGCGCGACTTCGATGGCCACGGAGTGCTGATCCTTGACCTTGGACACGGCAAACTCCATGGACTGACGGAGCATCGCGACGCCCTCGCGCATCGCGCGAATCTTGTTTTGCTCACCGCCCCCGCCGCGCGTCATGGCCAGAATGAAGCCTGCCACCTGATCGGCAATCATCCCGAACTGGCCCTTGAGCTGGCCCTGCATCGGGACGGCGATGCGCTTGATCTGCTGCGGCAGGACGCCGATAGGCTTCTGATTCTTCATTTCGACGGCGGCTCGCTCCACCATTCCGTGAATTTTTGTGAGCGTGAGCTGGACTTCCTCAAGCGTCTTCATTTTCTGTGCGCCGGCGCCATCGAGTTTTGTTGCGGCCATCAGCTTGCTCCGCCGGTCATTGAGGCCGGATTAAGGGCGCGGTCGAGGTCGTCACGACTCATCCATCCGCGTTCAAGCACGAGTTCGTACACTCCGCGCCCGGACTCGAGCGCTTCCATTGCGACGTCGGTACACCGTTCGTATCCCAGCACGGGCACGAGCGCGGTTACGATGCCGATCGACTGTTCAACGAGCTGGCGCATGCGGTCGGGATTGGCAGTAATCCCGTCCACGCACCGCTCGCGTAGTACGGTGCAGGCGTTCCGCATTGAGGAAATGTTGCGGAGCAGGCGAAATGCGATGATCGGCTCAAAGACGTTCAGTTGGAGTTGACCCGCCTCAGCCGCCATCGTCACAGTTACGTCGCCACCGATCACGTCGAAGCAGACCTGATTCACGACTTCGGGAATAACCGGATTAACCTTGCCGGGCATGATGCTCGACCCGGGCTGAACGGCGGGAAGATTGATCTCGCCAAACCCCGCACGCGGTCCGGAGGACAGCAACCGGAGGTCGTTGCAAATCTTGGACAGCTTTACCGCGCAGCGCTTGAGTACGCCGGAGAGCTGAACGAACGCCCCGGTGTCGGAGGTAGCCTCTACCAGATCGGGTGCCGTAATGAGCGCGAGTCCTGTGATCTCCGACAGATTGGCCCGCACGAGTTCTCCATAGCCGGCCGGCGCGGTTATCCCGGTGCCGATGGCCGTGGCGCGCCCATGTTGATCTCGCGGATCAGTGCCTGCGCCTCGTTGAGTCGGTCGATGTCCTCCTGCATCGTGTGGGCGAACGCCGAGAATTCCTGGCCAAGCGTCATCGGTACGGCGTCTTGCAGCTGAGTGCGACCCATCTTCAGGTGCGGGGCGAACGCCTCGCCCTTGCGGAGCAACGAGCCGACCAGTGCGGACATCGAGTCCTTCAGCGAAGCGATTCCGCGGTGCAGCGCAATCTTCAATGCCGTTGGATAGACGTCGTTAGTGCTTTGAGAGAGGTTGACGTGCCCGCGCCGCCCTGAATCATGTCCACCCGGAAATGTTCATGATGGCGGCCCTGCTGGATTTCGCGCGCTGCGTTCACGATGGCGTCACCAACACTCGTGTCGAGCAGTCCGAGCGCCACGTTGGCGCGAACCGCGGCTTCCTTTACCTGGGCCAGCGCGACGATCAGTTCGGGAAAATCGGCGAGCGGAACACCGGTGATCGGAAAGTTCTCCATCGCGCGCATTGTCTGCACGCCGTAGAGCGCTGCTTCCGGCACCGCACGTTCACCGAGAAAGTCATGTTCGATGCGTGTCGCGCCGCCAAAGCCCGGCCCGCGTCTGCCGCCGGCAAGCATCGCGTCGGCGCTGCGCAAGCGCTCCGAGATGGCCTTGGCCGCGCGCGAAATGAGGGCAGCGTGGAGCGGGGGCCTGTCGCGAAACAGCGGCTTGAGCTTGCTCGTCGCGAAGCGGATGACCGTTGTGGGCTGCGTTGCCCGCGCGGAGGATCCGTGCGGGGTGTCATCGAGCAGCGAACCCTCGGCGAGCATGCTACCGGGCGAAAAGACCGCCAGGCGCACGGCGGTGCCGTCTCCCTCGGCGTCGGTGCGCTCAATGGCGACGCTGCCTTCGACGACGACCCAGAAGAAGGCGCGAGCGTCGCCTTCGCGGAAGAGCAGTTCGTCGGCTCCATACGCGACTCGCTCTCCGACTCGTGCGAGATGCCAAAGCAGGGCTTCCGGAAGTCCGTCGAAGAACGCATTGCCGCGCAGCTCGTCCGCAACGCTGAGGGGTGACATATGCGGAGTAAACTATAGAGCTTGCGGCGGCGGCGGGTAGCGGACGCGCGATGGCGGCGGCTACGTTGTCGCATCGAAACCGCCATGACTAATTGACCGAATCAACGAACGAAACACCGTCGCTCGCCGACGCGTTGTTCCGCACCGACGCCCAGTTGCAGGTGTCTCCTCTCGACCTTTCGCGGGTAGTGCTGCGGCCGCGGCTCCGGCCGGGGGCCGAACTGGGTGTGCTGGACATCACCGAGTTCTACGGCGACACAACCGGCGGCATCCGCACGTACCTGCGGGAGAAGGCTGCCTATGTGAACGTCAATCCGCGCTTCCGGCAGGCGCTGGCGCTCCCGGGGTCGCGTGACGCGATCACCGAGTCAGACGGCGTGCGGGTGTACAGGCTGCGCGGCCCCAAAGTGCCGAAACGGGCGCCATACCGGTTCATGCTGTCGGCGCGAGGCAATCGGCGCATCATCATGCACGAACAGCCGGACGTGATCGAGGTTGGGAGTCCGGGTCTCGTGCCGTGGATCGTTCGACTGGCGACGCGCGGACTGAAAATTCCGGTGGTCGCGTTCTATCACAGCAACTTTCCCCGCGTTTTCTCGCCGTGGCCGGAGCGCGAGCCGTGGGGGCGCCGCGCGATGCACGAGATCGGCTGGAAGTACGCGCGAACCATCGACAAACATTTCGCACACACCATCGTCTGCTCGCGGTTTGTCGGCGATGACCTGAGGCGTGCCGGTATCGATCGCGTGACGCAGATACCGCTGGGCGTGGATCTTGAGCGCTTCCACCCACGCCGCCGCGTCGACCGCCTCGAAGTTCGTGCGCGCTACAACCTCCCCGCGGGGTTGATCGCCGGATTCGTCGGGCGATTCGCACCGGAAAAGGAACTGGAAGTTCTGATTGCGGGTTGGCGTCCGGTTTTCAAGAAAACCGGTGCGGCGCTCGTGCTCGTGGGCGATGGACCACTTCGGCCGTCTCTGGAGCGGCGCGCGGCGGAAACACCGTGGCTTCATGTGATGCCGTACGAGGCGGACAGCGAACGGCTGGCCGACCTGCTCGCGTCGTTTGACGTGTTTGCCGCCCCGAGTTCAAACGAAACGTTCGGGCTGGCACCGCTCGAGGCGATGGCGTGCGGTACTCCCGTTCTGTGCGCGGACCGGGGTGGAATCAGCGAGCAGGTCGAAGCATCGGGTGCCGGTGAGAGATTCGAGTCGGGGAAGGCGAGTGCGCTGAGCGCAGCAGCCATTCGGCTCTTTGGCGCCGACCTTGCAGACCTTGGCGCGCACGGCAGGGCTCACGCCGAAGCGCACCACAGCTGGAAGGCCGTCTTTGACCAGATCTTCGCGCTGTACGGCGACGTGGTGCGCGACGGCTCTTCCGGACGCTAGGCCGTGCCGTCCGTGCTCGTCACGATTCACGACGTGGCACCGCCGCTGATGCCCAAGGTGGAGCGCCTCTGGGAACTGTGTGAACAGCGGGGCGTGAAGCCGGGTCTTCTCGTCGTTCCCGATTGGCACGGCGAAGCGCCGATTGACCGTAACGCAGATTGCGTGGCCTGGGTCAAGGCGCGTGCAGCGCAAGGTGCCGAAATCCTCCTGCATGGAGAGCGGCACGACGAGGTCGGGTCGCCCCGCGGGTGGAGCGACGCACTGCGCGCAGTCGGGCGCACGAACCACGAGGCCGAGTTCCTCACACTGGACTACGCCGCCGCGCGCGCCCGAATCGATCGCGGCCTTGCGCGGCTGCGGGGGTTGGGACTTTCTCCCCTGGGCTTCGTGCCGCCCGCGTGGCTCGCGCGCGAAGACACCCACCGTGCCGCGCGCGATGCGGGGCTCGCCGTGAGTGAGGACGACGGTACCGTGTTCGCGTTTCGCGCGGAACGTGCGATCGCGTCCCCGGTGGTTCGCTGGAGCTCGCGCGGCGTGCTACGCACGTACGGTTCGCTCGCGCAGGCACAACTTAGGTGGATGCTGCAGCGCGGTGCGAGTTGTGTGCGCATCGCGCTGCATCCCGCCGATCTGGATCACCCGGCCACGGCGGGATCGGTCGAGCGCACACTGGACCTCTGGCTCAGCGTGTATCCGGGCGTGACGTACGGGTCCCTGTAGCGGGCTCCGCTCACTGGCGTAGATTCGACGTGAGCGAACCGGCGATGCCCCAGGAGGAAACATGAGCAGCACCCGACGCGATTTTCTGGAACGGAGCGCAATGCTCGCGGCCATGGGATTCTCGCCGCGTTCGATCAGCTTCGACGAGTGGGAGGCTGAACGCGCGCGATCGGGCGCGGCCCCGTTGGTTGCCCGCGGGCGCCCGTGCGTCGTCGGCTCCGGAAACGGGTTTCATGCTGACCGGCCGGCGGGCGTGAAAATCGCATACGACCGGATCGTGAACGGCGACGACACGCTCGATGCGATCATAGCCGGCGTGAACACACAGGAACTCGATCCGGACGACATGTCGGTCGGCCTCGCTGGCCTGCCCAACGCCGAGGGTGTGGTACAGCTCGATTCGAGCTGCATGCACGGACCGACCAAGCGGGCTGGCGCTGTCGGAGCCCTCGAAGGCTTCGCGACGCCGTCGCTCGTTGCGAAAGCCGTGATGGACTATACCGACCACATCTTCCTCGTTGGAGAGGATGCGAAGCGCTTTGCACTCGCGATGGGTTTCAAAGAGCAGGATCTGACGACGCCTCGGTCGAGGGCGGCATTCGAAAGGTGGAAAGCCGATCCGAAGGGTTACTCCCCGTGGGTGAAACCTCTCCCGGGACGTATGCCGCCCAGCGGCGGTTTCGAGGAAGAGGCCTACTACGCCGAACGCGGCATTCCGTGGACGCACGGAACGATCAACATGAACGCCGTCAACGCTGCGGGTGATGTCAGTTCGTGCACGACGACGAGCGGCGTATCCTGGAAGGTTCCCGGGCGGGTTGGCGATTCGCCGGTCATCGGGGCTGGCCAGTACACGGATAACACAGTTGGTGCGGCCGGTTCTACCGGGCGCGGCGAATCGAACATCATGGTCTGTGGCGCCTTCCTCGCCGTGGAGTACATGCGCCAGGGAATGGCGCCGGAGGCCGCGCTCATCAAGGTGATGGAACGGGTCATCGAGCATACCGAAGATCGCCTGCTCGATGAGCGCGGCCGGCCGCGCTTCGGCCTCACGTTCTACGCGCTCACGAAGGATGGCCGGTACGCCGGTGCGTGCGCGTACGAAGGGACGAGCTACGCCGTCTGCGACGAAAAGGGCCCACGTCTGGAGAAGTGCGCGTACCTGTTCAAGAGATCGGAGCAGCCGCAGTTCTGATTCCAGAGCGCGACTGGACGAAGTTCACCGACCTGAAGCGTTGCGCGGCGCGGCGCGCTGCTACTGCTACTGCGGCTCCCGCGGTGCCGACGGCTCGCGCCGGCGAGGAGCGCGATCCATTTGCGTAAGCTGCGCCGCCGTGACGGCGAGCAGCGAGTCGAGGCCAACGATGGGGCCGCCCACTGCGGTGGCCCCCGAGACCCACGACCGGATTCCGCCGCGGCCCGCTGTGAGGTCGCGAACCGTCACCTGCCACACCACGCTGTCGCTCGGCGTGCGGAAGGTGGTGATTGACGCGAACATGTCGGCGCCCAGGATCGTCGACAAGTCGTCGATCGTTCGAGTCTTCTGAAGTGCGGCGGCGACAGAGTCAGCGTTGACGAGCACGAAACGTGCTGAGGCGCCGATCGTTCGCCTCAGCGTGTCAGCGAGCATGGCACCGTAGGTTGCCGCCTCTGCCAACGCTCGGCTCGTGGTGCGCGCCTCAGTGACTGCCACGCGGCGGGCGGGTCCCATGGACTCAAGGCGCCGTCGCGTCGCCTCGATATTCGAAGGAGCGACTGTCGCCGACTGGCCAGAAAGCTCCATGACGCGCATGACGGAATCGAGCGCTGGCGAGAGGCCGCTGAAGCGACTCGGTGGCGCTCCTGGCCGATCGATGAATATCCTCGTGCCTTCGGCGTTCGCCCGACCGCCACGCCCCGCGCGAGGAGCCTGCTGAACGCGCGCGAGTGAGTCGAACACCGCTCGTTGGATTTCTTCGCGGAGCGAATCGACCATTCGCGCGAGCACGTCGCTCGGGATCGCGCCGCTCGAAACGGCACCACGACCGCGGCCCCTACCGCCGGAGTCGCTGTTACGGGCGGCACGTTGCTGCCCAAGACGCGCGTCCACAGCTTGTGCGATCGCGAGTGACTCGGCGCGAGTCAGTACCATAGCCCCCGGCGACACGGTTACGGTGTCGCGGACCACGGCCACCTGCGTTGGCGTCGATGGCGTTCTCTGCCAAACCGCTATCGCGGTGAGCGCGAGGGCGGCGGCGCCAAGGAGGGCCCACGGGCGCCTGCTCCCCGCTGCGGCCGCGAACTCGCCCGACGAAACCTCCAGCGCATCGAGCGCTTCGAGCAGCTCAGCGGCCGTCTGCGGCCGGTCCTCGGGGCGTTTGGCGAGGCAGCGCATGATTAGCGCCGAGAAAGCCGGTGGCACGTCTCTCCGGACCTTGTCGAGCGGAGCCGGCGCGCGCGTGAGTTGGGCCGCCAACGCCTCCTGGGGCGAGTCGCCGGTGAAAGGCGTCTCGCCGGCGAGCAGTTCGTACGCGAGCAACCCGACGGCGTAGAGATCAATGCGGTGGTCGGCAGCCGGGTCGCCGGCCAGCTGCTCCGGCGCCATGTAGGCGGGCGTGCCAATAGCCATGCCGCTCGTGGTCATGCCCGCCGCGGGCATGGCGGCCGATATGGCCTTGGCCACGCCGAAATCGGTGACCACGGCGTGCTTGCCGCTCCTGAGCACGTTCCCCGGCTTGATATCGCGATGAATCACGCCGCGGGCGTGCGCGTACCCGAGCGCGTCAACGACGTCGTGCAGGATCCCGAGCACTTCGCGCGGCGTGAACGGCGTCCTGGCCTGCAGCGCCTGCTTGAGCGATTCGCCCTCGATGAAGGGCATTGTGTAGTAGAGCAGGTCGACCTGCGCGCCGGCCGCATAGAGCGGAACGATGTGCGGGTGCTGCAACTGCGCGGCTAGCTGCACTTCGCGCCTGAACCGCTCTCGGTTGACTCCCGCGGCGAGCTCGGGAGGCAGCACCTTGATCACGACCTGGCGATTGAGCGCTCGCTCGTTGGCCAGGAACACGCGGCTCATCCCGCCACCGAGTAGCTCCCGCTCGATGTCGTATCCGGCCGCGAATGCCGTCTTGATTTCGTCTGTGGATTGCGCGTGGTCCGACATGGCTTCCGTCTGCTGGCGTTCGATCAGGCCTTCGATCAGGCGTTCAAGGCGTCACGGCGGGCATCGCGCCACCCCGTCACGCTATTAGACACCCGAGGTACACCGAATGTGAACGGCGCCGGTCAAACTGCCCGCCGCCGGCTATACGCGAAACGAATCGGCCGCCATCGCAACCTGTTTGGCGGCCGCAGTGAGTCGGTCGGCCGTTGACGCCAATTCGCGGGTCGCGGTGTTTTGTTCCGTGCTCGATGTGGCCACATGCTGCATTGCCACGGCGAACTCCTGCATAAGCGACTCCAGTGCCTCCACCCGGTTGCGAACGTCGGCGGCCAGCGCACTGCCCGCTCCCGCCGATTCGGCAACGGCTGCGGTCATCCGTTCGCCCTCAATCAGCGCAGCATCCACTTCTGAGAGTGATCCGCGGCCATGGGTGGTTGCCTCTCGTACGCCGTCGAGGGCGGCGAGCGTTTTGGCACTCGACGCGCGGGCCCCCGAGACACTGGCCTGCACCCCGGCCATCAACACGGCGGTCCGCTCGGCGGCATCGGCCGCCGTCGCGGCGAGGCGGCGCACTTCGTTGGCCACCACAGCGAACCCTTCGCCGTGCTCGCCGGCCCGTGCGGCTTCCATGGCTGCGTTGAGCGCGAGCAACTTGGACTGCCTCGCGATCTGCTGCACGAGCGTCACGAACTCGCGCACCTCATCCATGGCCTTGGCGAGCGACTCCGTTGCGGCGACGCTGTCGCCGAGGTCCGAGGAGAGTACACCGAGCTTTCCGACGCTGACGTCAAGACGGGAGTAACTGTCTGTAGTCAGGACGCGTACCCGGCCACTTCGCGCGATCTCGCTCTGCGCCTGGTCGGTGACGCGGCGAGCGAGCTCGTCGAGCCGCGCAGCATCGTTATTGAGTTGCCCAATGTTGCGTGCCATGTCGCTGGCCTGCGTGGAAAGAGCTGCCGCGGCGCCCGCCGCCGCTCCGCTGGATCCAGCGGCCTGAGCGGAATGCGTGGTTATCTCGGACGCCAGTTGCGTCGTGTCGGTTGTGGTCTGCCGGAGCAGCGTTGCGAGTTCACGCAGTTCGCGCGTCACAGCCGCCATCGCCGCCCCGAGACGGCCGGTCTCACCGCCTGCGCCGGTTGAGCCCGAGCGGCGCGTCAGGTCGCCGACCGCGACCGCTTCCGCTGCGTCGGCGAGTTCGCTGATTTCGCGCTCAATCCGCGGCGAGACCACCAGGCGCACGATGAGCGATGCCACCAGCACCGCGAACGCGATCGAGAGCAGCGCTATTACTGTGAAGTCACCGCGGCCAACAATCCGCGTGATCGCGCTACGTGCGATCCAGATCAGCCCAACCGTTGCTGCCCCCGACGCGACCGCGGTCCACACCGCGATTCGGTCGATCCCATGGGCCGAGGGAGTCGGCTGTCGCTCGATCGACACGCTTGTACGGAAGGGCGTGTCGGCTAGATTGCTTCGAACTGGCTGACTCATTCCGACCCCGAAATTCCTGTTGGACCAACTGGGGCGACCTGGGCGGCGTTCTTCGAGCCCCTGGCGCCCCGTTCGTGTACCATGACCCCACCAAACCAGACCGACTCTGCCCCGACGCCGGACGAACCGCGTGCGTACGACCCTTCACTTGTCGAACGTACATGGCGCGAACGGTGGGCGGCCAGCGGAGCGAACCGTACCGACATCGCCGGCGGCGGACGCCCGTTCTATGCCCTGATGATGTTCCCGTACCCTTCGGCTGAGGGATTGCACGTCGGGAACCTCTTTGCCTTCACTGGCAATGATATCTTCGCCCGCTTCCAGCGGCTACGTGGATTCACGGTTTTCGAGCCGATGGGATTTGACGCGTTCGGCATTCATTCCGAGAATCACGCGCTCAAGGTCGGTGCCCATCCGCTCGACCTGATCCCCAGAAACGTCGCGAATTTCACCCGGCAGCTCACAAACGCCGGGCTGATGGTGGATTGGACGCGCGTCGTGGACACCACCGATCCATCGTACTACAAGTGGACCCAATGGGTCTTTCTCCAACTTTTCAGCCGCGGGCTCGCGTACAGGAAGAAGGCGGCGGTCAACTGGTGCCCGAATGACAAGACCGTGCTCGCGAACGAGCAGGTCGAAGGCGGCGTTTGCGAGCGCTGCGGTGCCCAGGTTGAGCAGCGTTTTCTGGAGCAGTGGTTCTTCCGTATCACGGATTACGCCGAGCGCCTGCTGGCCAATCTGGGGGCGCTCGACTGGTCGGAGTCGACCAAGGCGGCGCAGCGCACGTGGATTGGCCGCTCCGAAGGCGCCGAACTTCGCTTTCGGATCCTGAATCCGCTTGAGGATGCCGGCAGCGCGGCCGTTCACGTTACCGCAGAAGTGGCGTCTGGCCAGAACGAAGTGAAAGTGTTCACGACGCGTCCGGACACGATCTTCGGCGCCACATACGTTGTGCTCGCGCCGGAACACCCGCTGCTCGACCGCATCACCAGCTCCGACCAGAGCGCCGCTGTCGCGGAGTATCGCGCTCGCTCGGCGCGACAGGACGTGGTGTCGCGCAAGCTCGACAAGGAAAAGAGCGGCGTATTCACCGGGTCGTACGCCGTTAATCCGGCGACAGGCGAGATGATTCCGGTCTGGACCGCGGACTACGTCCTGATGGAGTACGGAACCGGCGCCATCATGGCCGTGCCCGCACACGACGAACGCGACTTCGAGTTTGCCACCAGGTTCGGCCTTCCGATCGAACGAGTCATTGCGGCTGAAGGCGAGACGGGGCGCACGCCACTCGCCGTCGCGTTCACTGAAGACGCCGGCGCACATCTCGTAAACAGCGAGCAGTTCAACGACTACCCGGTTGACGAGGCGAAACGGGCGATCACGGCGTGGCTCGAGGAGAAGCACGCGGGCAAGGCGATCGTGAACTTCCGCCTCCACGACTGGTGCATTTCGCGGCAGCGCTACTGGGGTCCGCCGATCCCGATCATTCACTGCGACGCGTGTGGCGCGGTGCCGGTGCCGGAGAAGGACCTTCCCGTCGTGCTCCCGAACATTCCGGACTTCAAGCCGGATGATTCCGGTGTGTCGCCCCTCGCGCGCCACGAAGAGTGGTACCGCGTGCCGTGCCCGAGTTGCGGGGCTCAGGCACGCCGCGAAACTGACGTGAGCGACACTTTTCTCGACAGCGGCTGGTATTTCCTCCGCTATCCGAGCGTTGGCGTTGACGACGTGCCGTTCGATCCGGCGATCACCAAGAAGTGGCTACCGGTGAACTCGTACATCGGCGGCAACGAACACGCCGTTCTCCACCTGCTGTACTCGCGCTTCCTCACAATGGTGCTGCACGACGCCGGGCATCTCGGCTTCGAAGAACCATTCACGAAATTCCGCGCCCACGGGCTCATCATTCGCGACGGTGCCAAGATGTCGAAGTCGAAGGGCAACGTCGTGAATCCGGACGCGTTCATTGAGCAGTGGGGAGCCGACACGTTTCGCACGTACCTGATGTTCCTCGGCCCGTTCGAGGAGGGCGGTGACTTTCGCGACGCGGGTATCAGCGGCGTCAAACGGTTTCTCGATCGTGTCTGGGCGTCGGTACGCGACGCGAGCGCGACGGATGAGCCCGATCCTGACGTCATGCGCAAACTCCAGCAGACGATCAAGAAGGTCGGTGACGACATTCCGCGGTTGCAATACAACACGGCAATCGCCGCAATGATGGAGTATGTGAACGTGTTGCGTCGTAGCGAGCGCGTGCCCCGGCGGGCCGAGGTGGAGCCGTTGGTTCAGCTCATTGCGCCGTTCGCACCGCACATTGCCGAGGAACTGTGGCAGGGCGAATGGCTCAGCCACACGGAAAGCGTCTTCGATAGCGGCTGGCCGGCATTCGACGCGGCGCTTGCCGAAGGCGAGACCATGACAATCGCGGCGCAGGTGAACGGCAAAACCCGCGGATCCGTGGTGGTCACAAAGGGCGCGGCTGAGGCCGACGTCGTGGCCGCCGTACGCGCCGATCCGTCAATCGCGAAGTTCCTGCCCGAACTGCCGAAGAAGGTGATCTACGTGCCGGGCCGGCTCATCAGCTTCGTCGGGTAGCCCGACTCGCGCGCCATGCTAGGCGCGCTTCAGCCAGACCGGTGCGCTCGCCGGATCGGACGAGTCGTAGCACGAGTCGCACACCCGGTTGAGCGCGCGATAGCGCAGGAGCCGAACCCGGGGCGCAGCATAGTCCTCCCGCGGCGGCTCGACTTTCATGAGGTCGGTGCTCAGGTATTTCTTGTTCGAGTCCGGGAAAACCGTGACGACGCAGGCGTCGCTTCCGAGTCGCTCCTGCGCCTCGAGCGCGGCGAGGAAGTTCGCGCCGCTCGAAATTCCAACACCAAGTCCGAGTTGGGCCGCAAGCATCTGCGCCATGATGATCGCGTCACCGTCGTCTACGGCGATGACCGGTCCGAGCGAATCCAGATGCACGATCGGCGGGATGAACTCGTCCGAGATGCCCTGAATGCGGTGCGAACCGACTTTGTGGCCCGCGGAGAGCGTCGGTGAACTCGCAGGCTCGACCGGGTGCAACACGACGGACGGTTGTACGGCCGCGAGGTAGCGGCCCACGCCCATGATCGTGCCGCCTGTACCGACGCCGGCTACGAACGCGTCCGGCGGGCGTGTTCCACGGGCCCGCAGCTGCGCCCAAATCTCAGGCCCTGTAGTCAGTTCGTGCGCGGCGACATTGTCCTCGTTGGCGAATTGGCGCGGAAGAAACGCGGCGGGCGTTTTCGCAGCCAGTTCCTCGGCCAGCTTGATCGCGCCCACGAACCCGCCTTCGGCGGCCGAAACCGGCCGCACAGTGGCACCGAACGACGAGATCAACCGCGTGCGCTCCGGGCTCATCCAGTCGGGCATGAAAATGGTTACCGGATGGCCGAGCGCGGTTCCGATTGCGGCGAACGAAATTCCGGTGTTTCCGCTCGTCGCTTCGAATATCGGAGCGCCGGGCTTGAGCGTTCCACGCTCGTAGGCAAGCCGGAGCGTGTGGTAGGCCATTCGGTCCTTGATCGAACCGGTGAGGTTCAAGTTCTCGGCTTTCGCCCAGATGGTCCGTTCGCGGCCTCCATATACGACATCCACAGCGAGCAGGGGAGTATTGCCGATCAGCACGCGGAGTCCGCGCAGTCGGTCGATTGCGGCGCTTTGCGTCACGTCGAAGGGTCGAAGGGTGTGGGTGAACCCTCATACCGGTGACGCCCGGTCCGTATCGGGTGGTGCCTGACACCATGTGCGGGAAGTTCCCCACGCAGGGCGCTTCCGGCGCTCAGACGGCGCTCAAACGTCCGGCGGTCAGGCCAGAAGCTTCCCCAACCAGTCTCCCACGTAGTAGCCGACCACCGCCACGCCCAGGCCAACGACAAACATGTCGAGCCCGGAGCGGAAGACGCTGCGGCCGGTGAACACACTGCGTGCGGCGCCGACGAGGAAATGGCTGGCCATGGCGAGTACAAATGACAAAACGATTGCGCGCGTTCCGCTTGTGAAGAAAAACGGGGCTACCGGGATCACCGCGCCTATCGCCGTCGCGAGCCCGGTCACCCACGCTTCGCGCAGCGGCGACTGTTCCTGTCCGCCAATCTTGAGTTCCTCCTTCACCTTCTCGGCGAGCATCCGCTCCGGGTCCTTCATGAGTTCTGTCGCGCGCACCCGGGCTACGTCGGGCGCCATTCCTTTGGCTTCGTAGATCAGCGCCAACTCGTCGCGCTCCAACTCGGGCATCAGCGCGATTTCCTCGCGCTCCATCGCGATCTCGTTGGCGTACACTTCCTGCTCGCTCTTGGCCGCGAGATAGCCGGAGGATGCCATCGAGAGCGCGTCGGCGATAACCCCCGCGACGCCGGCGACTATCACCATCTCGTGCTGCGAGGTCACCGTTGCGCCCAGGACACCCGCCACGAGTCCGAAGTTGGCCGTGAGTCCGTCGTTGAATCCGTACACGACGTTCCGGAGGAACCCGCCCGAATCGGCCATATGCCATGGCTCACCCTCACGACCGGCCAGCGCGCCGATCTCGAGCGCGTGGGCCTTAGACTCCTTCGCCAACAGCAACGACTCGGACGCACCCGCCGAGCCTTTCGGCGTATCCCGATGCATGTCGAGGTAGCCCTTCACCTCACGCCCTTCTTCGGCGAGCAACATCGGAAGCAGGAACGTGGGGCCAAAGCGACGCCCGAGGAATGCGAGAAGCCGCGTCCGCCCCGTCGGCTTGAAGCGCCCAACGGTGCCGCCGTTCTCGCGAATCAGGCCGGCCCAGATGACCGTGTGCTTGTCTTCGACATCGGCGAGTCGCTCGTACACGCTCCGCCGCGTCGGATCGTGCTCGAGCGTGGACAGGAGGCGGTAGAGGTACGCTGCGTCCGCCTCGTCCTGCCAATGATGCCGAAATGTTTCGAGAGAATTCATGTCATGTGAGTAGATGCCGAAAGCTAGCGATGCGGGGAAGTGGCTGGCTCGGAGCAGGGGATAATCTCTGCCAGCAACCCTCGGCCTACGGCGGCGTGACAGAGATGGTGCACGCCTACTCGAGGATTTCATCAATGCGTAACACCACAGTCGCACTGCTGCTGGCCGGCGCCGGCGCGGTGGCACTCGGCGCCACGCCAGTAGCCGCCCAGACGTCGATCCGCGTACCATCGCTGCAATCGTTCACGTTCGGTTCCGCAGATCCAGACCGCGCCATGCTGGGCATCACCACGTCGGCAGGGGGCAGGCGCGACACACTCGGGCTGCTCGTCGAATCGGTAACGGTCGGAAGTCCGGCCGAACGCGCCGGGCTCGAAGAGGGGAACCGTCTTCAGTCGATCAACGGGATCAACCTGAAGCTGACGCCTGAAGACGCCGCCGACGACTTCATGCAGGGCATCAACCAGAACCGGCTGACCCGCGAGATGCGCAAAGTGAAAGCCGGCGACGAGGTCACACTCGAGGTCTGGGGCGGCGGCCGGACGCGCTCTGTGCGCGTGAAAACGGTGGCCGCCGAGTCGCTGGCCCCGTCGCGGTCCACGATGGGCACGGTGGTGAGACGCGAGAGCGACCGCGCCGTCGTTGGAATCGTCGTCTCTCCCACTGGCACACGCCGCGACACAGCCGGTGTGTTCGTGCAGCAGGTGACTGAGGGCGGGCCCGCCGAAAAGGCCGGGATCGTGGAAGGTGACCGCATCGCGAGTATCAACGGAGTGGACGTGCGGGTCGCACGCGAAGATGCTGGTGACTCACGAGCCGCGTCGGCTCGAGTCGACCGGCTCCAGCGCGAAGTCGGCAAGCTCAAGCCGGGTGAAGCGGCGGAACTCGTGGTGGTGTCCGGTGGCCGTTCACGGACGGTGAAGGTTACGACTGAACGCGCGTCGGACCTTCACGACGGTGGGTTCGAATTCAATCTCGACACCGGCAACGGAATGCTGCGCGAGTTCAACCTGCCCGAAGGCGGCCGTCGGGTCATCATCCGGCCGAGGGTAACGGTGCGCACGGCCGGCCGGATCAGCATGCTCTGATTGAACACGCGGCGCCGGGACTTTGGCTCCGGCGCCGCACTTTGCCCGCTAGAACTCGATCTGAGTCCCGAGTTCGACCACTCGGTTGGGCGGAAGGTTGAAGAACGCCGCTGCGCTGCGTGCGTTCTTGGCCATCACGGCGAAGAGGCGCTTCCGCCAGATGTTCATCGACAGGCCGCCCTTCTTCCACGGCTTGTCGGCCGGAATGAGCTCTTCACGACCGAGGTAGTAACTCGTGTCGAGCGGGCGTGTCTTGACGCCCTTGGTCCTGAGTATGCCGAGTACTTCCTTGACGTCCGGCGACTGCATGAAACCGTAGCGCGCGACGACGCGAATAAAGCCCAATTCGAGCCGCTCAAGCGTCTTGATGCGTTCGGTTGGTGGCTTCTCGGGTACGTTGGCGGTCTGAATGGAGAGCAGGATGATCTGCTCGTGCAGCACCTTGTTGTGCTTGAGATGGTGCAGCAAGACCACCGGCGCTCCACCGGCCTCAGAAGTCATGAAGACGGCCGTTCCGGGCACACGCGGAATGGAACTGGTCTTGATGCTCTCCAGAAACGCCGGCAGCGGCATCGTGATGTCGCGCAGGCGTTCGCGCAGGATGTCGCGCCCGCGCTTCCACGTAGTCATCAACGTGAAAAGAGCGGCGCCAATCGCCAGCGGAACCCAGCCACCCGCTGCCACCTTCACCAGGTTCGACGCGAAAAACGGAAGGTCGAGCGACAGGAACGCGATCGCGAGCACGAGCACCTGCCAGCGTGGCCAGTTCCATCGGGCCGCCGCGATGGCCACGAAGAGCACCGTCGTGCACGTAAAGGTTCCGGTCACGGCAATCCCGTATGCGGCTCCAAGCGAGCTCGAGTCGCGGAATCCGAGCACGATCAGCACGCATCCCAGCGCGAGCGCCCAGTTCACCTCGGGGATATAGATCTGCCCGGCTTCGCGCGCCGACGTGTGTACGATCGTGACGCGGGGGCTGTACCCAAGTTGCACGCACTGCTGGGTGATCGAGAACGCGCCCGAAATCATGGCCTGAGAGGCAATGACGGCGGCGGCGGTGGCGAGGCCGATCATCGGATAGAGCATCGCGCGCGGTGCGAGCAGATAGAACGGATTGGAAATCGCACTCGGGTCGCGCAGTACCAGCGCGCCCTGGCCGAGATAGTTGAGCAGGAGGCACGGGAACACGATCCATAGCCACGCGAGTCGGATCGGCTTCTTGCCGAAATGGCCCATATCTGCCACGAGCGCTTCGGCGCCAGTCACGGCGAGCACGACTGCGCCCATCAGGACGAGCGCCGCGGGGCCACGCTCTGCAATAAGGCGAACGCCATGCATCGGGTTCAGCGCGAGCAGCACCTCGGGCGCGAGAAGCATTTCCCGCACACCGAGCACCGCGAGCGTGCCGAACCAAACGACCATCACCGGTCCGAAGAACGCGCCCACGCGGGCCGTGCCGAAGCGCTGAAAAAAGAAGAGCCCGACGATGATGACGATGCTGAGCGGCACGATGACCCGCGAAAACCCCGGTGACACGACCTTGAGTCCCTCGACTGCGCCAAGCACGGACATGGCCGGCGTGATCGTGCCATCGCCGTAGAGCAGAGCCGCGCCGACGAGCGCGACGGCAACGAGCACTGCACGTCGGTGCTTGTGCGTCGTTTCTCGGCGAACGACAAGCGCCAGCAACGCGAGAATACCGCCTTCGCCGCGATTGTCGGCCTGCATCACGAAAATGATGTACTTCACCGTGACGACGAGCATCAGCGACCAGACGATGAGCGAGAGCACACCGTAGACATGCTCAGGCGTGGCGTCGAGGCCGTACTCCGGCTTGAAGCACTCGCGGAGTGCGTATAGCGGGCTCGTGCCGATGTCGCCGTACACGACGCCGAGCGCCGTGAGCATGAGGATGCGAAGGCGCTTGCCCGTCGGATTGGACTCGACGTGCGGTGCTGGCTCAGGCGCTGAATACGCGGCTGCGACGCCTCCCGCCGGCGTGGGCGGTGCCGATACCGAGTGCGCGGCACCGGCGCCGGCCGCAGACTGTGCTGGCGGATTCGGCGGATCGGCCGACGGTTGGTCGGCGGGTGGGGTAGGCGAGCCTGGTTCGGTGCCCATCGGGGCGAAAACGAAAAACGGGTCGCGGCGATTCGCGACCCGTCGGGGAATCTAGCGGGGGGACCCCGTCCGTAAAGCGACGCGCGTCACCTGGTGGTCGCCAGCTCCTCGATTTCGCCTGCGGCGCGCTTGAGAATGTCGATTACCTTCGAAATTGTCTCCCCGCTCGCTGGCTGGCGCATGGTTGCCCGCCAGTAGGCGCGGCCAAGCGATCCCATTGCTTCATGCGCCGGACGAATGCCGTCGCCGAAAATCGACGCGCCGAGTTCAGACAGCCGCTCAAACACGTCGTCGGCGGTCTGCTTGTTTTCAGTGAGATACGCACGACCTTCGTCGGTGATCGAATAGACCTTTTTCCCGCCCGCTTCTGCTTCGATCGTCGCGTAACCCATGTCCTCGAGCATGGTCAACGTCGGATACACGGTGCCGGGCGACGGCGTGTAACGGCCGCCCGAGCGCTCCTCGAGTTCCTTGATGATCTCGTAGCCGTGGCGCGGCTTGGCCTCGAGCAGCTGCAGAATGACGAACTTGAGGTCGCCCTGATCGAACATGCGTCCGCCGCGGCTACCGCGGCCGCCCCGACCGCCGCGTCCCATGCCGAAGAACATCGGACCGAAGTCATGGCCCATTTTCCAATCCCACGAGCGGCCGGCGCCCGCACGGTGTTGGTCCCAGCATCCTCGCGGCCTCATAAACAGGCTCCTTAGAGATATAGCGTAGATATAGCTTAGCGATATATCGCCGATACTATGTTGTCAGTCAAGTGGCACTCGCTCTGTTCGCGGCGCGTAGGGTTCGTGGCAGCCGTAACCCAGTTGCCCGGTGATGCCGTTTGATTTGACTCTTTCGCGGTTCCGATGGGTAGTTGTAATTGCAGGTATTCGCTCATTTGGCGCCTGACTGGAAAACATGTTCGACATCCTGCTCGAGTCCAGACATGTTCGTCCGCCGCGACCCGTGGTCGCGACAGCGCTGAGCGCCGCTTTTCACGCGGCGCTGTTCGTGGCGCTTGTTGGCGGAACGACGGTTGTGGCCGTCAGCGACGAAGGGCAGCAATACTGGGATATGATTGCGAGAATGATCCTGCCGCCCGACGCACAACCAACCCTTGGCGGCGAGCATGTGGCGTTCATTGGCCTCTCCGAACAGGGGTCACCCGATGGCCAGGCCATTGGTGCACCAGTGGAGGTCAGCGAAGACCAGTTTGCGGGCGAGGCCGTAGTGCCGCGCAAGATCTCCCAGGCTGTCGAGCTCGACGGCACGATGCAGCTGGCCGTTGCCGCGCGGTCGTTCGGCGCGTTTACGCTGATCAGCCTGGACTCAGTGGCTGAGCGCGATCCGCTGAGCGCCGCGCCTGCGTACCCCAGGGAACTGCTCGAGAGGAACATCGAGGGATCCGCGACGTTCCGCTTCGTTATCGATTCCACCGGCCTCGTGGATCTTTCCACGATTCGGATGATGACTGCCACGCATCAGGAGTTCGCACGTGCGGTGCGCGAGGCCATGCCGCGTATGCGCTTCAAGCCGGCTATGCGCGGAGCCGATGCGGTTCGCCAACTGGTGGAGCAACCTTACAAGTTCGAGATCAACACGCCCCCGCCCACGAGCTAAGGAAATCAATCCGAAGCGGTAGCGCCCGAGCAGGCGGAAATGCGAAGCGGCCCGGAGAACTTTCTCCGGGCCGCTTTTGTGTCGTGAACGGCCTGTCGCAGGTCGCTCTGCTACTCGTACCGCAGCGCTACGATGGGATCGAGCACTGACGCGCGCCGCGCCGGATACACGCCGAACACGACGCCGACAAACGCGGAGAATCCGAACGCGATCAGGATCGAGTCCGCGCCAATCTGTGTGTTCCAGCCGAAGTTCACGGTAAACAGCGTGGCGCCCCCGATTCCTGCCGCTATTCCTATCGCACCTCCCACGAGACAGAGCACCACAGCCTCGATGAGGAACTGGAAGAGAATGTTCAGCTTTGTCGCGCCGAGCGCCTTGCGAACGCCGATCTCGCGCGTACGCTCGGTCACCGAAACGAGCATGATGTTCATGATTCCGATGCCGCCAACGACGAGCGAAACCGCCGCGATGCCGGCGAGAAGAAGCCCAAACGTCTGCGTCGTTTCCGACAGAGTGTTCAGGAAATCCGACTGACTTCGTGTGTTGAAGTCGTCATTGCTGCCCGGACGCAAATGGTGCTCGCGGCGCAGGATCAGTTGAATGTTGGCCATCGTCTCCGGGATCTCGGCTTCGCTCGGAGCGAGCACGCCGATTGAGCGGACGCGGTTGTTGCCCATTACGCGGAACCGCGCGGTCTGGATGGGGATGACGATCTGGTCGTCGGGATTCCCGAACCCTGTGCTCGCGCCCTTGGTCTTGAACACGCCAATGACCGTGAACTGGATGCCGCGGATGCGGATCTGCTCACCGAGCATTGCTTCGGGTGTCTCGAGCCCGAGGTTGGTCGCGACGGCCGGCCCTATGACCGCGAAGCGCTGCCGGGTCTGATCATCGGCGTACGTGAAAAACCGGCCGAATTCTACTTCGTACTTTCGAACTTGCTGGTAGTTGGACGTCGTGCCGATGATCGATGTGTTGGTGTTCTTGTTCCCGAACACAATCTGGAAGTTCGACTGCAACTCGGGTTGCACCGCGAGAATCTTCGTGCCGCGCACCTCAAGTGCGAGGGCGTCGTCCATGGTGAGTCGCGCGCCGCCGCCGCCCGTGTGCACACCACCCTGCATTCTCTGACCGGGACTCACGGTGAGCAGCGTCGTGCCAAGCGCACTGATACGGTCGTTGATCTGCTGTTGAGCGCCGTTCCCCAGCGCGACCACGGCAATGACCGCGGCCACGCCAATCACGATGCCCAGCATCGTGAGCAGCGAGCGCATCTTGTTTGCCCGGAGCGCACCGAGTGCGACGGCAATCGTTTCGGCTATTAGCATGGATGGATTCCGGTTAGAAGCCGCCGCGCCCGCCGCCACCGCGTCCGCCCGTGGTACCACCCCCAAGGGGGCTGGCCATCTTCTTCGTGCGATCGATCTGTTCCTGGCGCCGCAACTGCATGATTGCGGCGCTCATGAGGGCGACTTCCTCGCCTTCCTCAAGGCCCGACATCACCTCGGTGTAGTCGTAGTTGGCAATCCCAAGCCTCAACACACGCGGCTCCCAAGTGGTGCCCTTTTTCACGAACACCAAGCCCGAACGGAGTGTCGAGGTCGCATTCTGCCCTGCGCCTGCGCCGGCTCGGCCCCCTGCGCCGCCTCGGCCACCTCGGCCACCTCGGCCACCTCGGCTGCCGCGACCAC
>JAQBYI010000101.1 GCA_027622655.1 Gemmatimonadota bacterium | reverse complement strand
ACCCAGTCCGGCTCGATGTGACAGTCGCGCCGGCCTTTCCAGGCGCCTTTCAAGGGGTGGTCCATGCATTTCGGAGGCAAGGGTTTACCTTCGAGGAGAATGTTCACAACCGCAATGAGCTTCTTCTGGTCCTTGCCTTGTCGGACTTGGCGCTTGATGTCATTCTTGAACTGCGAGGTCTGTGAGAGCGTCATTCCTTCCAGCTCGCAACCATCTGGTCCACAGAATCGAAGGTCTCGATTTCCTCGCCGCGGTCACTCTTCTCCAACGTGCTCGCGGTCAATTTGTTTGGCACTCGCAATTCGAGAGGGAAGGCCCCCCGAAGCGCGATCTGTCGATACAGCAGGCGGACAGCATCCGTGGGGGTCATACCGATCTTATGAAGAACCCGTTCGGACGCGGACTTGGTCTTCGCGTCTATTCTTGCATGAACGGTTGCTGTGCGATTCATGATGAGACTGTAGCACATCTGCATCATGTGTCACGCCTGTTCTCGCGCGAACGTTCACCCTGACCGGCAGTGGACCGCGCAGCGGGACACTGTACGGACCGAGGTGTGGCTGGCAGTCCTGTCGGGATCTGTTGCGTTCCTCGATCAACCATCGCCTGAGCAGACGCTCTGCCCGCATCACGTACAGCAGAAGCACGGCTTCTCCCTCAACCCGGGAGAACACGCGACAGGGGGTGACGGCGATTTCCCGATAGTGCGAACGCGGCATCTCCGGAGGACGTTTACCGGATGACGGGAAGCATTCCAGACGTTCCACGCTCTCGAACACTGCCTGGACAAGCCGGCGCGCCGCCGCTGGGTTGTCCAGCGCGATGTAGTCGGCAATCGCTTCGAGGTCGGAAAGAGCCGGCTCAGTCCAGATTAGGCGAGCCACTTCTTCATTCTCCCTTTGGCTTCCTCGTGGGTCAGCGTCCGGCCCTCCAGAATCGCCCGTTCTCCGCGGGCGATCCCCTCCAGGATTGCCATCCGCTCCTGCATCATCTCAAACGCCGTCACATCCACCAGATAGGCTGACGGGATGCCGTGTTCGGTAATCAGAACAGGGTCCTTGGACTCATGCAGATCCGCCAGTATTCGCGTCGCCTGCCGCTTCAACGTCGTGACAAGTTCAGTTCTCATGGTGTGATACTATAGTAGCACTCGCCTCCGAGGCAAACCCTTTCTCTGCCTCGTCGCTGCCATCGTCTCGCAATCTTTCTTCTTGAGGGCCCCTATGCCCCCTCGCGCACTCGGCGTACAAGATCGACACGCTCGTGGCGTTGCTGATCGTGGTGCTGGTGCTGGCCGCGTCGGTCCTAGCCTCGTTGTTGCGCCCGAAACAACCCGCGCCGCCTGAGTCAGGGCGCTGACCCGAACCGATGGTGCACGGGGCGTCCGGCTGGCGCTGGCTGCGCCTCGGATGAGTTTGCGCGGTTATCGGCCAGCGCTCTGGTGGCTCTATGTGCTGGCGCCCAGTGACTGCCTGCGCCACACTGGGAACCGCGGATCAGCGAGGCGACGGGTACCGCTTCGCCGAATGCCTGTGGCGGTCGGAGATGATTTCGAATCCAACACCGGGAGAGCCCATGAGCGATGAGTCCATCGGCACCATTCGTATTGGAATCAGTGCCTGCCTGCTGGGGCAGCAGGTGCGTTTTGATGGCGGGCACAAGCGCGACACCTATATCACGGAACTGCTGGCAAACTACTTCGAGTGGGTGCCGGTCTGCCCCGAGGTGGAGGTGGGCATGGGTACGCCGCGCGAAAGCGTCCGCCTGGTGGGTTCGGTCGAGGCGCCGCGCATGGTCACTGGGCGCAGCCTAGTCGACTGGACCGGCCGCATGACGCGCTACGCCCGTGACCGCGTCGAGGTCCTCAAGTCCCTGAACCTTGACGGGTACATCCTGAAGCGCAAGTCGCCCAGTTGCGGGATGGAGCGCGTTAAAGTCTACGCCGAGTCCGGAATGCCGGCGTACGACGGGGTTGGGCTCTTCGCGCGCGAGTTGCTGGCCCGGCTTCCGAACCTGCCGGTGGAGGAGGAGGGCCGGCTCAACGATCCACAACTGCGTGAAAACTTTATCGTGCGTGTTTTTGGTCACGCGCGCTGGCGCAACCTGCGCGCACAGCGCTTCAGCGCCGGGCGCCTCGTGGCATTCCACGCGCGCCACAAGCTCGTGCTGATGGCCCACAGCCAGACGCATCTGCGAACCCTTGGGAAGATCGTGTCCAATCTAAAGGGGAAATCCGCCGCGGAAGTGTTGGATGCATACGAGACGGGCTTCTTTGACGCGTTGCGCTGTCCGAGCACGCGGGCGCGACATGCGAATGTGCTGAATCACATCGCCGGCTACTTCAAGCGGGAGGCGTCAAGCCTTGCCCGGCAGGAACTGGCGGAGGTCATCGACCGCTACCGCCGCGGACTCTTGCCCTTGATCGTCCCGATCACACTGCTGCGCCATCATCTGCTGATCTTTCCGCAGCCGTACTTGCAGGACCAGGTCTACCTCCAACCGCACCCGCAGGAACTGCTGCTGCTCAACCACGTGTGAGCGCGTCCCTGGCGAGTTTCCGGATAAGGCCCCGGAAGATCAGGATGTGCATGGGGTAGAGGGCATACCAGTAGGTAAGGCCCAGCAAACCTTTGGGCTCAAAGAAGGCCGTCTGGGTGAGCAGGGCTTGGTCGTCGGGCTCAGCCGTGGCTCGAAACTCAAGCCAAGCCAGGCCCGGCATGCGCATCTCCGCGCGCAGCCGCAGCAACCGCCCGGGTTCCACGGCTTCCACGCGCCAGAAGTCCAGGGCATCGCCCACTCGCAACTGATCGGGGTCGCGCCGGCCGCGCCACATGCCGACGCCACCGCAGAGCCGATCCACCGCTGCGCGCAATTTCCACGCCCAGTTCATGTGCAGCCACCCCCGCGTGCCGCCCAGGCGCGCAAAGCTCCGGTACACGGCCTCCGGGGTTGCGGGCACGACGCGCTGTCGTCGCTCGATGATCATGCCCTCGCGTACGATAAGTGCCGTGGGCGTCTTGAATCCCTGACTGGAGGTGAGGGCGTCGGTCCACGCGGTTTCCACCCCGAGGGTGCCCACCTTCTCCAGCGCGAGGCGGACAGCCGTCATGTAGTCCAGCAAGTCGACGGAGGGGAAAAGTCGACGGGCCGTATTGTCGCGCACCACCACCTCGTTGCCCAGCCCCTTGATGAGTGGCCGGGCGATTGTGGCGGGGATGGGCGTGACCAAGTGTACCCAGTAGGATGACAGTCTGGGCGTGAGGACCGGCACGGGGATCAGGCGCCGCACCAGGCCCCGCGCCCGGGCATACCCAGTCATCATCTCCGCGTAGGTCAAGATGTCTCGCCCGCCGATTTCCACGATTCGCCCCGTGCTCTCGAGAACAACGAGGGCGGTGACGAGATAGTCGAGCACATTGCGGATCGCGATGGGCTGCGTGCGCGTAAACACCCACTTGGGGCAGATCATCACGGGTAATCGCTCGGTCAGGTAGCGCACCAGCTCAAACGATAAGCTGCCCGAGCCAACGATCACGGCGGCTCGGAACTCGGTGACCGGGACACCGGCCTCGCGCAGGGCGGCCCCTGTCTCCTGGCGCGAGCGCAGGTGCGGTGAGAGATTGGCGTGCGGATCGCCCAGTCCCCCGAGGTAGATGATGCGCGCCACGCCCGCAGCCCGGGCGGCGGCCGCGCAGTTGCGTGCCGCCGTCAAGTCTTGCGCCGAGAAGTCACGACCGCCTCCCAGGCTGTGCACGAGGTAATATAAG
>JAQBYI010000053.1 GCA_027622655.1 Gemmatimonadota bacterium | reverse complement strand
GAAGGTTGCTGCGTGACCGTTGACCCCCGAGTCATCACCTGACTTTCAACTAGAAACGGGACATACCCGCTGAGCGCCCGTCTGAGCAGTTCGCGTTCGCGAGCATGCGCTATCGGGCATGGGAGGTCCGCGCCGGCCCCGTGCGCACGACTGCGTACGGCACTACCAACGTTCGCTCGCGCCTCGCAGTAGCCGTGCGATACGCCCGGTACTCGGTCGGTCTCTCGCGCGAAGAATCGGCCGCGGGGCTCACACCGAGCTACCAGTTCATCCTCAGCTCGACCATTCCGTGACGGCAGAAGATCGGACGAACCTCCTCAACCTCCCACCGGCAGACGCGCTGGCTGCGCTCCGCGAGTTTGCCGTGTCTGTCGGAGAACTTCCGTACCGCGGCTCCCAGGTGGCGCGCCACATCTGGAAGTCGCCCGCGCGCGATTTCTCCGCGATGTCCGACCTGCCCGCGGAGTTCCGCACGCGGCTCGCCGAGCGATTCTCATTGCCTCGTCTGACGCTTACGAATGAACAGGAATCGTCGGACGGTACCCGCAAGTTCCTCTTCGAACTCGCAGACGGACAGTCCATCGAAGCCGTCGCGATTCCCGAGGGCAAGCGTGTCACGCTCTGCGTGTCGTCTCAGGCGGGGTGCGCTCTGCAGTGCGCGTTCTGCGCCACGGGCGCGATGGGATTCGTGCGCAACCTCGAGACGTTCGAGATCGCATGTCAGGCGCGGGAACTTGCTTTCGTCGACCCTCCGATCAAGCCGACGAACATCGTGTTCATGGGAATGGGCGAGCCTCTCATGAACTGGCCTGCGGTCGATCGGACCCTGACAATTCTCAACGATCCCGAGGGCATGGGCATCGGCGCGCGCCACATCACTTTGTCCACAGTTGGTTGGCTGCCGGGCATCGAGGCCTTGGCATCGAGGCCAGAACAATTCCGTCTGGCGATTTCAATACACGCGCCCAGCGACGCGTTACGCGCCACGCTGATGCCCGTCAACACAAAGTTCCCCCTCGACGCAGTCATCGCGCGCGCCGCGCAATTCGACCGACGTGTCACGTTTGAGTACGTAATGTTGGGCGGCGTGAACGACGCCGACGAGCACGCCACGGCGCTCGCGGCGCTCGCACGCCAATGCGGTGCGTTCGTCAACCTCATTCCACTGCACCCGGGCGGTGCCATGGGTTTCGCTCCCACATCGCCAGAGCAAATCGTCGCATTTGCGAACATCGTGCGCGGGCTGCGTGTCGAGGTGGCGATCCGCCGGAGCCGCGGCCTCGATATCGCAGCGGCATGCGGTCAGTTACGGGCGGAGCGACTCCGTCGGGGGGCGCCAAAGCGCGCCGATGAGCACGGTGAGGTCCACGAGACGGGTTGAGTCAGGGCTCGTTTCGACCTTAGCCGGCGCGAGGAGAAGTTGCACCCAGTCTGCCCACTCAGCGTGCCCCGAGCGATCACGAACGATCGTCGAGTCATGTCGTTCGGCGGTGTTCCCGAAATAGACGACGTCGAACCCGGCGTCTCGCAGCAATCCCACGGCCGTTCGCGCGGCTCCTCGCACATCAGAAGCGTTCAGCACGTCGACTTTGATTCGCGTTCCGATCGGAACCACACGCTCGACGGCGCCCGCGCCGGCCGCTGGCGAACCGCGCGTGGCCCACCGCATCCAGGCGGGAGCATTCATCGCGCCGAAATCCGTCCGAAGCGCGACGCCGAAGGCAACGATCAGCACCACGCTGGCTATGACCAGAGTTCGACCTACGCGCCAACCTCGTCGTTCGGGCGCTACCGGATTGTGTTCCACAGCGCGACAGTTTCAGCGAAGAGTCCCTTCCCTTCGCGCAGCGTCCACTCGAGCCGCATCCGCACGACCTGACGGAAGACGGCGTCAAAGTCCGTTGGCAGCTGAGCAGCGATGAACGCGCGGTCTTCCACCATGAACTTTCGACCAGGCTCGAGGAAGTCCGCCATGAAGAGCGCACGGCCCGTACGGTCCCAGTCTGGCGATCCAACCGTGTGCCAACGAACGGCATTCAGTACTGACGCCCGCGTTTCGCCATCCACTGCGAGTTTGCGCGCCGCCGCCGGTCCGTGGAGTACGTCCGGCGGGAGCGTAGCGTCGCCGCTGATCGCACGAAGTTCGCTCTCCGACGCATCGCGAAGCGCGTCGTGCCAGAGGCCGGCGTCGTGCCATGCCTGAGCCTCGTCAGCGCCAAGGTCCATCTCCATGGCCCAGCGATCGAGCAGCGCGGTCACGCGCATGATGTGCGCACGACGCTTGTCGGACACGACGGCCCACGCCGGAAGTTCGCCACCCGATCCGTGCGCTGCCGGGCGGCCGCTCACGCGCGGTCCATCTCAGCGCGCAACGCACGTACGAAGCCGAGGGCGTCGTCTACCGACCGACCTGCCGCCGTGACGAGTGCGCTCCCGACGACCACTCCGTCGGCGAGCGCGCCGACGGCCCGTGCCTGTTCCGGCGACGACACGCCAAAGCCCACGCAGATCGGGAGCTCGCACACACTCCGCAATCGGTGGATAGTGGCCGGGAGGTCCGGGGGAAGTTCTGAGCGCGCACCGGTCACACCAAGTCGACTGATGAGGTAGACGAATCCGCCGCCGTGGCTGGCGATGGACGCCATGCGTTCAGTCGGTGTGGTGGGCGCCACCAGGCGCACAAATGACAGCGGACTTTCACCTATCCAGCGTTCGCGATCCGGATCGGACCCAACGGGCAAATCCGTGACGAGCAGGCCGGCAATCCCCGCGTCGTGCGCACGCGTCAGGACATCGCTCCCGGCCGCAAGCAACGGATTGAGGTAACTGAACAAGACGAGTGGGACGTCGGGCTTGGCGCGGGCACCCAACTCAAGCGCTCGATCGAGCGTCATGCCAGCGTCCAGTGCCAGTTGGCTGCTCTGCTGAATTACCGGTCCGTCAGCGACCGGATCGCTGAACGGTACGCCAAGCTCAATGACGTCAGCGCCGGCATCGGCGAGTCCCTGCACGAGCGCGAGGCTGGCGCCGGGATCGGGATGGCCGGCCGTGACATAACAGACCAGCGCGCGCCGATTGGACGCGCGCAGTGCCGCGAACCGCTCGCTCAGCACGTCAGAGGAAATAGTCGCCGACCCGCACGCCGTAGCGCTCCGGATCGGCCGTCTTGATGATCGTGCGGCGGTGGGTTCCGGCCTCGTCTTTTTCAGCGAGGCTCACCACGTCACCGGGGTGACGAACGTTGCCGAGGTCGTCGCTGACGATGAGGACAATGGGCCGGCTCACGAGCGCAGGATCCGGATTGACCGAGTGCACGATCGCCAGTTCAAACGTATCAAGGACGACGAACGTGCCGACCGGATAGATCCCGAGCAAGCTTACAAACGCCTTGACGATGACCTGGTCCTGGCCGCGTCGAGCATTGTCCCGCAACTCGGCCAGCACACTCGCGGGGCTCAACGGCTCAGACTGGTACGACCGCCGCGACGTCGCCGCATCGAAAGCATCCGCACAGGCAACGATCCGGCTGAACATGCCGATGGATTTGGTGCGCAGCGAGCGCGGGTAGCCCGAGACGTCTCGCTTCATGTGGTGCTCGTACGCCACGCGCATTGCCCGGTACGGGAATTCCGTGGCCTCCTTCAATTGGAACAACGCCAGGAGCCCCATCCACGGGTGCGATGCGATCATGCGCCACTCATCCTCGTTGAGCTGACCCGGTTTGTTGATCACTTCCGACGGCACGCGCGACTTGCCGATGTCGTGAAAAAGCGCGCCCAAACCAAGGTCATACAACTGCAATCGGGACAGCCCGATTCTCCGGCCCAACGCGACGGAGAAAATGCACACGTTCACGGAGTGCGTGAACGTATAGTCGTCGTAGTCACGAATCGTGGTCAGACCGACGAGCGACGCTTCATCGGAAAGAATCTGATCCACGATCCCCTGCACAACGCGCTTGACCTTCTTCAGGTTCGGGCTCTGACCCATCCGAACCGAGTTCATCACATCTTTGGTCGCCGCGACGGATTCGGAATACGTTCGCTTGGCCGATTCGCGCGACTCGGACCGTGACTTCTGTTCGTCCTCCGACTCAATGGGAGGAGA
The DNA here is from genome assembly GCA_027622655.1 of Gemmatimonadota bacterium. Taxonomy (GTDB): domain Bacteria; phylum Gemmatimonadota; class Gemmatimonadetes; order Gemmatimonadales; family Gemmatimonadaceae; genus Fen-1231. The sequence goes on along the minus strand of JAQBYI010000053.1, from coordinate 19,971 downwards.
TATTTCGAACGACGGCACATTGGTCATCTCAAACCGGGCGAGCAGTTGCTGGTAGCGATCGGCCGGCGTGTCGCCCATAGGCTTCAGCAGGAACGACAGCAGTACCGTCCAATCACGCAGAGACGTCGCGCCCAGAATCTTGAGGTCACCAACGCCGGCCGACCGAAAGTGCGTCAACAGGTAGCTGAACGTCGTGTAGTTATCGAGATCGAGGCGGAGGCGCGTCGAGTTCACAAAAATGAACTCGCCCGCGACCCGGAACTCGAGCTCTCCCTCAGTGACGCGCATTTCCTCCGCCACCCGGACCAGCTCGCCAAGGGCGGACTGTACAACTGCGTTTTCGGCCGGATACATCCTCAGGCTCTTGAGGGCGCCGTACATCGCGAGAATGAGATTCCGACCCATTTCGCGCACGAAGCCCTCGCCGCCTGCCTGCGCCGCCTGCGACACGGTGAAGCGCTGCGTCGGACGCGCGCCCGAGCCCGGCGGATTATTCACTCGCCACGCCCGCGGAGCGCGCGCGCAACGGCGCTGCGGACGACCACGTCCTTTTCAGAAGCAGACCTGTTGAGCGACTCTTTCGCGCGAGCCGATCCGATCTTGCCGAGCGCAACGGCCGCGCATGCCCGTAGCTCCGGATCCTCCTTCCTCGCGAACATGCCACCCTTGGCGTTCAGCAGTTCGTCGAGGACCGGAATCCCCGCGTCACCGCAGAGCAGGCCGTAGAGTTCAAACATCGCGAGCCGCTCCGTGCGATCGGCCTCGCGGATTTCCTTGGACTTGATGGCGGCAGTCACGCGGGGCAGCGCCGGCCTGTGAACGCGTGCGGCGAGGGCCTTCGCCGCTGCGATGCGCACGTCCCGGTCGCTGTCTTCAATAGCCCTCTCGAGCGCCTGCATGGCGCCGGCCGTACCGATGTCGACGAGTGCCGTGACTGCGGCAACGCGCAGGTCGCGGAACGGTTCGTTCAGCACCTTTCCGAGCGCACCCACGGCCGCAGCGGTACGAAGCGCACCGGCCCGGCGCACGGCCTCCATGGCCACGTTGCCGTCGCCGTCCGCGATCAATCGAACGACTTCGCCGGTATGCGAGGCCGCCAGCCGGTCGGCGGCAGCTTCGAGCAGCGGACGCAACCGGATATTCTGAGTCTGGCTGAGCCACGCGAACACGGTGCCCAGCGCGGTTGGCCGGAGCTGCACGAAGAGTTCCTGCAGATCCACACTTGGGGGCAGCGAATCAGACTCGTCCATGGCCTGGAGGAGCTGCGATAGCGCTGCCGGATCGCTGAGGCGATCGGCAAGATTCTTGAGACGATCGCGGGTCTCGGGATGCACCTCGCGCGCGCGCTCGAGGACTGATCCTACTTCGCGAAGCAGATAGGCGACATTCGCGAACTGGCGACCGGCGAGCAGATGCAGCGTCAGCGCGTCGATATGATCGACTACTTCGCTCCGCACGAGACGGTCGGTTTGAAGTTCAAAAATGTCGAGTAACGCGTCGAACACAGTGCGTCGGAGGTCTGTCGCGTACTCGTTCTCGAGTTCCGTTCTGAGGTAGCTCACTTCCCCTTCGTCGAGGAAGTACATGGCGGAATCGAAGTCGTCCATGCTCACGATTCCTTTCGGTTTTGGCGCGTCCTCTGCGCCGCTACCGCCCGCCCTGCCCTCTGCGTCGGCCTCGCTTCTCGCTTCGGCTATGGCGTCGGCCGGATTCTCGACGACCTCGCCCGCCGTAACGGGCCAGCGACCGGGTTCCGCTGCCGCGTCAATTGGCACGCCGTCCAGAGCAAGCTCGACGTTTTGGTACGTGAGGTGTTCGAAGTCCTGCTCCCACAGCAGTGTGATCAGGTCGTCGACACCGGCCTGCGATTTCCGAACCTTCGGAATCACGGCGAGGAAGCGGTCGAGATCTGACGCTTCGAACCCGGGCGTACACGTGATTTCGCGAATGCCGTCCTTATACAGAGTCCATGGCAGCGAATCACTCGCCTTTTCCTCCTGCACATGCACCGGTACACCACACCACAGGAACTGCGAATCCTCAACCTGAAGCGTGAGTCTGTCGGTTCTTGCCCAGAGCGGAACGAAGGCCGCGCGCGCCGCATCGAGCGCTTTCGCGTACGTCGGATTCGTGGTCTTCCCCTCGTACAGCTGGTACGCCCTCATGGTCTTGTCGAGTTGGCGCAGCACGCCGTCAACAACCGCCGGGTCGAACGGCGCGGCGGCGGCTCTTCAGCCGCATCGTGATTTGGCGGCACTACGGCGTTTGTCACACGCTAATAGTATGCGATTGAGCGACCTGCGCCACATCCTTGTCACCGCGCCCGCTCACGCAAAGGAGCACCACGTCGTCCGACGCCCACCGGCCACGACTCGCGTCTATCCACGCCACAGCGTGAGCGGTCTCGAGCGCGGGAATGATGCCCTCGAGCCTGCCGAGCAGCCCGAAAGCGTCCAGCGCCTCCGCATCCGTGCACGACACGTATGTGGCCCGCCCCGTGTCCCTGAGCCACGAGTGCTCGGGCCCCACCCCCGGATAGTCGAGACCGGCCGAAATCGAGTGCGCCGGATGCACCTGACCGTGCGCATCTTGGAGCAGGTAGCTGAGCGACCCGTGCAGAACGCCGGGGGCGCCACGTTGCAGCGACGCCGAATGCTCCGAGGCTTCGAGTCCCTTTCCGGCAGCTTCCACGCCGATAAGTTCAACTTCGGCGTCTCCCACGAACGCGTGAAAAGTCCCCATCGCGTTGGAGCCTCCCCCCACACACGCCACGACCGTGCGCGGGAGGCGCCCGACTCGCTCAAGCACCTGGGCGCGAGCCTCTCGCCCGATAATCGCCTGAAAGTCGCGGACCATGCGTGGATACGGGGCCGGCCCGACGACGGAACCGATGATATAGTGGCTTTCATCGCACGTGCCCACCCAGTCGCGAATGGCTTCGCTCGTAGCGTCCTTGAGCGTGCGCGTGCCGGAACGCACCGGAATCACCGTTGCGCCCATGAGTCGCATCCGGAAGACGTTCAGCTCCTGACGCCGCATGTCCTCCTCGCCCATGTACACGACACACTCGAGTTCGAAACGAGCACATGCGGTCGCCGTCGCGACGCCATGCTGCCCGGCTCCGGTCTCAGCGATGATTCTCCGTTTCCCCATTCGAATCGCCAGCAGCGCCTGGGCGATTGCATTGTTGATTTTGTGGGCGCCCGTGTGATTCAGGTCTTCACGCTTGAGCAGTACATGGGCACCGACATGCTTGGAAAAGCGCGGCGCATCCGACAGCGAAGAAGGCCTGCCGACGTACGTCTCGAGTTCGGCCGTAAGCGCCGCCACAAACGACGGGTCGCAAATCGCCGCGTCGTATTCCTTCGTGAGTTCATCCAACGCCGGAATGAGCGTTTCCGGGACGTACTGTCCGCCGTACGCGCCAAATCGTCCGTCGTGGTTGATGGCTCCGCTCATGTCCCGCTCCGTAGCACCGCATGCGCGAACGCCGTCATGCTTTCGTGATCCTTCAAACCGGGCGCCGTCTCGACTCCAGACGACACATCCACCACGTCGGGCTCCAGAGCCGCAATCGCGTCCCGAACATTCGCTCCGTTCAGTCCACCTGCCAAGACCATCATCCCCCCGGCGCGAATGCGGGCGACATCACCGGCGATCATCGGCCACTCCACGCGACGCCCAGTTCCGCCCAACGCGCCCAACGCGCCCGGCGCGCCCAACGCGCCCGGCGCGAGTGCGTCGAGCAGCACTGCGTCGGCTTCGCCGAAAAGCTCGGCGGCGAGGGCCGGCATGGAGTTGCCTGCGACGCGAACCGCCGCCCAGATCGTGCCCGAGTAAAGCGCCCTGGCGGCACGAATATCAGCAACAGTCGGATCGCCGTGAAGCTGGACGACGTCGAGCGGAACAGCTGCGATCGCACGCGGGATTCGTTCGCGAAAATCGGCGCCGAACACGCCAACCCGCTGCACGTCCGGTGCGGCTCCTGCAAGCACAATTGCCGCCTGCTCGGGAGTCAGTTGGCGCGGTCCGCCGGCGAAGATCACACCGGCGTAGCTACCCCCGACGGCCGATGCAAACGCTGCGTCGATCTCGCGCATGAGACCGCAGAACTTGATCTCAACCACGGGTCACGCGAACGACCGTGGAAATCCCTGCGACCGCAGCCTGACCGTCGGCGTGACGGGAAAGCATGGAACCGACGAGCACGGCATCTGCCCCGAGCCGCGCCGCACGTTCAACGTGGGCCAGTCCGTCAATGCCGCTTTCAAACACAGCCGCCCGCTCCGGAGGAATCAGCGGGATCAATCGCTCACTGACGCTGGGATCCATTTCGAGCGTCTCGAGGTTCCTCGCGTTCACCCCGATCGCGCACCCCGGGACTGCTATAGCCCGCGCCAGTTCCGCCTCATCGCGCACCTCGAACAGTACGGCCAACCCTATTGCGTTGGCTTCACGAGCCAACTCGTCAGAGCGGCTTGGCTCAAGCGCTCTCGCAATCAACAGGACCGCATCGGCGCCGCCTGCGCGCGCCTCATAGAGCTGCACGGCGCGAACGATGAAGTCCTTTCGCAGTATCGGGATCGCGACGCTGCTCCGTACTTCAGCGAGATCCTCCATTGAACCGCCAAACCGCGATGGTTCCGTCAACACCGAGAGAGCGGAGGCGCCGCCGGCCGCATACTGTTGGGCCCGCAGGCCCGCGCGGAGCGATTCATTGAGCGACCCCTTGCTGGGGCTTCTTCTCTTGATTTCGGCGATGACGGCCACCGTTGGCTTCGAGAGCGCCGCTGCGAAATCGATCGGGGCCCCTCGCTTTGCGAGGTCGGAAACGTCCGGGAGCGGGCCCGCCTGAATCACCGACGCCCGGCGCTCTGCCTCAGCGACAAGCTCGCCCAGCACCCCACTGGGCGGGCTCCATAAGCGGTTCGCAGCTTGTGTTTCGGCCAATGTTCTGATACCGTTACTTCGGGTGTTGTTCGGGAGTCAGTCTATCGTCGGTCGCCACAGCGGCACCAACCCACTCTTCGGATTCGAAATGCCACTTACACGACGCCAGCGCCAGATCCTCGACTACCTGAACAGCTACGCGGGCGAACACGGGTACGCCCCAAGTTTCGAGGAAATCGCCGAGCACTTCAACTATAACTCGCTCGCCACGGTTCACGAGCATCTTACGAACCTCGAGCGCAAAGGCTACATCAAACGAACGTACAATGAGAGCCGCGCGATCGAGATACTACCGTCCGATGTGATTACGCGGGCCGTCGAAGTGCCGCTCCTGGGCTCGGTGGCTGCCGGTTCGCCGATTGAGGTGGCCGTGTCCGACGAAACCGTCTCGGTCCCCGAAGACTTCGTGCGCCGCTCTGGCAATCACTATGCGCTTCGTGTGCGCGGCCAGTCGATGATCGACGATCAAATCCGCGACGGCGACGTGGTAGTAGTGCAGGATCGAACGAGCGCGGACAACGGCGATATGGTCATCGCCATGCTGGACGGGACGTCTGCGACCGTCAAGCGCTATTTCCGGGAACGCGATGGCCGAATCCGACTGCAACCTTCGAACGATCAGATGTCGCCGATCTACGTTCGCGAAGACCAAATGCAGGTACGCGGCATAGTCGTCGGCGTACTGCGTCGCTACTAACCAGTCGCCTGCGTAGCGCGGCGCAGCCGCTCGAGAGCGTCGCGCGCCGCTCCGCTCGACACGGATTCCTGGGCGACCGCCAGTCCAGCTTCAACGCTCTGTACCCTGCCGGCAACCACTAGCGCAGCTGCAGAGTTGATAATCACGGCCGCTCGCGCGGCCGGCGCCCCCGAGCCGCTCAGGATGTCCTCGATCACGCTGGCGTTTTCCTCTGGACTCGCGCCTCCGAGTTCGGCCGGGTCGAGCGGGCCGTAACCGAGCGCTTGCGGATCTATGGTGGAGCGAAACAGTTCGCCGCCTCGAACTTCGATGACTGCCGTTGGACCAATCGGAGACACCTCGTCCATGCCGGGCGCGCCGTGGACAACCATGGAATGGACGGTGCCGAGCGCAGCCAACGCGCCGGCCATTAGCTCGGCACGGGCCGGGTCTGAGACTCCCACAACCTGACGCCCGGCGCGCGCCGGGTTAGCCAGCGGCCCCACCATGTTCATGATGCTCTCAATCGCGAGCTCGCGCCGTATGGGGCCGACGTGGCGCATCGCCGGGTGCATCGTGGGAGCGTACATAAACACGATGCCCGCCTCCTCGAGCACATCGGGCATCCGATCGGCCGGCATGTCGATCGCGACGCCCAACGCCTCGAGGACGTCCGCACTGCCGCAACGCGTCGTGAACGATCGATTCCCGTGCTTTGCGACACGCACACCCGCTCCGGCGATAACGAGGGCGGCGGCAGTCGAAATATTGAACGTTGCAAGTTTTCCGCCGCCGGTCCCACATGTGTCAACCAGCGAGTCCGGGTCGCGCGCCACGAGCGGCTTCATCGCCCCGCGCAACGCCGTGGCGGCCCCGGCCAATTCGTGGGCCGTCTCTCCTTTGACGCGGAGCGCGGCCAAAAGCGCACCAATAAGTGCGGGCGTGCCCTCGCCCGCCATTACCTCGGCGAAGGCCGCAGCCGCCGCGTCGGTCGAAAGCGACTCCCCGCGCACCAACTGGTGAACGGCGTCGCGAAGAGCGCTACTCGGCACCGATTTCGCCCATGAGGCGTTCGGACAGCATGGCCTGGTGTGCGACGAGCGCCATGACCAGGCCAAGCATACGTACCCGTTCGACGTCTTCCTCGACGAACAGCCCTCGTTGGGCCCGATTGGTCAGATTCACGACGCCGACGAGCGCGTCGTGAATTACCAGCGGGAAACTGATGAAGGACCCGGTCGTGAGATATTCGTCTCCGAGCAACGGGGCCGCAGCGGCATCGCCGGCATCCACCACGAGCAGCGGCTCTCGCGAGGCAGCCACTCTTCCCGCGACTCCGTGCCCAACCTCAATGCGTGATCCTCGGACGATATGTGGCGCCAACCCCCGGAACGCCGCGAGATAGAGCCACTTCCGGTCCGTCGGAACTGCGATAAACAGCGAACACCTCAGCGCCTGCATGTCGTCGCCCACAAGGGCAAGGAGTCCGTCCGCGAGCTGCTCGGGCGACGCCGTCGTCGCCGCGAGCGTCAGCAGCCGGTCGATCAGGTAGAGCGTCCGCGTCCGTTGCCGAAGCGACTCGCTGCGACGATGCAGCTCGATGTGCGCCTGCTCGAGCTGTCCAATAGAGGCCGTCAGCTGATGCTCGAGCGCGGCGAGTCGTCGTGCTGACCGGCGCTGCTCTTCGGCGGCCTTTGCGGTGCGTCGTTCGGCGGCGACCGCATCTTCGCCCCCGGTGGAGTTTGTCGGCGTCGCCGCCCTCACCTCGCTCAACTGAGCTTCGAGGGCGCCAAGGCGCGCCATGTACTCAGCGTGCAGGCGCTGCGTGATCTCTTCGAGCGATCGCATCGCCTCGGCCCGGGCGTCCCGTTCCACGAACCGCTGGACGGCCACGTCGAAGAGCGCCGCCAACGGCCCAGCGCGCTCCGTCACGGTTACACCGAATACGCGCGGTGGCTCCCGCAGAGCGACAATTCCCACAAGGTCGCCATCGACCCGGACCCCACGCAGCGCGAGGCGCGCGCCGGGCCCCTCCAGCGAAAGTCCCAGCATCCTCGCAAAGGTCGGCGCCTCGTCTCCAACGTCGACGAAACTTCCGCCGGCCCCGACCGCTTTGACGACGTTCTCGGGCAGTTGTCCCACCGCAACGTCTACCGGCGCACTCACCACGGCGCCTGCGGAGGGATCGCGGCGCTCAACGATGAGCCCGCTCCTCGCGTCGACCCGCAGGTACGCCACCGAGGCCCCGCGATCCACATCGGCAACGCATTCCCCCAGAGCAACGAGGGCGGCGTCGAGCGTGGTCGCGGCACCCAGGGCGTGTGCCAGCGATTCGAGAGTTCGTGGAGTCATGTAGGACCACCCCGGCTGGCCCGCGGCCCGCCGTGCGCGTGGAAACGAAGCTTGCCGGCCGCTCGCGGTAATGTCAATCGAAACGAGGTTGGGTTTTTCCTTGAACCACGGGCGTCCTGTGAATAATTTCGGTGCAATGTCGGAGCGCGTCATCCAGCTCGTCGTGCAGTACGACGGAACGGACTTCTCCGGCTGGCAGGTGCAGCCTGAAACACGCACGGTTCAGGGAACGCTTGAGGCGACGCTCTCGCGGCTCGCGGGCGAACCGGTGCGCGTGACAGGAGCGGGCCGAACCGATGCGGGTGTTCACGCCCGCGGCCAGTCGGCCGGAGTCGAGATGGCGTCGCACTGGACGCCGGAACGGCTCCGCAGGGCGCTGAACCAGCAACTCCCTGCTGACGTGTGGATCGCCGATGCGCACGAGATGGTCACTTCGTTCCACGCCCGCTTCGGCGCCGTTTCCAGGCGCTACAGCTATGTGGTTGGACTCACCGATGACAGCTGGTCACCATTCCGACGCCGCTTCCTGCTGCCGTGGCCGCACGCCGGGGCCCCGGACAGCGATGCGCTCGACTGGTGCGCGGCTCAGACGTGCGGCACGCATGTGTTTCGAGGTTTCGCCGTTCGGGGCACCGCGCCCCCGGACGACAACCATCAGTGCACAGTCGCGTCGTGCGCATGGAAGTCGGCCGGGACGGAACTCGTGCTGTCTATCGAGGCAAATCGGTTTCTGCACCACATGGTGCGCTTTCTCGTCGGCAGCATGATGGACGTGGCCGCCGGCAAGCGTCCGCGGGAAGAGTTCGCGATGCTGCTCCACGCTGAGACGAACGACGAAGTGTCGCCGCCGGCCGCTGCCTGTGGCCTCACTCTGGAGCAGGTGACGTACCCTGAACACCTCTACGTAAGGACCTAGACGATGCGCATCTTCCTCGCGACGACCTCGCTCGACGACATCCGGTGGGCCACTGACGCCGGGTTGATCGACGGCATTGTCGCGACACCGACGATTATCGCCACCGAGTCGCCGCAGTCCGACGCGCGCGAACTCCTCGCAGAAATCGCGCGGGCCACTCGCCTCCCGATTTGCGCGAGCGTGCCGGCGGTAGGAGCGGCCGAGATCGTCAAAGGAGCGCGAGACCTGCGCAAGATCTCCGAGCGCATAATCGTAGCCGTGCCGCTTATCGACGATGCCATGCCGGCGATCCGAAAACTCGCCGCGGACGGGGTACAGGTGGCCGCCACGCTGGTCTACTCGGCGGCACAGGGGATTCTCGCGGCCCACGCCGGGGCGTCGATGGTGACCATTTCGGTCGACACTCTCGACTCGGTCGGCTCAGACGGGAACGGCGTCCTCACGCAAATGCGCCGCGCTTTTGATCACAGCGCCGCGGAGTGTGATGTTGCCGCCGCAGGACCCGCAACGGCAGCGAGTTTTGCTGCAGCGGCTACGTCCGGGGCCGATGTCGCAATCGTCACTCCTGAAGTTCTCCGATCGTTGCTCCAGCACCCGCTCACCGATCGCGGACTCGACCGGTTCCTTGGTGCCATCAGCCGCCGCCCCAAGACGCGGCGATCGAAGTAATGCGTCAACTGCCCCGGCCCTTGCGACTCCGCCGCTCTATCGCCGTCGCCATGCTGGCGACGCTTGGTTGCGGAGGCGGTGGTGCGACCCCTTCGGAGGCACAGGCGACGCAGCGCGTCGATACAAGCCCGATTGCCATCGCCGCACAACGACGGACGGCGATCACGGAGGCGGTCGCCAAAGTCTCACCGGCTGTGGTGACTGTGCAGACGGAGGCCGTACAGCGAGTAACGACTTACGACTTTTTCTTCGGACCGCAAAGCCGCGACCAAACGTCGTCGGGGATTGGATCCGGGTTCATTATCCGGAGCGATGGAGTCATTCTGACCAACGCTCACGTGATCGCAGGCGCCACCAAAGTCAGCGTGGCGATGCGCGACGGTCAGACATTCGACGCCAAGGTGCTCGGGCGCGACGAGTTGAATGATCTGGCCGTGCTGCAGATCGACGCGAAGGACCTGCCGGTCGCGACCCTCGGTACGTCGCGAGGTTTACTGATCGGGGAATGGGCCATCGCTATCGGAAACCCGTACGGCTTTGTTCTCGGCAACACCGAGCCAAGCGTGACGACCGGCGTCATCAGCGCCACGGGCCGCAACCTGACGGCGCGCACGGAGGGCGGCGGACTCTACGTTGACATGATTCAGACGGACGCGTCAATCAATCCTGGCAACTCCGGCGGTCCACTCGTCAACGCGATGGGCGAAGTCGTTGGCGTCAACAGTTCGATTTACTCACCGAGCGGCGGCTCAATTGGCCTTGGGTTCGCGATTCCGATAGACCGAGCCCGGCGCGTTGCGGACGACCTGATCGCCCACGGCAAGGCGCGGCAGCCGTGGATTGGCGTGCGCATTGACGTGCCGTCAACCGACGGGAGCGACCGCGAAGCACTCTCGCGCGGAGCTGTGGTCAGCCAAGTGACCCCGGAGTCTCCCGCCGCGAAAGCCGACATCAGGCGGGGCGACGTACTTGTGCGTTCTCGCGACCGAACGCTCCGGAACGCCTACGATTGGGAAGCCGAACAGCTTGATCTTCGGGTCGGTGATGATGTTCCACTGACTATCCGCCGCGGTGGTCGCGAGATTGAAGTGCACGTGACCGTCGCGGATCAGCCAGAAGTAACGGCGCAGCGTGTGGCGGTGCTCCGCGATCTTGAGCTGGTGGACGTCACGGCAGCCATTCGGACGGAACGCAACATCCGCAATGAAGGTGGTGGCGCGCTCATCGTATCGGTCGCGCAACGGGTGTCCGAAGATCTGGGTGTGCGGAACGGTGACGTGATTGTGCAGGTTATGAACACCCCCATCAAGAACGCGCGTCAGGCCAAGCAGGTGTTGGAGTCGTACGCCGGGCGCGGGCGGATTCGCATGTTCCTTGAGCGCGGCGGGCGCGTGTTCAGTACTGATTTCGCCATTCAACAGTGATCACTCAGTGACCACCTCTCGATATTCATCTCCGCTTTCCGAACGCTACGCCTCGGCTACGATGCTCGAGTTATGGTCGGCTCAGACTCGACACGGACTCTGGCGCCGCCTCTGGCTGGCGCTCGCCGACGGGGAGCGAGCGCTCGGGGTCGACATCTCGGCGGCCGCCATCGATGACATGCGGGCACATCTCGACGACATCGATTTCGCGGCGGTCGCGACGTACGAGAAGAAGTTCAGGCACGACGTGATGGCGCACGTTCATGCGTTCGGAGATGCGGCGCCCGCAGCGCGCGGCGTCATCCACCTCGGCGCCACGAGCGCATTTGTTACGGACAACACGGACCTGATCCAGATGCGCCGCGGAATCGAACTGCTCCGCAGCCGAGCCGTCGCAGTTCTTGGGCGCCTGGCGACTTTCGCCCGGCAGTGGCGTGAGGAACCTACGCTCGGCTACACCCACCTGCAGTCCGCGCAGCTTGTCACGGTAGGCAAGCGCGCAACGCTCTGGATGCAGGACCTCGTACTGGACATTGCCGACATCGACTACCGGTTGGCCGCACTTCCAATGCGAGGTGTCAAAGGAACAACCGGCACGCAGGCGAGCTTTCTCGACCTGTTCAAAGGCGACGACGCCAAGGTTCGAGAGCTCGACAAACTCGTGACACAGGCTATGGGATTCGAGACGTCGATTCCCGTTTCGGGACAAACCTACAGCAGGAAGCTCGACGCGCAGGTTCTTTCCGTCGTCGCCGGCCTGGCGACCAGCGCCGCGAAATTTGCGAGCGACATACGGATGCTCCAATCGTTCGGCGAGATCGAAGAGCCGTTCGAGAAGGACCAAGTCGGATCGAGCGCGATGGCGTACAAGCGAAACCCGATGCGTTGCGAGCGTATCAACTCGCTCGCGCGGTTCGTGCTTTCGCTCGAGCCAAACGCGAATCAGACGCACAGCGTCCAGTACTTCGAACGCACGCTCGACGACAGCGCCAATCGGCGACTGACCATTCCGGAAGCGTTTCTTGCGACCGATGCGATCCTCATCCTCTGGGAAAACGTCGCTTCGGGACTTGAAGTGCACCCCGCGCGTATACGTGCGCGAATCGCAGATGAGCTCCCGTTCATGGCGACCGAGGCGATCATCGTGCGAGCTGTTGAGCGCGGAGGCGACCGTCAGCAGATGCACGAAGTGATCCGAAGGCACAGCGTGGAGGCAGCGCGCGCGATGAAGGATGCGGGCGCGTCGAACGATCTTTTTGCCCGGCTTGCCGCGGACCCCGCCTTTGGTGTCCCGATGGACGACATCGCGGCTGCTGCCGATCCGCAGAGGTTTGTGGGCCGCGCGCCGGCACAAGTGAATGAATTCCTTGCCGAGGTGGTCGAGCCGATTCTCGCCGCCTCCGGCACCCCCGCACCAAGTGAGGATGTTCGGGTATGACCGAAGTCGTCGGTAACACGGAGCTCCCCCTCGAACGAATCCGCCGCGGAAAGGTTCGAGATGTTTACGCCGTTGACGCTGAGCGACTGCTGCTCGTTGCCAGCGACCGCGTCAGCGCATTTGACGTCGTGATGGACGAGTTGGTGCCCTTCAAGGGGGCCGTTCTGACGCAAATCACCGCGTGGTGGCTGCGTCAATTCGAAGGGAAACTCGCGCACCACATGCTGTCGTCGGACGTGGATGACATCGTTCGGGCCGTTCCCGGCATCGCCGCCTTCCGCGATCAGCTCGTGGGCCGCACGATGCTGTGCCGGCGCGCCGAAGTGATTCCCGTGGAGTGTGTCGTACGGGGGTACCTCGCCGGCTCAGCGTGGAAAGAGTACCGCCAGACCGGAACACTCGCCGGTGAACCGCTTGCTGCAGGTCTCATCGAAAGCGACCGCTTCGAACCGCCCGTATTCAGCCCGGCCACGAAGGCCGACGTAGGCCACGATGAGAACATCACGATTGCCCACATGCGAGCGGAGCTGGGTGAGCGCACTGCGACAGAGCTTGAGAGACTCTCGCGAATGATCTACAGCGAGGGACGCGAGGTCGCAGCCGGGCGTGGTATCATCATTGCCGACACAAAGTTCGAATTCGGCACCGTCGGCGACGAAATCATCCTGATCGATGAAGTGCTCACGCCCGACAGCTCCAGGTTTTGGCCAGCCGACCGCTACGCTCCGGGCGGGTCACAGCCCAGTTTCGACAAACAGCCGCTACGCGACTACCTCGAAGGCGAGAAGCGCGAGGGCCGCTGGAACGGCAACGCACCGCCACCGACGCTACCCGCTGAAGTCATCGAAGCAACGAGCGTTCGGTATCGGAACGCCTATCGCCTCCTCACGGGTTCGACGCTTCCAGTGCCCGGGGCCTGATGCGACTCGCGAAGGAAGGAATCCCGTTTGTCGTGGCGTCGGACGTCCTGGCGCTAGCTGCGGTCGTCTTTGCAGCCACGCGGCCGTCGCTCTGGCTCTGGCTGCTGGCAGCTGTGCTGCTGATCGTGGCCGGATGGGTCGTGTACTTCTTTCGCGACCCGGAACGAGAGGGTGACCGCGGCGACCGCCTCGTCATCTCGCCGGCGGACGGAAAAATCGTGATGATCACGGAAGTCGATGAGCCAGCCTTCATTAGGGGACGGGCCATCCGCATTTCGGTGTTCATGAACATTTTCAGCGTTCACGTGAACCGATATCCAGTGTCAGGCACCGTTGAATACGTGCAGTACAATCCGGGGAAGTTTCTCAACGCGGCGGCCGAGAAGTCGAGTCTCGATAACGAGCAGATGTCGGTTGGAATTGAATCGCCACTCGGCCGAATCGTGGTTCGTCAGATTGCAGGGTTGATCGCCCGCCGCATCGTCACTTACTCGCGGCACGGCGACCTGGCAGCGCAAGGCGCCCGGTTCGGGATCATTCGATTTGGGTCGCGGGTCGATATTTTTGTTCCGACGACCTGCGGCGTTCGTGTTCACGTTGGCCAGCAGGCGAGCGCCGGGCTGACGATTCTGGCGGAGGGCTGATGCGACGCCCGCGCCTCCCGCGCCCATCCATGGTGATGTTGCCCAGCGGCATAACGCTGTTCAGTCTCTTTTGGGGTGTTTTCGCGATCGTCGCCGCATCGCGAGGCGACTTTACCCGCGCCGTGCTGTACGTCATGATCGGAGCCGCTGCCGACGCGCTCGATGGCCGCGTAGCGCGGGCGACGGGCACGAATACTCGATTTGGATCAGAACTCGATTCGTTGGTGGACGCCATCACGTTCGGATTGGCGCCGGCGATGATCATGTACTTCGCCGTCTTGCACAAGGATGGCTGGGATTGGCTGTTCGTGTTTGGCTTCGTGGCCTGTGCCGTGATTCGGCTTGCGCGCTTCAATATCGAACAAGCTGGGCGCGCCAAGTCGCACTTTCGCGGACTCCCGAGTCCGGCGGCCGGCGCCGTACTGGCGTCCTACTACTGGTTCAGCCAGACGCCTTTGTACAACGAAACAGCGATAGGCGACCTCCCCTGGCACGTGCTGCTTCGCTACCTGATGGCGGCACTCGCGTTCCTGATGGTCAGCGACATTCCGTATCCCGCCTGGCCGACGTTCAGCCTGCGCAATCTTCGCGGCGTGATCGGACTGCTGATCTTCGTGTCGCTAGTGTTCGGGCTGATTTTCCTTCCGCGCGAGTTTTTCTTTCCCGTTGGGATGCTTTACGTGCTGTACGGAATCGTGGCAGGCGGGGTGCGCGGGCTGCTGGAGCGAGCACCGCGCGATGAGTCCGAACTCGAGGATCGGCATCGCGACCTGATCCACGACGTCGACGAGCGCAGCCCCTATTCAGATGATGATGACGATGATGATGGAGATGACGACGATCATGCTGATGACGATAATGAGGCGAACGAAGCGCCTGCGGCCGAGGCCATCGTAGCTCCACGACGCAAGCGCCGTCGGCGGCGGCGCGGCCGCCCGGGATCTCCGCCGCACGATCGACCCACTCCACCGGACCCAATCGCATGAAGTTTCATATCGTTGTGCAGGTGCTCCCGCGCCGTGGCATTCTTGACCCTCAGGGTAAGGCCATTTCCGACGCCCTGCGAACGCTGGGCTTTCCCCAGGTCGATGACGTGCATGTTGGACGGCACATCGTCATAGAGACTGCGGCCGAGTCAGCCGCAGCCGCGCGCGCTTCGGTTCAGTCCATGTGTGACCGACTCCTGGCCAATCCGGTGACGGAGGATTTCGTGATCTCCTCGGTGGACGCCGCGTGAAGGTCGGAATCGTTCGGTTCCCCGGCTCGAACTGCGACGAAGACGCGTGGTTTGCCGTCGTCGAGCAGCTCCGCGAAGACGCGATAATGCTGTGGCACAAGGATCACGACCTCCAAGGCGCGGATGTCGTCATTCTCCCCGGCGGATTCTCCTACGGCGATTATCTCCGCGCCGGAGCGATCGCGCGGTTCAGCCCGATCATGCAACAGGTAGCCGCGCATGCGGCGGGTGGCGGCATTGTTATCGGAATCTGCAATGGATTTCAGATCGCGTGCGAAGCGCAGCTGCTCCCCGGCGCCCTGTTGCGGAACGACGTTGGATATCGATCGATGCCGGTGACCATACGCGTTGAGCGAAGCGACTTGCCGCTCACGTCTGAGGCCCATGTCGGCCAATGCCTGACGATGCCGATCGCTCACGGCGAAGGCCGCTTCACTGCCAGTGAGGACGAACTAGATAGACTCGAAGACGCCGGACAAATCGTGTTTCGTTACGTGGACGCGGCCGGCCAACCGTCTGCGGCGGCAAATCCGAATGGTTCGATGCGGAGCATTGCGGGCGTGTGCAACGCGAACGGAAACGTTGTCGGCCTGATGCCTCATCCTGAGCGCGCAATGGATCCGCTTCTTGGATCCGCCGACGGTCGCGTTCTGTTCGAGTCGTTACTTGCGACTGTCAACGCTTGATCAGCGTACCCTGTCACTCTACTCCAAACGGAGCCCGATTCCATGGCTGAAACCCCCAGCGCGAACGAAGACGAATATTTCCTCAAACAAGACGCAGACCTGGTAAAGGAGCTGCGAGCGAAGCGCAACGCCGAACGCGTGGAAGAGGAGCGCAAGTCGCATTTCATGAAGTGCTCCAAGTGCGGGGCCGACCTCAAAGAGATCAAGACCAACGACGTCGCGGTTGACGTATGCAGTGACTGCGGGGGCATGTGGCTCGATGCCGGCGAGCTCGACCTGCTGCGCAAGGTGAAGGAACACCGATTCGGCTCCCTCTTCTCAGAAATCTTTCGGAGTCTCCCCGGCAAGTGACCGTCACTCCAAGGGTCGGCGACCCGATCATCTCGCCCGCGTTGATCGCCGAACACGGGATTACACCCGATGAGTTCGAGCGTCTCGTGGCGATGCTCGGGCGCCAGCCCACGTTCACTGAACTCGGGATCATCAGCGCACTCTGGAGCGAGCATTGTTCGTACAAGCACTCCCGGCCGGTGCTCCGCACGCTCCCCACGAAGGCTCCATGGGTGCTCCAGGGGCCGGGCGAGAACGCCGGGGTCATCTCCATTGGTGACGGACTCGCCGTGGCGTTCAAGATCGAGTCGCACAACCACCCCTCGGCCGTGGAGCCGTATCAGGGTGCGGCGACGGGCGTGGGGGGCATCCTCCGCGACGTCTTTACGATGGGCGCGCGTCCCATCGCCATGCTGAACTCGCTCCGCTTTGGCTCGCTCGAGTCGCCGCGCGTTCGCTATCTGGTGGCAGGAGTCGTGAGAGGCATCGGAGACTACGGGAACTGCGTCGGCATCCCGACCGTTGCAGGCGACATCATGTTCGACGAGTCATACGAGGGCAATCCGCTCGTCAACGCGATGTGCGTCGGAATCCTGCGCGAAGAAGAGTTGATTCGCGCCAAGGCTGAGGGCGTTGGGAATCCGATCATGGCCGTCGGCGCGAGAACGGGCCGCGACGGGATTCATGGCGCATCGTTCGCGTCCGAGGATCTTTCGCACGAAAGCGATGCCAAGCGTCCGCGCGTACAGGTCGGCGATCCGTTCACGGAAAAACTCCTGCTCGAGGCAACGCTCGAACTCATCGCGAGTGGACACGTCGTCGCCATTCAGGACATGGGCGCCGCAGGGCTGGTGTCATCGAGCGCCGAAATGGCCGAGCGCGGCGACGTCGGCGTGGTCATTGACACGTTGAAGGTTCCGGTGCGCGAGCAGGGTATGACGCCGTACGAGATACTTCTCAGCGAGTCGCAGGAGCGGATGCTCGTGGTCGCAACGCGCGGGAGAGAGGAGCAGGTTCGCGAAATCCTCGCGAAGTGGGACCTCCATGCCGAGGTCATTGGCGAGGTCATCGCCGAGCCGGTATACCGTGTGGTTGAGGGCGACCATGTGGTCGCTGAATTTCCCGGCACACGCTTGGTGACCGACTGTCCGTCTTACACACCCGAAGCCAGGGAGAGCGACGCCATCATCGCCCTTCGGGCCCGCGACGTGCACGGCATCCCCGAGCGGCCGGAAGAGCGCGACCCTGCGTGGACGCTCGAGCAGTTGCTGTCGTCGCCTACGATCGCTTCCAAGCAATGGATGTACCGACAGTACGACTCGACCGTGCGCACCAACACGGTTCTCGGCCCCGGGGCTGCCGACGCGGCGGTCCTCCGCATCCGCGGTACGACCAAGGGACTCGCGGTCAAGACGGATTGCAACGGGCGCTACGTTTACCTCGAACCTCGGGTAGGCGGGCGCATCGCTGTTGCCGAGGCTGCCCGGAACGTGGCCTGCACGGGCGCCCGCCCGAGGGCCATCACCAACTGCCTGAACTTTGGGAACCCCAAGAAACCCGATGTGTTCTGGCAGTTCAAGGAGGCCGTCGGCGGCATGGGTGAAGCTTGCGAGGCGCTCGAGACGCCGGTGACCGGCGGGAACGTATCGCTCTACAATGAGAGTCCCACGGGAACTGTGTATCCTACGCCAACAATCGGCATGGTCGGCGTGCTGGACAACATCGCCCATGCCACGGGCATGGCCTTTCGCGCAGCGGGACACACTATCGTTTTACTTGGAGACCTGACCGACGAACTCGGCGCAAGCGAGTATCTGTCGCGAATTCACGACGTGGTCGCTGGCGCACCGCCCAAGTGCGACCTCGTGAGCGAACGCGCCCTCATCGATACGCTCCTCGATGCAATCCAGACAGGAGCCGTACGATCCGCCCACGACTGCAGCGAGGGCGGACTGGCCGTCGCGCTCGCGGAATGCTGTATTGCGGACCAGCGCGCAATGTTCGGAGCAACCGTGAATCTGAGCGTATGGGAAGCGCTCCCTGAGCGTGCGGCGCTTTTCGGCGAAGCGCAGGCGCGCGTGATCATCTCAACGACGGATGTTTCGGCGATACGCGAAATCGCCGCAAAACACGGCGTTCGCGCCACCGTGATCGGCGCAACGATGCCTCCAGAAGCCGGACTCGAAGTCATCGGCACGAAGCGCGGTTTTACCGCCGCGATTGCCCGCCTTGCCGACGCGTATCACGGAGCCATCGAACGTGCGATGGCTCGTATGCCGGACATTGCACCGCCGGCCCCAGCCACCGGAGTACCGGCCTGATGTGTGGAATCTTCGGTATCAGCGGACACGACGACGCGGCGCGACTGACTCACCTCGGTCTCTATTCGCTGCAGCACCGCGGCCAGGAGTCGGCCGGAATCATTGCCGTGCAGGACGGCAAGGCCCGCGGCAAGGTCGCAATGGGCCTGATGGGCGACACGTTTGGCCCTGACGTCCTCGCCAAGCTTCCCGGACGGACGGCACTCGGCCACACCCGATACTCGACTGCCGGAGCGTCGACCATCGAGAATGCGCAGCCGGCGCTCGTTCAGTTCCGGGGCGGTCACATCGCCCTCGCGCATAACGGCAACCTCATCAACGCAACGGAAATCCGCGACACGCTCGAAGCCAACGGATCGATCTTCAGCTCGACCATGGACTCCGAAGTCATCGTACATCGCCTCGCGCGGGCGATGGCGAACCGGCCCGAGGAGCAGCTGGCCGAGGCCCTCGAAGGTGTCGAGGGGGCGTACGCGTTGCTTGTGGTGGTGAACGACACCCTTCTGGCGTCCCGCGATCCCCACGGTTGGCGCCCGCTTGCGATGGGAACACTGAACGGCGCGACCGTATTCGCCTCCGAGACGTGCGCGCTGGACATTGTTGGCGCCACCTACGTCCGTGACGTGGAGCCGGGCGAGATCATCGCAGTTGACGCCTCGGGAGTGCGCACGCTGCACATGGCTGGTGAAGCACCGCTGCACCGCTGCGTGTTTGAACACGTCTATTTCGCTCGACCCGACAGCCGCGTGTTCGGCGGCTCGGTGCATCGTGCCCGGCGGGAACTCGGGCGCCAGCTTGCGCTGGAGCACCCAGCGGCCGGCGCAGACCTCGTGTTTGCAGTGCCTGACTCATCGAACGCTGCCGCGCTCGGATTCTCAGACGAATCAGGGCTGGCGCTGGAGATGGCGCTGATTCGAAATCACTATGTCGGCAGGACGTTCATCCAGCCGACTCAGGCTGGCCGCGACGCAAAGGTGAAGGTCAAGTACAACGCCGTGCGCGAGATCCTCGACGGCAAGAGCGTTGTGATGGTGGACGACTCAATCGTGCGAGGCACGACGACCCGCGGACTCGTCGCCATGGTGCGGGCTGCAGGCGCGCGCGAGGTGCATTTGCGCATCGCGTCGCCGCCAATAACCGGTTCGTGCTGGTACGGCATCGACACGCCGGACAAGAAGGAGTTGATTGGCGCGAACATGTCGGTCGATCAAATCGGCACTCACCTCGGCGTTGATTCTCTCGGATATCTCTCACTTGAGGGCATGCTCGGCTCCGTGCCCGGCGGCCCCGACGGCTTCTGCGATGCCTGCTTCAGCGGCCGCTACCCGACCAGAGCGCCGACGATCGCTGCAAAACAACGATTGGGGTAGGGCCCGCGGAACACGATACGAAAAGAGCGGCGCCCGCA
>JAQBYI010000052.1 GCA_027622655.1 Gemmatimonadota bacterium | reverse complement strand
CCCGACCGCTCCCTGAGCACGGCCCCGTCCCCCGCCACCACGCGGGGACCTTTGGCGTGGGCGGCAGTCCCACCGGCGCGTACCGGCGCGTCAGATCGGTCCCCGCCGGCATCGCCCCCCACTGGAACCGCCGTTCTCACGGCCCACGAGGCGCGCGAGCGAGGCGGAGGGCACGCCGCCGCCCGTCTGTCGGTGCTCGCGCGGTCGGCGATCACGCCGTTTACTCGACCGACCCCGATCGAATTTCCTATCCAGACCTCACCTGCCGGCCTCGTCAGCGACAGGCGATCCTTCACTGGGCGTACGACTCCCGGAAGATGTGAAGGCGTGTCGCTAGCTAGCGGAACTTCCAGGTCAGTCCCAGCCATGGGACCCCGGGAATGATGCCATCTTCGCCCAGCACGGTCACGAAGCCGGCCTGGTCCCCCAAATCTCCTCCAGAAGGAACCGCTAGTTGATCGCCCGCACGGATCGAGGTTCGAAGATCCCGGCGCGTCGGTAAACGGCCGGGGGTTGAAGCCCCACGTGTCGTTCGGACCGACGAGGGGCGCGCCCGACGAGGGACGCGCCCGTCTGGCCTACGCGAGCGTTCCAAGTTGATGCAACAACGCGCCCGCCGACTGCATGCGCATCGACACATCTTTGGCAAGCAACTGCATGACCAATGCCGAGACGTGGCGAGGAATGTCCGGACGCAACTCGTGGGGTGGTGTAATCGCGGCGCTCAGAATTTTT
The DNA here is from genome assembly GCA_027622655.1 of Gemmatimonadota bacterium. Classification (GTDB taxonomy): domain Bacteria; phylum Gemmatimonadota; class Gemmatimonadetes; order Gemmatimonadales; family Gemmatimonadaceae; genus Fen-1231. The sequence goes on along the minus strand of JAQBYI010000052.1, from coordinate 23,357 downwards.
GAGATAAGAGCGACCGGCGATTTCCCCTCAAACGGCGGTTGGCCGATGAGACATTCATAGAGCACAACCCCCGCCGCATACAGGTCACTGCGCGCATCAACGTTTTCGTCCAACAGTTGCTCGGGTGACATATAGGTTGGTGTACCCACCACCATACCAACCTGCGTCAGATTGTTGCTGGTGCGCTGGATGAGGCGCGCGACGCCAAAATCCATGACCTTGAGCGTGCCGGTTGCGTCGAGCAGCAAGTTCTGCGGTTTAATATCGCGATGAATAATACCTTCATCATGCGCACATTTTAGCGCCTCGGCGAGTTGCTTCGCGATCGCCAATGTTGCCGTCACGCCTAACGTACCGCGGCGATCGATCACCGCGCGGAGTGTCGTGCCTTCCACGAACTCCATGGTGACGTAGTACATGTCCTCTGTTTTCCCAAAGTCGTGCGTCCGCACGATATTGCGATGGGCAATTCGGCGCGCGAGCCGGATTTCATTCCGGAAACGTTCCATCGCTGTTTCGTCGGCCGTGAGATGCTTTGGCAACAGCGTTTTGATGGCCACGCGCTCGCCGAGTTCCGTGTCGAGCGCGAGATACACCACGCCCATGCCTCCACGCCCGATGACACGCTCAATGGAAAAGCGGGAGGCAATAGTCGATCCCGGTTGCAGAAGCTCCGGCGAGGATTCGTCTGACGTGACTGGCTCGTCACTGACGCCGGCAATTTCTTCACGCAGCCTATCGATCTGTGCCCGCAACCGCTCTTCGCGGTCGCGAATCCCCGCGACCATGTTATCGAACACGCGCGCGAGTGTCCCCAATTCGTCAGTACGGAGAGAGATCTCGGCGAGTGAACCGGCGCTGTAGCTCCCTTTTTCCACGTCAACGGCGGCCGCGACCACGCGAAGGACGTCGTGCATGAATAGCCGTTCACGGTCCCGCAACTCTCGCTTTTCAAGACACGCGCTGATCCGGGCTCTGAGGAGCACCGGGTCGAATGGCTTGGGCAGATAGTCTTCAGCGCCCCGTTCAATGCATTTGACGATCATCGCCAACTCGTCTAAGGCAGAAATCATGATCACGGGAATGTCGCGCGTCTGGTCCTTCGCTTTGAGCTGCTGCAGTGTCTCGTAGCCGTCCATGACGGGCATGATGACATCGAGTAATATCATGTCATAGCCGCCCTCCGGCACCAGCGCGAGCGCCTGAATGCCACTCTCCGCACACACCACCGTGTGGCCTTCACGTTGCAAGCGGCGCTGCAAGACACCGCGATTCTCTTCGATGTCGTCGACCACCAAGATCCGCGCTACACCGTGTGCGCGTGGGGCCATCGGACTCTTATACTCAGCGGTGACGACGGGCGTGGCGACTTCAAAGGTGCTCGTCGGCTCGGCGCGGCGTCTGTCAGTGGGAATCAGCCGTTCGGCCGCCTCGCGGATACGACGCACATCACCAATGTATTCCACGCTGTCGGCCGCCTTGCCATTGAGCAGCAATGAGCTCATGGCAGCTAAGATTCGTGCTTGCGGATCCCGAATCGCATCGTAGAGGGCATGGACCGCTTCGGCGTCGAGCACGGTCACATCTGCAGGCAGGCCGGCGTCAATCAGCGACGTTACATCCCGTGATGCTTGGAGCGCATCGATGCATGCTCGCTGCCGGTGCGCAAATTCAGGCTCCTGAGCATCCTCCAGCAGCATTTCGCAGTAGCCAATAATCTGATTGATCGGCGTGCGAAGGTCGTGCCGCAAGCGCGCCACTTCGTTGACCGCCTCATGCGAGGTTGCGCCGTGCGTCATCTCAGCTACCGCGGACCAAGAAGCGCGGCAATTTTGTCAAGCAAGCTGTTGAGCTCGACAGGCTTCGTATCATAGTCGTCGCAGCCTGCCTCGATCGCCTTCGCCCGATCGCCCGCCATCGCATGGGCACTCAACCCGATAATGGGGATATGTGCCGTTGCGGGATCAGCCTTAAGCTCAGAGGTCGCCTGCCACCCGTCTTTCCGCGGAAGGCTCATGTCCATGAGGATCAAATCAGGAAGCGAACTGTGTGCGATCTCCACGCCCTCAACTCCGTCCACCGCTACAGAGATTTCGAATCCGCGTTTCAGGAGCCGGCGACTGAGCATGTCGCGGTTGAGTTCGTTGTCCTCGACCAGCAGTATGCGTGTCATGTGTTAGGCGATGTTATGTGGTGTTTCCGCGGCGTTGGCCCGCTCTAATGCCTGCCAGACTTCTTTTACCACTTCGTTCGTGTGGCCACCCTTTTGCAGCACATTGTCGACGCTGCCGCGCAGACGCTGGCGGTCCTGATCCGTCAGGTCTTTTGCCGTGTGCACCACCACCGGAATGTCGCGTCCCGGTGAACGTTTGCGCAGTTGCTCAATAAATTCGAAGCCGTCCATCACAGGCATCATCAGGTCCAAGAGCACCATGCTTGGTGGACTGCTCTCAATCGCCGCCAGCGCAACGCTTCCGTTCTCTGCCTCCGCAACGCTCCAGCCTTCCTTTTCGAACAGCCGACGCATCAGTTTCCGCGCATCGGCATCGTCTTCCACAATCAGCACATTCTTGAGCCCCGGCGTTGAGCGCACGCGGCGCACTACTTCGGACAGAAGTTCGCGGTCAATGGGTTTGGTGATGTAGCCGGCCGCACCAAGCGACACACTCAAGTTTCGGTCGTCAATGATGGTGGCCACCACCACGGGAATCGCGGCGAGCACGGGATCTGCCTTCAGTCTTGAGAGCACCGCCCAGCCGTCCATCCCCGGCATCATAATGTCGAGCGTGATGACGTCGGGATTGACTTCAGCGGCAATGCGCAAGCCTTCATTTCCGTTCGCGGCGGTGACCACGCGATATCCGTCCTTGATGAGCATGCGGCTAATCATGTCGCGAGCCGATGGCTCATCGTCGATGACGAGCACCGTGGCCGCGTTCGCATTGGATGACTCGCTCACCACACCCGTACTGTCGGTCGCTTGGTCCTGCGACAGCGGAGAATTGGGCAAGCGAAGGGTGAAGGTGGTCCCACGTCCGAGTTCACTTTCGACCGTCACGGTCCCACTCATCATTTCAGCAAGGTGTTTCGTGATGGCTAAACCGAGGCCCGTGCCACCGAACCGTTTGGTGGTGGATGACTCGGCTTGCATAAACGGCTGGAAGAGACGCGAAAGCTGTTCGGGTGACATCCCGATACCAGTATCCCGTACTCGGAACACAAAGACATCTTGACCTTTTAGCACGACTTCCCGATCTACCGACAAGGCCACGACTCCATCTTTCGTGAACTTACTAGCGTTCGAAACAAGGTTGAGCAGCATCTGTCGGACCTTCATCTGGTCCGCATGCAAAGTGCCTACGGTGGCCGCCACGTTCATGCTGAGGGAATTCGTGTTTTTATCCAAGAGCGGCTGTACGGTTTCTGCCACATCTTGCATGAGCTGAGTAACATCGAATGTTTCGAGAAACATTTCCATGCGGCCAGCTTCAATTTTGGTAAGGTCGAGAATGTTGTTAATAAGGCCGAGTAAATGCTTGCCGGAACTGCGGATCTTGTTGAGGTCCGGCAGATAATCGGAATGGCCAGAATCCTTCGCATCTTCACTTAGGATTTCGCTATAACCGATGATCGCATTGAGTGGCGTGCGGAGTTCATGGCTCATGTTCGCCAGGAACTCGCTCTTAGTTTGATTCGCGGCTTCCGCCAGAACTTTGGCTTCTTCAAGTTCTGCCGTGCGGTGTTTCATCGCATCAAGCAGTTCGCTCAGGCGATGCCGCGTATTTCCAAAGGCCTTGGCCAGCACCTCGTATTCTGCCGCACCACTGATCTCAGAGGTCAAGTTGCTGGGCCGCAAGTCGCCTTCGCCCAGCGCGACGAGATCACGAGTAAGCGCGGCAAGCGGTCGCGTCACCGCCTTGGCGGTGGTGACGCTGGAGAGGAAGCCGACGGCGAGGGCGGCAACAATGAAAAAGCCTAACATGCGAAGGTCGCCGGCGAGCTCGTCGGCAAGCAATGCCTCGCGGCTATCAAGCCGAATAGCGCCTTCTGCACGCAGCGCTTTCAGCGTGGCGTCCAAGTCGTCCAGCAACCCCGCATTCTTTGCCATCTCCGTGGCGGCAGCGTCGGCTCGACCCAAGACCTGTTCCGCGTGCGCAACGGCCACACCTACCTCGATGCGGCTCTGCAGGAGTCCGAGTTCCTCCAGCTGCTGGCGCTCGACCGTTGAGAGTTGCGTCAGGCTTACCGCCATGCGACGCAGGCTGTCTGCCTGCTCTCCCAGCTGCCAGTATGTCGCTTCGTCGGTCAGGGTTCCGGTGGTGGCGTATGCAAACCCGGCAGCACTCTCGCGCAGCATATACAACGCCACTTGCTGGATGGCTTCCTGCTGGATGCGCAGCTCGATCACGAGGTCGCGGTTCTGTTTTCCGCGTTGCTGCATATTGGTGCCAGCAAACAGTCCAGCCAGCAGCAGCAGCACTAACGTCAGTCCAAAGCCAAGGCCCAGCCGAGTGCGAATCGCGGAAAGGCGCATCATTTGTCCACCCGCTTGATGAACGCCGGTTTTTGTACATCGTGCCAAGCGTCGAAGGCTAGGGGACCACCAATGCCATCGTAGGCTGGCAGTTCTCTGCCAACGGACTCGATGTAATCGCGGATTTGTGTTCGATCAGGACCTACGGCTGTCGCGGCGCGCCCAATAAGCATTGCCGCGTCAAACGCCATCGCGGCCCTTTGAGCGGGCTGCATCTTAAACGCGGCGACGTAGGCTTTGACGAACTCGTTCGCTAGCGGCGATGCGGCCTGACGTGAGGTGAAGAACGAAACGTACCACGACGATGGAAACTCTGCCGCGTGCTCTTCCATGCCCGACAGATCATCGCCTCCTACAATGGGGATTGTTACGCCAAGAGTTTTGAGGGCTCGCAACAGCTGAACCGCCCACGATGCGTCTCCCGGGAATACGATGACGTCCGGATTCAGCTTTTTGAGGTACGCGGCATACACGGCGAAGGTGAGCGAGTCACGCACGCTGAAAGGAAGGGGACTGCGCGAGACGATCGTTCCGTTGCCGGCGTGGAACGCTTCAATGAAAACTTTCGTGAAATCGCGACCGTACGAACTGCTCTTGTAGACAACGCTGGCGCGTTTCAGTCGGAGTGTGTCGAGGAGAAACCGAGCGACAGTCTTCGCATTTTGATTGTCGTTGGGGACGATGCGGAAAAACCAGCGATTGAGGCCAGACAAGCCAGGGCTCGTCGCAGTCGGCGAAAGTGCAACGACGGCGTTGCGGCCAGCATGTTCTTGGTCGGAGTACACGCCAGCCGCTGCGAATGCCTCACCGCTCGTGCGCGGACCGACCACGCCGATCACGTTCGGGTTATCACGCAAGTGATTTGCGATTGCAATGGGATCGTCAAGATCTTGCGGAGCCGTAATCACGCGAAATGTGTTTTTCCCTACCTGCTCGGCGTTCAGGAAATTCACGGCGATCTGCACACCGTACATCAGCGCGGTACCCGCGTTCCCTTCCTCGCGCGGATTGTAGGCCGCGCCAATCCCAATGTCGTTGGTCGTAGCCTTCGTGCTCGAACAGCCGCCAACGAATACGGTAAGTCCAAAAAACGCTGTGAGTGCGTGTCTATGCATAGGTTTGTCAGACGACCTGGTAGGGGGCGTTGTCGGACGCAAGTTGCCACGCCACGCGGCGCGTTTCTTAATACTGTGTGGCGAAATCCGGAGATGTCAATATGGAGAATGCCACCTGTCAAGCGCCATTAGAAATGTCCCCTCTCTTACGCCAGTAGAACTGTCCCCTGGGTTAAGGGTGAGAAGGGGTGAGGATTTCGAGTGGGGGCTGGACCAACGCAAAGCCGGGTCGGCGGATCGCGCGTTGAATCGCCCGCTCGCTCGCGCGATGCCACGGGTGACTCATCGGCAGCTTGGGCCGCAGGGCGCGAGGTCGCTCGGGGGCGGGGCGGACGCGGGGGATCGGCGCCGGCTTGGGGGCACGGGGGGCCGCCGGCGTCCACGGGAGCGTGCGCTGATGGCCATCGCGGCCGACCTGCACAATGGCGAGTGTCCCGTCGCGCTGCTCGCGCTGCTCGCGCACGAGCACCGTGCTCTTGATCGGGATGCGCGCGCTGGGCTGCAGTTGGAGCCCGCGGCCGCCGTACTGTACGACATGATCGGCGCCCACCTGACGTCGCGTCTCGAGGCAGAACACGGCCGCATCGGGCCAGCGCCGGCGATCGCGCGGGCGGTGGTAGTCGACCGCGCTCGCCGGCGCGCTCGCCGGCGCGATCGCGAAGCGCGCGTTGTGCGCGGCCAGATACGTGGCCTCGAGGAACGTGTTCGCCGCGTCGATCGTGTGGATCCCCGCGAGACGCAACTTCTTGATCAGCCGGTCTTGATGCGTGCCGTGCCCGCGTTCCACCCGTCCCTTCGCCTGTGGGCTCGCGGCGCCGATGATCTGGATCCCGAGCTTCTCGCACATGTGACCGAAGTGGGTGAACGGGCGCTCCCCACGCAGATCCTCGTTGAGCGTCGCGGGGCGCAGGTAGACGTTCTTCCAGTCGGTGTAGAGCGCGCGCGGTACGCCGTGGGCGGCGATCCAGGCCTGGAGCACCTCCGCCGCGGCCCACGTGGTCTCCTCGTCGCTGAAGCGCGTCACCGTGCGGCTGGTCGCGTCGTCGACCATCGTCATCGCACAGGCCTTGGGCCCGCGGCCCTCGAACCAGTCGTGCCCACTCCCATCGAGCTGGACGAGTTCCCCGACGTGCGCCTTCCGCTCGCGGCGCGCCCGGCTCCAGAGATCGGCGTCCCGCAGCATCCACCGCGTGAGCGTCGTGATCGGCACGAGGAGCCCATGATCGGTCCAGAGGTGCTCGGCGACCAGCGTGGGACCGAAGCGCTGGCCGGCGCCGCGCTCGGCCGACCCGGCGTAGTGCGCCCGCACGAGCGCGAGCACCTCCGCGCGATAGGCCTCCGGTGCCGTGCGGTTCGACGCGCGCCCCCGCGCGCGATGCCCGAGCCCCTTCGCGCCGTGGAGGCGAAACCGCGCCACCAGGCGCCTCGCGTGTCGATAGCTCACCGCCAGCAGCGGCGTCGCCTCGCGGATACTCATCTCACCGGCAACCACCCGACGCAGCACCGTCCCACGTTCGAACTCCCGAGCACTCATGGCTGTCCACTCCATCCCGCCTCCTGAAGAAGCGGAAAAGGGGACAGTTCTACTGGTGCCTCAAGGGGACATTATCAGCGGTGCTCAACACACCACCAACCGCGCCGAATCACCCCACGTGTCGAGCAGCACTGAGTCGGTTACGGTAATCGACGCGACTGCCGGCGAGGCGGTTGGGCCGGTTGGGCCGGTCGGGGCCTTTGGGGAATCCGCCGGCGCACCGCCGCTACACGCGGCGAGGATAGCGACCTGCGACAGCACCAGGCTGAGCGACAAACGGGGTCGATTGCTGTTGCGCATGGGAAGGAGGGCTGGAGTGTGAGGTTCGCGCTCGCGGGCGGCCGTAAGTACGGTCAGCGCTCTGAGTACGGTTAGTTTATAGTAGCGACCGCGTGTTTTCTGCCCGTTATTTTTCCGTTATGTCGCCAATGATCATCGAGGCGATCGATTGCCGTCCACTGTTTACGTGTGCCGGCACCCCATGGACAACGTCTCGTATCCTCAGCTTCCGGATAGCCTGAATTCGCGAATGACGATCCGCTCGTCGCCGTCGGGAGTCTGCTCGAGAAACGCGGCACGCTTGCCGGTCAGAATGCTCATGGCATAGCCGTCGAACTGCGCCCGGGCCACCACGCGCGCCGTTCTCGGATCAATGACCTCGATCATCGTGTCGAATAGTTTGCCGTACACCATGTCGGAGCCACGTACTTCGCGCTGACCTGGTGCAATCTTTGGCCAGCCGTCTTGCCAGTTCTTTCCTGGTGTGTTGATGAACACCCAGAGCAGCCCATCGGCATCGCGCTCGATTCCCCGGATGAAGGGATCGGGCGCTTTATTCGGACCGCCAATCCGCGACGGTGCACTTCCGTTGAACCACGCGGGCCTGCGCTCAAAGCGACGCACAAGGGTCGCGTCGTTCCTCCATTCCGACAGGTTGTACCCATTTTGCCAAGCCGCCCAGAACGATCCACCTGTCGATTCGCTCAGCAAATGCCACCACGCCCTGCGGCACGCCGTCGGGCTGCGTTTCCTTCGCGGTCTTCTGCTTGTCGATCAGCGACAAAGCGCCGCCAGCCAAGTCTTGTCATCGAGAATTGGACAGCAAGGAGTCGCCCAGTAGCTCCGCCGATTGCGCATTCTTGCAGCAAAACACAACGATCGACTGGCGCCGCCAGCCCCACAAGACCGAATCCGGTCAACCTGCAGCCGCCCAAGCATCACCGCGCCTGAAGTCGGATTGTTCACGACGCTCGCTGCAAAAAGCCTCGCGATCGCTTACGCCCGCCGAATGCCTGCTGCCCACACCAACTCGCCAGCAAGCTCCGCAGCCCCCGTCACCGGCAGCCCACACACGTACCCTCGGCACACGTACGCAGTCGCCTGCCCCTCACCCCCGCGCCCCTCGAAAATCGGCAGGCCTTCGACCCCGGCCCCCTCACCCGCGGCCAGCACCAGCGACGGCACGTACCGTTCCGACACCGCCGCTAGCAACGTGCTCGTCGCTTCACTCCCCAACGATCCGCTCACCGCCACCTCCACCGCGCCGTGCACCGCCATGTCCGCCGCGCCGAGCAGGTGCCCGAGCATCACCGGCATCCGCGCCAGCGCCTCGGACGTGGACGCGAGCACGAGTTCCGCGCGCCGGCGCGCGGCCGTATCACCGAAATACTCGGCCATGAACAGCAACAGCTCGGCCGCGAGTGAACTTCCGGCCGGCGTCGCGTTGTCGGCAACATCGCGCGGCCGCGTGATCAGCGCTTCGTGGTCGTGCGCGGTGTCGAAGAACACCGAATCGGCTTCAACCCAGAACCACTGCACACACGCATCGGCCAACTGGCGCGCACGATCGAGCCACACGCGCTCTAACGTGGCCTGGTACACCGCCACATACGCGAGTCCAACTGCGGCATGGTCCTCGAGATACCCGGGAATCTTCGACGTTCCCTCCATCCACGACCGCATCACGCGTCCATCGCGCACCATCTCGCGATGCACGAACTCGGCGGCGGTCACCGCCGAGCGAAGCAGCCCGGCGTCACCGAACACGCGCGCCGCCTCGGCCATCCCGCGAATCATCAGGCCGTTCCAACTCGCCAGCACCTTCTCGTCACGGCCGGGCCAGACGCGCTTGCTCCGGATCGCATACAACGTCTCCCGCGCGCGCCCGATCGCGTCAGCAGATCGCGCAGCAACCGCGGCAGCACCCACAAACAGAATGTTGCGCCCCTCGAAATTCCCTCCGGCCGTCACGCCCCACGCCGCTGCGCACGCGTCGAAATCGGCGCCAAGCGCCGAGCGCAACTCGGCTTCGGTCCAGACGTAGAAAAGACCCTCTTCACCCTCACTGTCCGCGTCTAGCGACGAGTAGAACCCGCCAGCGGCGTCCGTCATTTCGCGGCCAACCCACTTCAGCGTCTCCTCGGTCACGCGCCGCACTTCTGCGTCGCCGGTCGCCTGCCAGAGATGCACCCCGAGCCGAGCTAAAAGCGCGTTGTCGTAGAGCATCTTCTCGAAGTGCGGTACGAGCCACTGCGCGTCGGTGCTGTACCGCGCGAATCCGCCGCCAACCTGGTCGTAGATCCCACCGCGGGCCATCGCGAGAAATGTCTTGTGCGCGATTTCCAATGCGAGTGGCTCACCGGTGCGCGCCCAGTGCCGCAGGCAGAAGTCGAGCGCCATTGCGTGCGGAAACTTCGGCGCGCCGCCAAGCCCCTCGAATCGCGGTTCGCGCATGCGCACGATTCCACGAAACGCATCGGCCAAAGCCGCGGCATCAGGTCCTGATCCGGCCGGCCGAACTGCAGACTCGGTGGCGTACATCTTCCGCAGCGCGTCCGCACTCTCGGTGATCTGCCCGCGCCGCGTGCGCCACGCCTCGGCCACTGACCCAAGAATGCGCTGAAAACTCGGCATCCCGTGCCGGTCGTTCGGAGGGAAGTAGGTCCCGCCAAAAAACGGAACGCCCTCGGGCGTCAGAAAGACCGTCATCGGCCAGCCGCCGTGCCCGGTCATCGCCTGCACGGCCTGCATGTAGATCCCGTCCAGATCGGGCCGCTCCTCGCGATCGACCTTGATGTTCACGAAGTCCGCGTTCATGAGCGCCGCCGTAGCGGCATTCTCGAACGACTCGTGCGCCATCACGTGACACCAGTGGCACGCCGCGTAGCCGATGGAGAGCAGGATCGGCTTGTCCTCCCGGTGGGCGCGCTCAAGCGCGACCGCGTCCCATGGCTGCCAGTCCACCGGGTTCTCCGCGTGCTGCCTCAGGTACGGGCTTGATTCGTTGGCGAGTCGGTTACTCACGGTTGCTCACGGTTACTCACGGTTCTTCATATGAGTGGCGATGATGTGCGCGTCAGAGCCAGTTTACACCTGTCGCGGCGCCGTTCGCTTGCACGCCGCGCGTCCCACGACGACACCGTGCTGAAATTTCTCTCCCTTGCTCTCGACCCAGCTGAGTTTCGCGCTGGTCCAAATCCGCTGGCGTGGACCCAGGCGAAGCGCATTCTGCTCGCCGCAGCCGTCGTTCGCCTCGTCCTCGGCGCGATCGTGCCGCTCTTCCCGGACGAGACCTACTACTGGGAGTGGTCGCGCGAACTCGCGTTCGGATACTTCGACCATCCGCCGGTAATTGCGTTGCTTGTGCGGGCGGGCACGGCCGTGTTTGGCGTGTCGGCGTTTGGCGTTCGTGTCGTCCCGATACTCGCCGGCGCAGGAACCGCGCTGGCGGTGGTGATGATGGCCCGGTCGGTCGGCGGCGATGCTTCGGCGCGTCTGGCCGCCATCCTCTTCACGGTGATGCCGCTCGTCGCGGTCGGGTCGGTTCTCGCCACACCGGACATGCCGATGCTGTGTGCGGCTGCCTGGGCGCTCTACGCCGTACTGCGGGGCCTTGGCGTTCCGGCGCGCGCGGACCTCGAGGACGGACCTGCAGATGGGAGCGTGGCGTTGCGGTGGTGGGCTCTGGCGGGCGTTGCCACGGGTATCGCGATGGGATCGAAGTACACGAGCGTCCTCGTTCCCGCTTCAGTCTTCGCGGCGTTCGTCATGCACGGGAAGCTTCAAAACCGCTTCGGTCAGCCCGGGCCGTACGCGGCCGTCGTAGTTGCGTCGCTCATTATTGCGCCAGTGCTGGTGTGGAACGCCACGCACGACTGGGTGTCGTTTCGATTTCAGCTCGCCCATGGGCTCGGCGCCGCGCGCGGCGGTGCGCTTGGAGTATTGAATCGGGAACTGGAACTCGTAGGTGGGCAGGTTGGCCTGGTGTCGCCGATCTTGTTCTTCTTTGTCGTGCGCGCGGTGCGCGATGGCATGCGCTACTCGGAAGAAGGGATTCGTCTCGTGCTGGCGATGACGGCGATTCTGCCGCTGGCTTTTTTTGCGTACAGCGCGAGTCGGCGCTCGGTTGAGGCCAACTGGCCGGCCATGGCTTGGATTGGCGCGGTTGTGTTGCTCGCGAGTGACCTCCCGCATTCCGTGCGAATGCGAGCCTGGTTGCGGCGGGGCATCGTGCTCGCAGCCGTGCTCTCGGCCATCGTCTACGTCCACGTCGTGGTACCGATCCTGCCGCTGCCGGCCCCGCGCGATCAGGTGGCCAAGGCATTTGGCTGGGAGCTCGTCGCAGCCACCGTGCAGCGTAAACGCGTCGCCATTCGTCCTGGTCGCGGTGCACCGGCAACGGAGGTCGCGTTCATTGCCGCCGAGCGATATCAGGACGCCGCGGAACTGGCGTTTCACCTTCCCGACCATCCGCGAGTGTTCGCGCTCAACCTTTCCGGGCGCGCAAATCAGTATGATTTGTGGGAGCAGTATCGTGATGTTGCCGCGCTCGGCTCGACGCTCATTTTGGTGCTCGACGACCAGCGCGACGAGCCACGGGTGATACGCAAACTCGCCTGCTGTTTTGCGCGCATCGATGAAAGCGAGGGCGTCTCGTTGATGCGGGGCAATTCAGTCGTGCAGCGCAAGCGGGTCTGGATTCTTTCGGGCAAGACCGACGGCTGGCCGAGTCGCGACCAGCCGGGTCCGCCAAACTAGGGCGCATCGCGTCCGATCATCGTTCGCACGGAGCGTTTCCGGTGCCAAAAACTACCACAAAAACGACCACAAAAATGACCACAAAAACGACCACGACGATTCCTGCCGACCTCGACCGCTGGCTCACCGCCAACGACAAATCGGGCATGAGCGATCTGTTCGAATTTCTCAGAATTCCAAGCGTCAGCGCACGCTCCGAGCATGACGCGGACACCGCACGCGCAGCCGCGTGGCTCAAGGCCGCGCTCACAAAAATCGGGTTCACCACCAAGGTGTGGCAGACCAGAGGGCATCCGGTGGTGGTTGGCGAATGGCGCAAGGCGCCGCCGGGCGCCCCCACGGTGCTCATCTATGGACACTATGACGTCCAGCCGCCCGAACCGCTCGACCTCTGGACATCGCCGCCGTTCGAGCCGGCCATTCGTGACGGCAAGCTGTTCGCCCGCGGTTCGGTAGACGACAAGGGGCAACTCTGGGTCCACGTGATGGCGCTTGCGGCCCACCTTGGGGCGCGTGGCACGCTACCGGTGAACGTCATTGTGCTTGCGGAAGGTGAGGAGGAAGTCGGGAGCCAGAATCTCGCTCCGTTCATCGAACAGCACGCCAGGAAACTCGCGTGCGATTACGTGGTGATCAGCGACTCGACAATGTTCGCGCCCGGCATACCGAGCATCCTCAGCTCACTTCGAGGGCTCGCGTATTTCGAGATCAAGGTGAAGGGCCCATCTGGCGATCTGCATTCGGGGATGTACGGCGGTGCCGTCGTGAATCCGGCGATGGCGCTCGCTCGAATCCTTGCGACGCTGCACGACCGCAACGGCCGCGTCGCCCTGCGTGGTTTCTACGATCGCGTGCGCCCGTTCCCCGCGGCCGTCCTCAAGGGGATGCGCAAACTCCCACACAGCGACGTGCGGTTCAAGAAAGAAGTCGGCGTGCGCGCACTCGGCGGCGAGGCAGGGAAGACCACTCTCGAGAAGCTTTGGACGCGCCCGACCTGTGAAGTCAACGGTATGCTCTCGGGTTATACCGGAGAGGGTGCGAAAACCGTGCTACCGTCCGTCGCCATGGCGAAGGTGAGCTTCCGTCTCGTTCCCGACCAGGATCCGGAAGTCATTGAGCGACTCCTCAGGTCACACCTGGACACGGTCGTGCCGCCTGGAGTCACCGCAACCCTCCACCCCATGCATGGCGGCCGCCCGTGGCGCGCCGACCTGGACGGGCCACTCTACACTGCGGCGCGCGTCGCACTCAAGGCCGCCTTCGGGCGCGACCCCGTAATAGTTGGCGAGGGTGGCTCGATCCCGGTCGTCGGCGATTTTGAGCGAATCCTCAAGGCGCCGGTTCTGCTCGTCGGGTTCGGCCTTCCGGGCGAGAATGCCCACGCGCCTGATGAATGGATTAGCGTTCAGAACGTCCGTCTCGGAACCCGCGCCATGGCGATGCTGTACGATTGTCTGCGCGACCCCGCGTGACCCCTCCCACGGAGCGTTTCATGTTTCGAAGCATCGTCGCCGCCGCACTGCTGTCTTCCGGGCTCGGCGCGCAGGCGCTTGGTGACGTTCCCACCGTATACAACCTCTCGGCGGGCTTCGGATCGGGGCTCACGACACTCTCCGCCAGCGCCAGCCGATCGACGTACGTCGGTACGAGTGGCCGGTTCATGTTCGGGTTGGCGGCGCGCACGACTGCAGTAGTGACCAGCGGAATCGAACTCACTCCTGTCGATCCGCTGGGCTTTGCGACACCGGTGGACGTGCTCTCGGTATCGGGATCTGGTGTAACACTGAATATCGGAATCACCACCGGACTTGAACTCACGAATCGGTTGAGCGTCGGCTTCAACCTCGACTTGTTCGGATTCAGCGTCGGTTCTGGTAGCACGGGGTCGTACTATCCGACACCCGGCTCGGCCGCGGAGCAGCTGACCAGCAAGATCGCGAGTCCAAACCTGTTCCTTGGCGGCGACGGCGACCGCGGCGTGCTCAACTCCGAGTTCTTCCTGGCGTGGACGCTGAACGACCGCTTCGCCTTACGGGGCGGCTTGAGCCATCAGGCCGTCGAGTTCAAGGTCAACCCGGAGACGATTGACAGTGGCACGCCGAGGTTTCGGAAGTTCGCGAATCTGGTCTTCGTAGGTCTGCGAGTTTCCACGCCGCAGTAGCTGGGCCTAAAGGCCCGCGAGCAGCGCCTCGTTGTTCGTCGTTGCCGCGATACGCTTGATCAGCCACTCCATCGCCGTCGAAGGCGGCATCTGCTGCAGGCCCCGTCTCAGCATGTAGATGGCCTGTAACTGGTCTTCGCGATACAGCTTTTCTTCGCGCCTCGTGCCGCTTGTTGCAATGTCGAACGCCGGGAAGATGCGCTTTTCCGAAAGCGAGCGGTCGAGCTTGATTTCGCAGTTGCCCGTGCCTTTGAATTCTTCGAATATCACGTCATCCATGCGCGAGCCGGTTTCGACGAGCGCCGTCGCGATGATTGTGATGGATCCGCCGCCATTTTCCGGCAGGATCGATCGGGCCGATCCGAAAAACGCCTTCGGCCGTGCCATGGCTGACGAATCGAGACCGCCCGATAGCGTCCTCCCTGTGCCGCGCTCCGCCGTGTTGAATGCCCGCGCCATGCGCGTGAGCGAGTCGAGCACGATGACCACATCCTTGCCCAGCTCGACCATTCGACGGGCTCGCTCGAGCACCATTTCCACTACTTCGACGTGACGCTTGGCCGGCTGGTCGAAGCTCGATGCCACGACTTCACCGACTTCCCATGAAATTGCCTCGCTGACTTCCTCGGGTCGCTCGTCCACGAGAAGAATCAACAACACTGCTTCCGGGTGGTTGAGCGCGATCCCTTCCGTGATGGCGTGCAGCAACATCGTCTTGCCAGCACGTGCCGGCGCCACGATCAACGCGCGCTGCCCGTAGCCGATCGGCGCAATCAGGTCGATGCACCGCCGGGTGAGTTCGGGCCCGGCTTTCGCCGGGCGACCTGTTTCGAGTCGGAGATGCCGCTCAGGATAACTCGCGGTGAGCGCCTGAAACTCCGTGCGCTGCACGCCCGCTACCGGCTCGTCTCCGTTGAGGAGCGTGAGCTCGGCGACGGTGGAACGGCCACGGTGATCATTTCCGGTTGCCGCAATGATTTGGTCGCCACGACGGAGCCCAAACTCGCGCACGAGATGCGGACCGACGTAGGCGTCGCCGGGGTCGGCGAGATAACTGTTGACCGCACGGCGAACGAAACCGGCTTCGCGTGACGGATCAAACCACCCTTCGGTCGTGCCGTCCGGAACGATTACCGGGGGTGGCCCGGCTGGCTCTGACTGTCCGCCACCACCACCACCAGCGCCGGTCTGTTGATCGTTTCCGCTGCGATGGCGCCCGCGACGGTTGCGTCGGCCGCGACGGCCGCCACGGTGGCCACCCTGTCCGCCCTGTCCGCCCTGTCCCTGCTGCTGACCGTTTCCGCCGCCCCTCTGCTGGTCGCCTCGGCCCTCGCCTCGACCTTCGCCTCGGCCGCCTCTGGACTGGACTGCCTCTCCGCCGTTACCTGCGTCAGCCTTCGGCTGATTTCCGTTTTCGGCGGGCGATACGCGTGCGTCTGTGCCGGCGTCGGGTTCTGATCGCTCGGCTGGAGCCGACGCTGCCTCTGGGGAGGCTGATGCTTGCGGAGCCGCGCCATCCGTCGCCGGGAGGTACGGATCACCGTCAGCGCCAAGTGGCGCTTCGGAATCGGACTTCGGGCGCTTGGCGCGACCGCGTCTAGGCGGACGACGTTCGTTCATAATGCTGGTGATGATGAGGAGTGTGCGGGGCGCTCTCAGGCGCAGCAACCTGGCTGCGGGCCGGGGCGCAAAACAGCTGTACTACGGTTTTACGGATGTACGACTGCCACGTACGGAACAGGCCTGGAAACAGGTGGGACGCGTCGGGGGACCAATGTCGCTAGATCATCCCGGGCTGCAGTGGACCGCGGTGAATTGCACGCGGTCCGACTTTTTCTGCCCGGCTCCCCGCTACTCACGGCGGGGCTCACTGACGCCTCCAGTATGGGTCGAATCAACCCGCCGCGCAACCCTCTCCTCCGGCCGACGTCGCTTCGAGTGCGGCCGCCGGCCGGGTAGATTCCGCCGTCATGCACGCACCCACGGCGCAAATTGACCTCGATCGCACCGTCGCCGACTACCGGCGAACCGCCGACGTCGCCGTGCTGCTGGCCCGTCTCGACGTTGTCGCGCGGGCACACTCAACGACCGACCTGACCGCGGCACTCGAGCCCTACATGGGGCTGCATGAGGTCGCCGGGCCGGTACTCGAAGTAATCGTTGAACTCGAGCCGACGAACACCCGCGCGCTGGTCGCCCTCGCTAACGCGTACTGGCTCACTGGCCGCGGCCCCGAAGTCGTGTCGGCCCTGAGCGACCGCGCCCGAGCCGCTGATCCGACAAACCGGGGCGCGTGGCATCTCTGGGCGCTTGCGGAATCGTCGCCGCGAGAGCGAACCGGACGCTGGAATCAGGTGGTCGAACGGTTTCCCGAAGATGACCTCGCGCGCGTCAACCTCGCGGACAACGCAGCCGCACTGGCTGGCTCCGAGAATGATCCGGTTGCGCTGAAACTCGCAGTCTCGAGCTACGAACTGCTTCTCAGCCGTGCGACGCGCGACGATCAGCGAGCTGCCCTCCAAGGCGCGCTCGCAACACTCCGGAATTGGAAACCATGACCGATCACCCGGGAATGCGTGCCTGATCTGGCATCGCGCGGGAAATGTGCCCGTAGCGCGCGGCTACGCTTCGTCTGGCGATTCGAGCGTCGGCGGCTCGACCAGTGAGCGCAGTAGCGCGATCAGGGAAGAGTTGATGAACGGTTTATGCCGCAGCGTACACCCGGTGTGCGCCACCATTTGCTCGACTTCCACGCTCGTGTCGCCGGTCAGGAATACCGTTCGGCGGCGCAGAAGCGGAAATCGCGACGACGCATAATAGAAGAACAGGTCCCCTCGGCTACCCGGAATCCGGAAGTCGAGCACCATCGCTGCGACTGAGGCAGAAAGCAGTTGCTCGGCTTCCGGCGCGCCCTTCGCCAGCACAGCCTCGAACCCAGCGTGTTCGAGCGTGCGACCGAGCACCGTGCGAACAGCCTCGTCGTCCTCAATGACGAGCACGCGCGGCGCGGCAGCAGTCGGTACCGGCCGAGCGGCCTCGACCGTCGGGTTGGCCGATACGTTCGACGTGTCAGCGATCATCGTCTGCCGCGGTTACGTCGCCAAGGGAAGTGGCCGGGTCGGTCGCGTCGCCTTTTTCGCGGTGGTCGCCCTCCACCTGGCGCGGTACCAAGCGGTCCGCGAGCGCGCGAATGAATTCTTCGGGCGCGACCCGCGTTCGCGCCCGGCCGGGTGTCCATCCCACCGTCATCTTCATCGCTTCAGTCATCGCGTCGACGTCAGAAAACCGAAGCTGGCCTGCGGCCATGTCGAGCGAATAGCCGGGAATGCGCAACAGAGCATACGCCCGTAGTACCCGCGCACCAGCGAGAACCTCACGCGGCGAGGCGAGCCCCGCGCGCGCAAAGTGCCGGTAGAGGGAACGGCGCGGAACTCCGGACGCGGCCGTCAAGTCGCCGACACTTCGGATCAGGGCTGGATTCCTCACGGCCCGCTCCACCGCTGCCGCGACCGGTGCGGGCGTGTGATTCAGCGGGCGACGGATGGCCGACACCAGCTGCTCGGAAAGCAGGATTCCCGGCTGCAGTTCGAGCACCTGACGGAAATGCTGAGGGTCGTCGTCCAGGCCATAGAGCACGATCTGACCCAGTCCTTCAGTTCCCAACTCGACCAAGGACCGCATCGTGTTCGCTGAGAGCGTCGAGTAGACCACCATCGGGAGCGACCGGTAGCGGTGCCGAGCGGCGCGAATTCTGTCGGTCCGTGGGGTGGCCGACCCGTCGAACTGTGGGTCCACCACGAGCACATCCACCGGTTGTCGACGGATTATCGAATCGGCATGCGCCCAGTCGAGCGCAGCATGAACCGCATGCGCACTCCCAGCCGCGCCACGAAGGCGGGCCAGTTTCTGGGGTTGGACACACGCTGCAACGAGCATCAATCGGTCCGTCTGAAGGGTAGGTGCATTGAAATGATACGGTTAATGGCCCAAAAAGGGCGTTTTATGGCACAAAGCGGCGGTTGCTGCGCGACGAATCGATTCTACCTTCATATACGTACCAGCACAACCACTTACCGAGGCACGCCCAAATGTCACTCCGTCAAAAAATCACGCTCGTCGTCGGCGTCACGCTTCTCGCCGCCTGCTCGTCCGCGACCGCTCCGACCGGCTGTGATGTCATAACGATGGGCTCAAGCGCCTGCGTCGCTCGGTAAGTCGTAGCTCCGATTAGGCCGCAATCGCCGCTGCCATTTCGCGAAGGTCAGCGGCGACTGTGTAGGTTCGATTATCAACGTAAGTTCGCACGTCTGCTGATGCGACAACGGGCCGCTCTCCGGTACGACGGATTCCGTCGATCTCCGTGAGCGATCCCGTGAGTCCGTGCAGCTTGGCTTCGCGTTCTGCCGTCGTAAGGGCCAAGTCCGCCGCGGCTTGGTCGCCGAAGCGAAAAAGTCCACGCGCGCTTTCGACTAGAAAATTGACGTGGGCCGCAACCGGGAGCCTGGCTTCGGCCAGGCTGGCTTGGGCCGCGTCGAACAGTTGCTTGTTCCCTGCGCGCGCGGCGACGATCAGGATGTTACCCCGAGCGCTGAGGCGCGGCTCTTCGGACGCGGCCGTGAGTTCGAGGATTCGAAGCGCGTCGAGCGCCACATCGTACTGCTCCAACTGAATCAGGAACGCCGCCAGATCGCCGAGCACACGGTCGCGCTCGACCGGATCGTTCGTGCTCTTCAGTGCCTGGTGTGCGAGGATGACAGCGTCCGTCGCATTCCCGGCGCGCGACGCGACGACAGCACGGTTGTGCGTGGCCATCGCGAATTCGCGAGTCAGCTTGTAGCGCTCTCCTTCCGTCGCGACGGCCACGAACATCGAATCGGCGTCCGCGAGGTCGCCACGCATCATTGCCACCAGTCCAAGGCCGATCTTCGCCCGCAACACGCGCGCCCGGTCCTTGCGGCGCCCGGCAATGCGGGAAAGGGCGGTCGACGACTCGACGGCATCGTCCAGGGCGCCCACTTTTCGTTGGCAGAACGCGAGTCGATAATAGGCGTCCATCACGAGTTCTGCATCAAACTCGGCGTCGGCAAGGCGAATCACGGATTGGTAGGCGTCGGCAGCTAGCGCCATCGCGGCATGATGCCGTTCAAGCAGCTGTGCATAGGCGAACACCCGGGGGAGCAGCGGCGCAACGTCCACCTCGCGCAGCATTTGCATCGTATTCACTATCGTAAGGAGCGCCTCGCGAATCGGCTCCTGCGGCGGAACGGCCGTGATCGCCCTCCGCACCGAACGCACGCTGACTGATTCAGGTTCGACAATCGCAGATCCAGCGAGCACCCAGTGGTCGATCATACGCAGCGTCAGCAGGCCTGCGGTAGCCAACCTGGCCTCGCTGGACTCTTCCGGCACGGACGACAGCACCTCGAAAAACGGGAGGTGTTTCAGACGCTGCGGGTGATGGGCGACGCGCTTCATGCGTTCGGTTTCTCCGACTCAGGACATCGGAAGCTTACGAACAACTGACTGGTTCGCAACCGAAGTGGCCTGAATCGGATCACTGTGATCCAGCGCACCAACGGACGGTCAACCCTGCGTGAGGCCGGCCGCCAGCGTCTAGCCGAGCAGCCCGAGCTTCGCCGGCGGCGCAAATCCGGGAAAGAGTGACTCCACTTTAGTAGCGCCCAGGTGGCCTGAAGCGACCTCCGCGAACACGGCTCTGAAGTCCGTCGTGAGCGCGAGGTCGCGCCCCTCGTACAGCTGTTCCTGGGCGAGCCCGGGCCACCGGCCGTACACTTTTCGGCCTTTGACGTCGCCGCCAACAATGAACATCGATCCGGCGTGCCCGTGGTCCGTTCCGCCGTTGCCATTCTGCCGGGCCATACGCCCGAACTCCGACATCGTCAGCACGACCACGTTCTCCATGCGGTCGCCAAGGTCGGTCGTGAGCGCGGCAATGGACTTTGCAAAATCGTCGAGGCGATTGGCGAGCTGTCCTTGTACACCGCCCTGATTGACGTGGGTGTCCCAGCCGCCAATGTCGGCAAATGCGATTTCGAGGCCCACGTCGCTCTTGATGAGCTGTGCGATTTGCCGCAGGCGCTGGCCGAACTGCGACCGCGGATAGTCCGCCCCGTGCTCTGCATGGTGCCGCTGCGGATTGGCCGACTTGAGCATCTTCACGGCGTCGAACATTTCGTTGCCGGCGCCGTGCACCAGGTCTGACGATCCCGTGCGGTAGAGCGCCTCCAGGCGCGCCGCTGCATCTCCGCTGCTCCGGACGGCAAACTGGTCGAGCGAATCCATCGCCACCGTCTGCGCATTTCCCTGCAGGATCCGTGGTGTCTGGGGCGTAAGTGAGACTGCTCGGAACGGCGACACCTGGCACTCTTCGCAAGTGCCCGACGTGGCGAGGTAACGGTTGAGCCACCCGTCCGTCGTACCCTTCACGTTTGGAGTTCCGCTCTCCATGTAGTCCTGAGCATCGAAGTGCGACCGGGTGCTGCTTGGGCTCCCGACAGCATGAATCGGCGCGAGCATTCCACGGTCCCAGAGCGGCTTGAGCGGCGCGAGTGATGGATGCAGTCCGAAGAATCCGTCGAGGTCGATTGCCGATTCCGTGCCATTCCGTGGTGCGGGGATCGCGATGCTCGACCGCAGTTTATAGTAGGCGCTCTCTCCGAACGGGACGACCACATTCAGGGCGTCGGCCGCACCGCGTTGGAACAGGCAAATCAGGACCTTTCCCTTCTGCGCACCTGGGAGTTCCATCCCGAACGTGGCGCGGCGCAGGAACGAGGGACTGAGGCCCATCGTCGCGAGCGCGATCGCGCCCGACTTTACGAAATATCGGCGTTGCATGGTCAGGACTCCTATCGCCGCTGAAATTCAGGCGATCCGAGCGCGAGGCCCACGACGAGCGGGAGCCCCCGAAGTTGCGGCGTCGGACCAAGGGCAGCGCCGCGACCGCCGCGACCGCCGCGACCGCCGCGACCGCTCCCCCGTTGCGGACCCATGTACGGATCAGGCGCGGCTCCGATCATTTGACCCGCGGCGCCGGCCGGTTGATTCCGCGCGAATGGGTTCTCGCCGCTGACGAGTACAGCACGCGTTTCAGGTGACGCATCGCCGCCCAGGAACGCACTGATCACCCCGTCCACCTGCTCCTCGAGCGGTGCGGCACGAAGTACGTCGGCATTCCGGAATCCGAACGGAGTGATCCCTGGCGTCCATCCCGTCGCCATGGCCATTCCGAAGTTGATACGGTTGAGTATGGCGCCCGTGTTCATCCACTGGTCGCCTGTTTCAGGCCAACCGTTCGGCGCCTGATGGCCGTAAATCGGCTGGCCAAGAAACGCGACCAAGCCTGCCATTCGCGGCCCCGGGTCGGGCTGAGCGCCGAGTACACGTGCAGCGCTGGCCACGACTTCGAACGGAGACTTGACCTTGCTGCGCCACGCGGCGCGTGAGAAGAACTCAGGACTCGTGACGATTGTCCGCACCGTTTCCCGAATGTCGCCGTCGGTGCGGGTGAATGTCGCGGCCGCGCGCTCGACGAGTGCGGGTGACGGCGAGTCGCTCACGAACCTTCGGGCGAGCTTGAACGCGATGTACTTCGCCGTTGCCGGATGCCGCGCCACGATGTCGAGCACGTCTTCACCATCTTGAATTCCGCGTCCTTTGGCGAGTTTCTTTCCGAGCACCAACTTCTCGCCGGCGTCGTGCATCAACGGCTGAAACTGAAAGCCGCCCCCCTGCTGGGGTCCCCGGAACGTCCAGCCGGTGAGCGCCTGCGCGACGTTGATGACATCGTCCTGCGTGTAGCCGCCGTCAACACCGAGCGTGTGCAGCTCGAGCAATTCGCGCCCGTAGTTCTCGTTCAGTCCGCGACGGAGCCGCTGCGCAATCTGTTGCATCTGGTCGGCCTGCACCTGTCCGCGTCCGCCGCGCCCGGCGCCGATTCCGCGGCCCCCACGCCCTCCACGTCCACCGCGCTGCGGCAACTGCGCGAGGCGCGGCCGCGAGCTGTCGGCCTGGCTCTGCCAGTTGTCGAGGTAGAACAGCATCGCTTCGCTCTTCGCCACGGTTCCCAACAGTGTGCGAAACTTGCCAAGCGCATTGGGACGGATCACGCGGTTTTCATAGTCGGCCAGCATGTAGCGCGCGCGCTGGCCCTTTCCATCGAACACGTTGAAGTGATTCAGCCAGAAGTCGGTCATGACTTCGAGGGTCTGCCGCTCTGTGAGCACAGCGCGCGCAACTCTCGCGCTCTGCACTTCTGTCGCAACAACCCGAACGCCCTGCCGCGCGGCGCGCAGCTGTGCGCTGTCTGCCGCACTAAGCGTCGCGCGGTTGCCGCCCCGGCCCGCCAGTCGATTGGCCAGCTGGTTGGGAGGTGGGTAGCGCCGCTCGAGTTCATTCGGACTCTTGTCCAGCGTCTGGTAGTTCGACGTGAGGAAGAACTCGAGTGGTGAGTCGTCGATTCGCTCTGGGCGGAGCTGCTGCGCGATCCACACGTCCACGCCCATCGCCCGAACGCGCTCAACATCACCGGGCCGGGCGCCGAACGAAAGCCGGCTGAGTGCGTGCACGATCTGTTGGTCCGCGGTCTGCTCACGATTCGCCTGCGTTTCGGCGACGCCAGCGGAGGTCCGTTTCGCGGCTCCCTGCGCGCCCCCGCCGGCGCCCCCGCCGGCGCCGAAGCTTGCCCCGCTCATCCCACGCGCCGGCACCACCGACGCCCGTCCGGTCGCGGCCGGGCCGCGGGGCGGTGCTGCACAGGCAACGAGAGACAAGCAGAGGATCGATAAGCGTCGCATTCCCGACTCCGAACAGGGTCCACTGCACAGACGCTGCTTTGTGGCGGTCCGTTAACAGGCGGTGCGAAGATGCCGGCCGCAAGTGCGCGCCTGAACAGCCGGGGAGATGGGTGACAGAACGTCCGGGGACATAGCTAACACTTTTTCTTCTGAGAAGGTG
>JAQBYI010000051.1 GCA_027622655.1 Gemmatimonadota bacterium | reverse complement strand
GTCGTTCCAATTCATGATCGCGTTGAATCCGAGTGAGTACGTGCCCTGCGTCTGCCAGCGCCAGTACGGGCGAATGGCGAACGACACGACGTGGCCGTCACCGATTGGCGAATCCACGACTTGCACGCGATTCGAGAGCGCCTCGCCGCCGGCAAGACCGCCGGAAAGCAGCATCTGCGTGGTGTCGCTCGGGAAGCGCATGATCACGCGCGGTCCTTCTGCCGCGGTATTACCACTGCCGCGTCCTCCGCGCCCGCCACCGAAACCACCACCGCGCCCGCCGCGACCTCCACGCCCAGCTGCGTCGGGATCAGTCGGGGGCGCAACGCCGCCGATCGTGATGCTCGATACGGGTGGCGCGCTCGCCATCGGCTGAGTGTTCTGTCCGAACCCACCACCGCGGCCTCCGCCGAAACCAGCAAAACCTCCGCCGCCGACGTTCAGGACCGGTGCGGTACTGAAGTAAACGGCCATTTCGGTCGCCGTGAGCCCGTACACGATGGGGCTCGTCCGGTCAGTAATAAGGCCGCGCACGATCGCTCCGCGCGCGAACAGCCCTGTCGGTGTTTCGACGGTTACGCCCGGTGAAAGATTGTATTCCGGAAAAATCGTGGACGTCGCCCCTTCGGTCATCAGCATGCCGCCGTCCTGCACGAACTTGTACAGGTTCATCACGCCTTCGATTCCCATGCCGCCACGCACGTCATCGGTCGAGTCGGGGAAGCCGAGTGACGGAAACTCCGGCGTGCTCTTGTAAGGAATGGGCAGTGTTCCGGGTGCCGTGACACCTGCAACCATGGACTGCGCGGTTCCGCCGACGTGCGGATAGATGACCACGTCGTATTGCGACCGGAGATTCGGCATCTTCGCCAGTTCCTTGTCGCCCATGTACGTAAACGGAATACCGTACGCCTCAAGTGACGCGCGCACCCACCCTTCGTCCTGCGTGCGATTCCAGCTGTGCAGATACAGAATGCGCGGGATGTCGAGATCGTGCATGCGAACAGTCGGCGCCGCCGCAACCGCCCAGGCCGAGAGCCCCAGTTCCTTGAGCACCGGTGTGAGTTGGGCGGAGTTGGCATTCTCGATCACGATCGCACCGGCGCGAAAGCTCTTGCCGGCTGCGGTGAAATCATCTTCGGCGGCGGACATCTTCACGTCCTTCAGTTTGTAGCGGAAGGCCGCGACGTTGTTGTCACCGGTGTGTTCGACGATCACAACCGGTCCGTTGCCGTTAAGGCCGCCCGGCGCCGCGACCGTACCCTTGATCTCGGTCATCGGTTGGGTGAGCAGCGACTTGTCGGTTACCGTCTGGATGACGATGTCGCGCATGTACTGAAAAGTCCAACCCGTGTCGTCGTACGGGCTCGGGTTTGCGGTGGAGTAGCGCTGGACCGCGAAATAGATGTCTGCAACCGTGCGGTACGGCTGGTCGCCGCGGATGATGTAATCACCCGCCTTGACGTCAACAGAGCCGGCCTTGTACGCCGCGTTCGCGCGATGGAACTCCACACCCTGATCCATGAGCGCGTTCACCGCGTCGGCCGCGTCGGCTTTACGCCGCTGTTCGGCAGGGATGACCCACGCATACGTGGGGCCGTTCTTGCCCTTGTCCACCGCTCGCTTGTTCTTGACCCAGTAATTCTCGAGCCAGAAGTCACGGTTCTTTGCCATGTGCTGCAGCGCAAAGAGGACGGCGGACTGCTGAATGTTCGTGTTCTCACGCGGGCCCCACTTCACCGGACCGACCGCAGGGTTTGGTCGGAACCACTCGCGGCTCTGGTTCAGATTCAGGTTTGAGGTGTCCGGGCCATAGCTCATGACCTCGTAGAACCGGCCCACGGCGTTGTGTCCGTGCGCGATGAAGAACATATAGTTCGGCGTCCATCCATCGTAGAAGCCGTAGGTCCACACACCAGGCACACCTTTCTTCGTCATCTCGATCACGTCGTTCTGCGCGAGCACCCACCATTCGTTCGTTGTGATCGCGTCGAGCTGGTCGTTGTAGGGCCCGGTGCCCGTCGAGGCGTAGAGCAGCGTCTGCTGCTCGTGGAGGTCGTGCAGCACCGTCGGGCGCCACTCGGTGGCGAATTTTTGGATGTTCTTGGTGAGCGCGAGCATCTGTCCCATGCCGTCGCGGTTATTGTCGTGCTGCACGTACTTGCCCCAGTACATCAGGGGGAGCGTACCTTCCCCGGTCGGTCGCTTGCGGTTGAAGTTCCAGTTGTCGACCATCTTTTCCTGGCCATCGGGCTCAACCACCGGCGTGATCATCGTGATCACGTTGTTCCGAATGTTCTGGACGAACGGTGTCTCCTCGACGACGAGTCGGTAGGCGAGCTCCATCAGCATGTGCGGGCCGCCGCGCTCCGTGGAGTGCATTCCGCTCGTGAGCCAGTACACCGGCTTTCCAGTCGTCGCAATGATTCGCTGTGCCTGCGCTTCGGTTGTCTTGCGCGGATCATTGAGTGCGGCGAGGTAGCCTTTGTACCGGTCCAGATTGCGGATCGTCTCCTCGTTTCCGATGATGAGCACCGACATGTCACGACCTTCTTCGGTCTTGCCGATGTTCACGTACCGCGCGCGACCGGGCGCAGCCTTGGCAATCGCCATGAGGTACTTGTCCATCTCGTTGCTCTTTTGCAGCACGTTCCACGCGCCCATTATGGCGCCGAAGTGCTTGAGCGGCGTCGGCACCGTATTCGACGCGGGGAGATGATCGACGAGATCCGTCATGAAGCGCGGGTCGCGCGAGAACTGCTTGATCAGCTTTGTGTACTCTTCGTCCTGTCGCTGGCCCTGCGCGTTGGCTCCGGCGATCGGGGCGAACGCGAACGCAGTGGCAGTGGCGAAGATGACGATGCGCGACGCGATGGCGATCCTTCGGGACATCCTTCCTCCTGACATGAGTATTGCGATTGACACGGCGGTTGCCGGATAACGTCGGCCAGTGGATTCCGCTGGGGTGATACGTTCGTGCCACTCATTAATACGTGCAAAAGGCCCCCGGCGCTCAGGCCACACTAGATTCATCATCGTCGGCTTCGCCCATCTCGTTTCACCTGCAACGCAAGGCACTCCCCATGTTCCTCACCCTGCGCGTTCTACATATCGTAACCGGCGTGTTCTGGGCCGGATCGGTCTTCTACCTGATCAGCTTCCTCGCGCCCGCGTTTCGCGAGGTGGGACCTGACGGCGCAAAGGTGTTTGCGTCGCTCCGCCGACGCCGAATGTTCACCTGGGTGCCGGTTATTGCCGGAGTGACAGTGGTCTCAGGGCTCCTGCTGTACGGCTTTCGGATGGGCGACGGGTTTGACTGGGCCCGCAGCCGCGAGGCAATGTGGCTTGGACTCGGCGCAGTGACCGGAATTTTCGCGCTTGTTCTCGGGATTCTCGGAATGCGCGGTCCGACGCTGGCCGCCGATGATATCAGTCGTGAAGCTGGCCCGATGCCGGCTGGTGCCGAACGGGATGCCAAGATGGCGAAGGCCCAAAAGCTCCGGGGGCGCGCGCTGATGGCGGGCCGTGCGACGGCGACACTACTGCTCATCACCGTGATCGCGATGTCCATCGCCCGGTACCGCTAGCCGCGGGCGTATCTCGGCCGCTGCTCACCTGATTCGCGCACGCGTGATCAAGTACATCGGGTCGAAGCGAACGCTTGTTCCGCGGATCGTAGAGATCGCGCGCCGACTCCCGAAGCGTCGGCGCGGGAGTCGCGCGGCGCCAACGGCGTGCGACCTGTTCGCAGGAACCACGCGCGTTTCGCAGGGGCTTAAGCAGGCAGGCTTTCGCGTCACGGCAAACGACGTCGCCAGCTACGGCGAGGTGTTGGCGACGGCGTATATCGAAGCCGACTCGCGCCGCGTACGAAAGAAGGCGCTTGCTGCGAAGATCGCACATCTCAATACACTTCCCGGCCGGGACGGCTATGTGACGCGCACGTTTTGCGAGGAAGCGCGGTACTTCCAACCGTTCAACGGGCGGCGCATCGACGCAGTGCGCGACGAGATTGACGGGCTGGCCGACGGGCGGGTGGAACGGGCAATCCTGCTCACGTCGCTGCTCGAGGCGGCAGACCGTGTTGACTCGACCACCGGTCTGCAGATGGCGTACCTCAAGGCATGGGCGCCACGCTCATTCAACGCGCTTGAGTTGCGGATGCCAGAACTCCTCGCAGGCGGCGGTCGAGCTCTGCGTTCCGATGCCAACGCGCTGGCAGGTGAAATGGACGAGGTGGACGTCGCGTACATCGATCCGCCGTACAACCAGCACTCCTACCATTCGAACTACCATATCTGGGAAACGCTCGTCCGCCACGATTCGCCGCCGAGCTATGGCATTGCGCGAAAACGCGAGGACTGCCGTGCCGTCAAAAGCGCATACAACTCCAAGGCACGCGCCTGGGATGCGTTTGCGCACCTGATCCGGAACGTGCGCGCGCGGCACCTGATCGTCTCGTTCAACGATGAAGGGTATTTCGCGCGCGGCGACATCGCGGCGCTCCTCGAGAGCGTATGCGGTGAGGTGGCGACGATCCCGGTCGTCGGGCGGCGGTACGTCGGAGCACAGATTGGCATTTTCAATCCGAGCGGCAAAAAGGTCGGCCGCGTGAGTCATCTGACCAATCACGAATTCATCTTCGTTGCCGGCCCGGGTGCGAAGCGTTTGACCAAATCGGTCGGCGCGGAATAGCGTCAACGGTATGCGAAGATGCTTGATGCCAGCGAACAAGACGTCGGCAACGCCGGAAAACTGATCGCGTCCGCGGCTGCGCAACCGGCGCCGGGACTGATCGCGCCATCGCCTTCGCAGCAGCGCGCGATAGAGTCTCCGCCCGGCCCACTCCTCGTGCTCGCCGGACCCGGCGCTGGGAAGACGTTCTGCCTAACTGAACGGATCGGGTACCTGATCGAGCGTCACGGGTTCACACCGTCGCGGATATGCGCGTTCACGTTCACGAACAAAGCGGCGGACGAGATCGCACACCGGCTGTCGGCCCGACTTGGTGCCACCGCCGAAACCATCAAGCGCGGCACGATCCACGCGTTCTGCGCCGAACTGCTCCGGGAATTCGGAACTCTGGTCGGTCTGCAACAAGGCTTCGGCATTGCCGACGAGGAGTATCAGCTGAACGTGCTCCGGCGGATCGAAGGGCCGCGCCGCTGGCACCGCGGCACGCTCACACGATTTTCCGCGCATCGGTTTCGCGGTGACGAGCTGTACCGGAACGACGCGGCGCTGTTCGAGCGGTACCGCCGGTTTCTGGACGATCGAGGAGTCGTGGACTTCGACTCGCTCGTCATCAAGGCCGCCGAGCTGCTCGAGCAAACGGACGTGGCCGACGAAATCCGGGCGCGCTGGGACGTCGTGCTCGTGGACGAGTTTCAGGACCTGAATCCGGTGCAGTACGGCGTGATCAAATCGCTCGCCCGCACCCACAGGCACGTCTTCGCCGTGGGCGACGACGACCAGTCCATCTATGCGTGGGCCGGCGCTGATCCGACCGTTTTTCGACACTTCGTGAACGATTTCGGTATCAAAGAGCCAATCTCGCTCGATGAGAACCGTCGCTGTCCCCGATCCGTGTTCGCGCTCGCCCGCCAGCTCGTGATGGTGAACGAGCCGATCTTCGCCGATCGCGCGGCAGCTCTCGCCAACCGTGAGTCACCTTTCCCGGTTCGCGCCCACTGGTTCGAGTCCGACGACGACGAAGCGGCCTGGGTAGTCGAAGACATCAGGCGCGACCGCGAACTTCACGGGCACGCCTGGGGCGATGTGGCGCTGCTCTACCGGAGGCACGACATCGGCGACCGGCTCGAGTCGGCGTGCCTGAGCGGCAACGTTCCGTGCCGCCTGGTGCACGGGCGCGCACTCGCCGACGATCCCGTCGCGGGATACGTGATTGCCGCCACACGCGTGATCGCCGCCCCGCGAGACGACCTGCACCGCGAGGCGTACTTTCGCGTCGTTCTACCGCGATCGTTGTTCGACGAAGCACAGGCCAAGGCCGAGGAGACGCGCGCGCTCGAAGAGCAGACCGGAACTGCCACGGGCTCCAGCCTGTGGCGGCAGCTCAACCGGATGGCCGCACAGCTTCCGCGCGCCGACGAGAACGGACGCACGATTCACCGTGCGCTCGCCAACTGCAAGAATCTCGAGGCCGTCGGCCGGCAGCACGGGTCACTGCTCGCCCTCGTACAGGAACTGCTGTCGCGTCGGGTGGGGCGTGGCCGATCCATACTCGATGAACATCACGACGAAATCACGGACCCGGCAACGCTGCCGGACGTTGTGGCGCTTGCCGGTCGTCTGCGCGATGCACGCGCGCGACGGGCTGTCGTGCGCGTTCCGGCTATGGGCGGCGCAGGGATCGCCATCGTAGGGATGCTCACGGCCATCGGCGTAACCGCCACGCGCGACCCCGAGCCGAATTCAGAAGACGTGGAATCGCTTTCACCAGATGACGTGCCGTCCACCGGGCTCCCACTCGGCGTCTTCAAAGCAGCTCAGCTGATCGAAATGGCAGCTGCAACACCTGCGTTCATGGACTTCACGGCGATCGACCTCGAGACCACGGACCGCGATGTCGGCATCGCCGAAATAGTCGAGATCGCTGCCGTTCGAGTGCGTGACGGGAAGATCGTCGCCGAGCTATCGTCGCTGGTCAGGCCGTCGGTGCGGATGAACGCCGCGGCGAGCGCCGTACACGGCATCAGCGACGCAGATGTCGCCGACGCTCCGACCTTCGCTGACGTCTGGCCGCGCTTTCGGGAGTTTTGTGGACAGGATGTGCTCGTTGCACACAACGGATACGATTTCGATTTTCCCATCCTGTCGCGAATGGTCGCCGCGACGGGCTCGTCGTTCGACGCGTGCACTTTCGATTCGCTACCGCTCGCGCGCGACCAGATTGGCACGAGCCGAAAGCTTGCAGATCTCGCCGCAGGGTTCGGAATCGAGATCGGCACCGCGCACCGCGCAGCCGACGACACGCGGGCACTGGCTCAGGTGCTCCCGAAGCTCGAAGCGCTCAAGCTCGCCCGCGCCCGCAAGACTGCGCTCTCGGACCTGCTGGGTCACCTTGGAATCGCGCTCGGCTTGAGCGACGCCGAGTCGCTCAACGTTGAGTCGCGCCTGTTTCTCGAGAAAATCACGCCGGTGTACGCTCTGGGCAAATACGGCGGAGTGCTCGAATGGTACGATGATCAGCGCGGCGACGATGACTCGTTGCCTACCAAGGCCCAGCTAATACAGGCGCTCGGCGGAGTCACGAGAATGGAGAGGATCCGGACGGAGAAGACGGCGGAACAGCGGTACCCGGCATCGATGATGCGCCTCCGGCGCCTGATCAACAGTCTTCCGGACGGAACATTTGAAGAGCAGGTGGCGGCGTTCCTCGAGCGCGCCGTGCTCTCGCGTTTCGACGACCACCAGCCGGAACACGAGCGTGTGAACCTGCTCACGTTGCATTCCACCAAGGGACTCGAGTTTTCGCGGGTGTACGTCATCGGCGCAGAAGACTCACAGCTTCCCGGCGGATCGCCCACGTCGGGCCCGAAAGCGCACGAAATTCAGGAAGCTCGGCGGCTCCTCTACGTGGGGATGACGCGGACAATAGACCGTCTCGTGCTCACGTACTGTGCGAAGCGTGGCGACAAGGCCAGTGGTGGTCACCAGTTTCTCGACGAGATGGGGTTGAAGCCCGAGGCACCGGAATGAGCGCGATCGACTGGACAGTTCGTGTTGGTGACGAAGCGACGAGCACAACGTACGAACAGGCGAGCACGGGTACCGACGCGGCTGTCTTTGTCTGTGCGCACGGCGCTGGCGGCAAGGACGCGCCGTTCTCGGACGTCATCCGGACGTCATCCGGACGGCGCTCGTGCTGCGGGAGTTATGCGAATCCATCAAGCTGCCGACGTACGTGAAGACAACGGGCAAGACAGGGCTGCACATCCTGATTCCGCTCGCGCGCCAGCTCACCTACGCGCAGTCGCGCACCATCGGGGAACTGCTGGCCCGGCTGGTCATGCGCCAGCTCGACGACATCACGACGATCACGCGGCAGATAATGAAGCGCGGCGAGAAAGTGTATCTCGACTACCTGCAAAACCGGCACGGGCAGACGATCGTCGCGCCGTACAGCGTACGGCCCCTTCCGGGCGCGACCGTTTCGATGCCGCTCGAATGGCACGAGGTGAACGAGTCACTCGACCCGAAGAACTACACTATCAGGAACGCGATCGAGCGGATGGAGAAACTAGGCAACGATCCCGTGCACGGAGTGCTGGAGGAGGTGCCGGACCTTGGCGCGGTGTTGGAGCGATTGGGCGCACTCGACGTATAACGACCAGCAGCTAGCAGCCCGGCGCTTTCCTCGCTGCTGCGCGGTGCTCGGCCAGGCGACGCAGTTCCTTGATCGGTTCCGGACTGTCGTCCACCTGGAGCCGGAGCACCACGTCGTTGTTGAGCCAGATGCCGCAGTGCTTCCTGACGTGAACGATGAGCAACGCGGCTGACTGCTGGCCGCGCGTGTCGCCGCCCGCGCGCTGGCCGCCTTCGAGTGCGGCGACCAACCGGAGACGGAGGGGCCCTTCGGTTCGCTCGAACGCCGCCACCATCGAGTCAACGACGCCCGGGCCCGCGAGGATGTTCCCTTGGGCCGTGCAGATGTGTGGCGCAGCGCAGGCTTTGTTGCCTGCCCATTCTGAGGCTTTGGGACCGGTGTGCGCGAACAGCGTGCCCTTCGCGTCGAGCACCGCGAACTGCCGGCCTTCCTTGGTCCAGTCGGCTGGGCGCGGATCGGCGTCGCTCGCGAGCACCTGCTTCACGACCTGTTCGGCAGAAAGCCCCTGCCGCAACAGCACGAGGGCCTGCGGGCCGTAGCTCACGTCCACGATCGCCTGGGTCGCGGCGATGCCTACACCCGACTCGCCCCAGAGCACACCATTGCCTACCGAGAAGACACGTGACTGCACGGCGCCGCCGATCTCACCCGTCGCGGCGTCCATCGCGAGAATCGAAAAGGTGCCCGTGGGCCAGGGAAGGGTATCACGAACTGCATCGGGTCGGGGCGATTGCGCGGCAAGGCCTGAAGCGGTCAGCGCCAGAGTAGCGAGGGAGCGTAACGACATGGTCGAATGCTAGCCGCGCCGCCTGCGAAACGACAGATTCGATGCGTCCCGTCACCCACCGGAGTTCCCGCCGTGCGCACCAGCATTCATCGCAGTTCGCTCTTTACCATTGTCGCATTCCTCGCCTTCGCCGCTCCCGTATCGCCGGCGTCCGCTCAAGGAAACGTCCAGCGTCGCGACGCGACGATCACCAACCAATCTGCGAACCCGATGCTCGTACCCTTCCGGTTCCGTTCGATCGGACCGGCGAGCATGGGCGGGCGCATCGACGACATCGCCGTCTACGACAGGGACCCGAGCATCATCTACATCGGATACGCCACCGGAGGCGTATTCCGATCGACGAATGCCGGAACCACATTCGAGCCGGTTTTCGAACGCTACGGCTCCGCGTCCATCGGCGATATCGCCATCGATCAATCGAATCCGAATATCGTGTACGTCGGCACCGGCGAACCGAACAACCGGCAGACGTCCACATTCGGCGATGGGATCTACAAGTCCACAGATGGTGGCAACACGTTCACGCACATCGGCCTGCGCGAGACCCAGACGATCGCGCGCATCGCGTGATTGACCCCCGCAACTCGAACGTGGTCTACGTTGCGGCGCCGGGGCATCTCTTTGGGCCCAACGACGACCGCGGGATATACAAGACGACCGACGGCGGCATGAACTGGACACGCGCGAAGTTCGTGGACGAGAACACCGGGTTCACGGATATCGCGATGGACCCGTCGAACTCGAACGTGCTCTACGCGGCCAGCTACCAGCGTCGCCGTACCGGCTGCTGCTTCAACGGCGGCGGGCCGGGGAGTGCGCTCTGGAAAACCACGAATGGAGGGCGGAGCTGGACCCAACTCACCGGCGGTGGACTGCCGGCCGGGACGTACGGACGTATCGCGGTTGACGTCGCGCGATCGAACGCAAACATCGTGTACGCACAGATCGAGACCGACGGCGGGAGTGATGACGCGGGCGCGGCCGGGGGTGGCGGTGGCCGTGGCGGCTACAACTGGTGCGACAACGGCGGGCCCGGGCGCGGGTTCGGCGGCCGCGGTGGCGCGCCAGCCGACACTACGCAGAAACCACCCGCGTTGAATCCAGCACAGCCGGGCATTTACCGGTCCGAGAACAAGGGGCGTACGTGGACTCTGGTGAGCAATTGCAACGGTCGGCCGATGTACTTCACGAACATCCGGGTGGACCCAACCGACCATAATACGCTCTACATCTCGAACGTTCGCGGCTCGAAGTCGCTCGACGGTGGCAAGACGTTCGTCACCATCGACGAAGGGCTCGGCTTGGGGAACGAGACCGTCGATCAGCATGCTTACTGGATCGATCCGGCGAATCCGAATCACGTGCTCCGCGGGTCCGACGCGGGGCTGGCGGTGACCTGGGATCAGGGCAAGACATGGGAATACGTGCGTACCATGGCGACGGGTCTCCCATACTGGGTTTCGGCCGATATGCACCGGCCGTACAACGTCTTCACCGGTCTACAGGACAACGACACGTGGAGCGGTCCCAGCGCGGTGCGCGGTCGGTCGGGCATTCGCAATCACAAGTGGTTCCGCATCGGCGGCGGCGATGGGTTTCAGACGGCAGTAGACCCTACGAACCGGTTCGTTTTCTTTACTGAATCGCAGGGCGGTAACACTCAACGAACCGACATGCGTACCGGTCGCGCGCAGAGCGTTCGGCCGAGCGCCCCGCCGGCTCGGGCTGGCGGCGTGGCACCAGCCCCGGGTTCGTGTGTGGACGGAAACATCGTGGCGGCCGGCGGAGGTGGCAGGGGAGGCCGCGGTGGTCCCGGCGGTGGCGCCGGCAACGTGATCAATGCGCAGCCAGGGGACGCGTACCGATTCAACTGGAACACGCCAATTCAGCTATCACCCCACGATCCCAGCGTTCTTTGGATCGGCGGAAACCGGATGTTCCGCTCGAGCGACCAGGGCGATCTCTTCACCGCCAGCGCCGACCTGACGAAAGGGATGGATCGTTGCAACATCAGCGTGATGGGCGTAGCCGGGACGGCGGAGCAGCTTTCCAAGAATGACGGCGTAAGCGCTTTCGGTACGATCACGGCGATTTCCGAATCGCCGGTTGCTCGCGGCGTCGTCTGGGCAGGCACCGACGACGGCTACGTGCAGGTGAGTCGGGACAACGGCGTCACATTCACCGAAGTCGGCAAGAACATCACGGACCTTCCCGCAGGTGCGTTGTCCGGTGACAGTCCGTACTGGATCTCACGCATCGACGCGTCGCACTTCGACGCCGGCGCGGCGTACGTCGCCATCGACGGTCATCGCACGGACGACCTCAAACCGTACATCTACGTGACGCGTGACTACGGGCGTACGTGGACGAGCGTGAGCGGAAATCTTCCCGCGTCGGGCAACGTAGAGGTTGTACGGGAGGATCCGAAAAATCCAAACCTTCTCTATGTAGGCACGGATTTTGGACTCTTCATTTCCCTCGACGCCGGAAAGAGCTGGGAGAAGTTCATGAACGGGTATCCCACCGTGCGTACGGATGACATTCTGATTCACCCGCGCGATGGCGACCTGATCGTCGCGTCGCACGGACGGAGCATTTGGATTGCTGACGACATCACGCCGCTGCAGCAGTGGACGCCGCAGATGGCCGCGGCCGACGCTGTTCTCTTCGACGTGCGGCCCGCGGTCGCGTATCTGAACGACGTGCGCGAGAACATCTACACGGGCGGCGAGAAGGAATTTGAAGGTGAGAATCCGATGCCGGGCACTGCGATTCACTTCTATGTAAAGGCGGGCATGACCGGTGACGCCAAGATCTCGATCACCAATGCTGCCGGTCGGGCGGTGTGTGAGTCGACTATGAAGGCGACGGCCGGACTCAACCGCATGCAGTGGACTCTTGCCGCGCCGCTCTTTGCGGCTGGCGCGGGAGGTCGCGGCGGACGGGGTGGGCCGCCGGGTGCCGGCGGAGCAGGAGGCGGAGCAGGAGGCGGAGCTGCCAACTCGAGCTGCACCGCGAGCGGTGGCGGTGGTCGTGGGGGCGGGCCTGCCGGTGCCGAGCCGGGGAGCTATATCGTGAAGCTCACAGTCGGTGGGCGCGAGTATTCCAAGCCGGTTCAGGTGCTTGAGGACCGCTGGATGATGGAGCGGTAACGGCAGCGTTGCACGATTGACGGGGCTGGCTCAGCGAGCCGGCCCCGTTTCAATTCATTAGAATCCGTTTGACGCCATTCGCTTATGTGCCAATCGCACGCAACAACGCCTTCAGGCCTCCGCCATGATCCGGTACTCCAGTCTCGCCCGCATTGCGCTCGCTGTGGCGCCGCTATTGGCAATGACCGCGAAGCCGGTCATCGCCCAGCGCGAAGCCTTGGCTGACCGCCTCCCAAGCCTCGAACAATCGCTCGGCTTCAAGCCCGGCACCGACCGCAAGCTGCCGAACTGGAAGCAGGTCACGGACTACTTCGCGGCGCTCGACAAGGCCAGCTCGCGTGTCAGCGTCAGAACGATTGGCAAGACCGTGCAGGGGCGCCCGTTCATCGTTGCGTTCATTGCCGACTCGTCCACGCTTGCGAACCTCGAACGATTTCGCACGATCCAGCGCAAGTTGATGGACCCACGCCAGCGTACGGCGCGCGACTCGCGCGAGACGCTCATTGAACAGGGCAAGAACGTCATCCTCGTAACCTCGGCGATTCACGCCAACGAGGTGGGTGGGTACACGACGCCACTTGTGCTCGCCGACCGGCTCGCCCGCGCAGCGGACGCGGAAGCGCGGATGATTCTCGCCAACACGATCATCATGCTCGTGCCGAGCCAGAACCCTGACGGAGTGGATATCGTGGGCGACTGGTATCGTGCCACGCTCGACACCCCGGCCGAAGGCACTTCGCCGCCCGAGCTGTATCACCACTACACGGGCCACGACAACAATCGCGACTGGTACGCCTTCACGCAGCCTGAAACGCGCGCAACGGTGGATTCGCTCTACACGCCATGGAATCCGCAAATCGTCAACGACGTGCACCAGCAGGGCGGAAACGCGGGCCGCATTTTCGTACCGCCATACATGGATCCGGTCGAGCCGAACATCGACCCGATCCTCACGGCGAGCACAAACGCATTGGGCCTGCAGATGACGTGGCGGCTCATTGCCGATGGAAAAACCGGCGTGGCCAACAATGCGAGCTACGACATGTGGAGTCCGGGTCGCCAGTACTCACTGGTGCACCGCGGCGCGCGCATCCTCACGGAAACGGCGAGTGCGCGGCTGGCGACTGCGGTAGACGTGCCGTTCGAGCGACTTGGCACGGCGCGAGGTTACGATGCGCAGCGCGCGACCTGGAACTTTCCAGCGCCGTGGCCGGGCGGAAAGTGGGGCTACGCCGACATAGTGGACTATCAAGTGAGCGCATCGTGGGCGCTGTTCGTGAACGCGGCGCGCGATAGGCGCACGTGGCTTGCGAGCTATGCGGCCATGGGCGATCGCGCGCTGGGCACGATGCCGCCGTGGGGAGTGGAGCGGTGGCCGAGCGCGTTCGTGATTCCCAAGTCTCAGGCGAGTCAGGCGTCACTGCAGCGGATGATTTGGACGCTCCAGCACGGCCAGGTTGAAATTCGCGAGAACACGGCCCCTGTGACCGTCGATGGAAAGACATATCCGACCGGGAGCTACGTAGCGCTAACGCGGCAACCGTTCGGCGGCTATGCGAAATCACTGCTCGAACGCCAGAAGTATCCGAACCTGTTTGAGTACCCGGGCGGCCCGCCCAAGCGCCCGTACGACGTGACGGCTCACACGCTCCCGCTCCTTTTCGGCGTGGACGTGGCGACAGTCATGGGCGCCGAGCCGCGGACTACCCGACCGGTCGCTGAAGTGCGGTGGCCTGAGTTCAGCGCACCAGGCCTGTCCGGCGCCGGCGCGAAGCGGGTTGGCATTTACCAGAGCTACAACGCGTCCATGGACGAAGGGTGGACGCGATACGTTTTCGACACATATCGCATTCCGTTCACCACGCTCCGCGACCGGGAAGTGCGCGGTGGCGATCTGATTGCGAAGTACGACGCGATCATCCTGCCCGATCAGTCGCCGGACGGCATCGCGCGCGGATTGGGGAGCACCTACCCCGATTCGCTCAGGGGTGGGCTCGGCGAGAGCGGAGCGGCTGCGCTGGCGGCGTTCGTGGACGCCGGCGGTACGCTCCTCGCGTTCAACGCCGCGACGGAATACGCGATCGAGACGATGAATCTCCCGGTGCGGAACGTGCTGACTGGCGTGCGCAATACCGACTTTTACGCACCGGGTTCGATTGTTGCACTTGATGTAGAGAAGATGCACCCGGTTGCGCGGACGTTTACCGCACCGGTGGCATCAGTCTGGTTCCAGAACAGCCCGGCATTCGACATCACCGATCCCACGCAGGCCACGGTGGTAGCGCGGTACCCACGGGGAAGCGGGCAACTGCTGTCCGGTTGGCTCCTCGGCGCGCAGCGGCTGAGCGGCAAGGCCGCGCTCGTGGACGTCACCAAGGGCCGTGGCCACGTCGTGCTATTTGGTTTTCGTCCTCAGTATCGCGGGCAGACCGAGGCGACCTACCCACTCATATGGGGTGCGATCCTGCGGGGAAATGAAAGCGCGATCAGGCCGTAGGCCGACTCCGCCGGAACCGGCAGCATGAAGCAGCCGAACAGCGCACGCCAAGCCGTTGCGTACCTCAAGCGCGCGGACCCGCTCTTTGGTGAGGTAATTCGCCGCGTCGGCCCGTGTCCCTGGACGGGCCGGAGCGATCACACGCACTTCGGATACGTGCTGCGCAGCGTCGTGTACCAGCAACTTTCGGGCAAGGCGGCGGCGACGATTTTTGGTCGTGTGCAGGCGCTGTACGGCGGCAAGTCGCCGACACCGGAACAGTTGGCAGGCACGCCAATACCGAAACTTCGGGCGGCCGGACTGAGCGGACGTAAGGCAGAGTATGCGCACGATCTCGCCGAACGGGTTCGCTCCGGCGAAATCTTGTTGGATGCTTTCGATTCGATATCGGACGACGAGGTTCTCGCGAATCTCGTGCGTGTGCGTGGCATCGGACGCTGGACAGGCCAGATGGTGCTGATGTTTCACCTCGCGAGACCGGACGTCTTTCCTGAGCTCGATCTTGGCGTTCAGAAGGCGCTGCAACGTCTGTTGCGGCTGCGAAAACTCCCGTCGCCCGAACGAACGGCAACTCTTGGCAAGCGATGGGCGCCGTACAGAACGGTGGCGGCTTGGTATTTGTGGCGAAGTCTGGAGTTACCGGAGTGATTGCCGTCGCTGGTGCGAGCGGATTCGTCGGCCGCGCGTTCTGCCGCATGCTCGAGCTGCGAGGCAAACGCGTGTTACGGATCGGGCGGAGGGACGCCGATGTACGCTGGCCGTCAGTCGGCGAAGAATTCGGGGAGGATGCCAGGGAGCGACTGCGTGGAGTGCGCGCGGTCGTGAATCTCGCCGGCGAGCCGATTGGCGCGCGATGGACTGACGCGCGACGTCACGCCATTCGCGACAGCCGCGTTCGGCTTACGGCGGTCCTCGCGCGCGCCATCGCGCTGCTCGATCCGCGCCCAGCCGTGCTGGTGTCGGCTTCGGCAGTCGGGATCTACGGCGATCGTGGCGACGAGTGGCTCGACGAAGCGAGCAGGCCGGGCGACGGTTTTCTTGCCAACGTAGCGCGTGAGTGGGAGGCGGCCACGGAGCCCGCACGATTGTCCGGAATCCGGGTGGTGTTGCTGCGACTCGGAATCGTGGTCGGTCCGGGCGGCGGAATCGTATCACAGCTCCGCCCTGCTTTCCGGCTCGCGCTCGGCGCGCGGCTCGGCGATGGCAGCCAGTGGATGAGCTGGATTTCGCTCGCCGATACAGTGCGCTGCATCGCGCGCGCGGTTGACGACGATCAGGTGCGCGGCGTCGTAAACGTGGTAAGTCCGCATCCAGTGACGAACAGCGACTTCACGAAAGCGTTCGCGCGGGCGTCGGGGCGTCCGGCGGTCCTGGCGGCACCCGCCTTCGCATTGCGCGTCGTGTTCGGGGAAATGGCCGATGGCGTTCTACTCTCGAGCCAGCGCGTGCGCCCCGCACAGTTGCTTGCGCAACAGTACGCGTTCGAAAACCCTTCGCTCGAAGGAACCCTTCGCACCGCGCTCGACCAATGACCAGCGGATACACCGATTTTCACAACCACCTGATTCCGGGCGTCGATGACGGTGCACGCGACGCCGAGTTCAGCGCCGGCGCGCTTGCGGCGATGCGTCGCGACGGCGTTTCGCAGCTGATTGCGACTCCCCACTTCGACGGATCGCTCACGCGCGATCCGGAACGGTTGTCGGCGCGACTCGCTGAACTCGATGCCGGGTGGACCATTCTGCGCGGCGTGGTTGACGCCGATGCCGCGCAGCACACGTCAGCGATTCGGGCTGAGCGCGGCGTAGAACTAATGCTGGACATTCCCGACCCCGTGCTCGACGACGATCGCCTGCGTCTCGCCGGAACGCGATTCGTTCTCGTGGAGTTTCCCGGCCTTCAACTGCCGCCGCTGAACGCCGGCATGGCTATCGGTTTTATCCGGCGCGCAGGGTGGCAGCCGGTGGTGGCGCATCCGGAGCGGTATCGGAACCTCGACTCGGTTGCGTCACTCGGCGAGCTGTCACGTGCTGGCGCGTTGTTTCAAGTCAACGCCGGCTCGTTGCTGGGGCACTACGGCTCAACCGCGCAGAGTCGTGCAAGAGAAATTCTGGCGCACGGGATCGCTTCGTTCGTCTGCAGCGATTACCATGCCCGCGGTGAACCCGCGACCGGGCCGTTCGCCCGCGCGCTCGCGCAGGCCGGCTTCGGGGAACACGTGAAACTGCTGCTTGAGGTTAACCCGGGTCGCCTACTGAACGACGAAGCCCCGCTCCCCGTGCCGCCAATAGCGGTTCGGGAGAACGCGGTGTCGTGGTGGAAGAAATTGATTCGCAGGTAGCGGCGACCGCGACGCTTGGTCGCGAACGCCGACGCGATCGGCCCGGCTAGCGACGCAGTCCGCGCAACTGGAGTTCGAAGTCGAGCGAGTTGTTCGCCAGCGAGAGCGCCACTTCGAACGACACCTGGCCGCTGATCACGAGATCGGCGAGATGCTGATCGAGCGTCTGCGTTCCGAATTCGGCGCGCCCGTCCGCCAGAGCTGACCGCATTTCGCTTATGCGCGCCGGATCGGCGAGCACCTCGCGAACAGCCGGCGTGATCACGAGGATCTCTGCCGCGAGCACGCGTCCCAAGCCGTCGGACCGCGGGAGAAGTCGCTGCGCGACGATGGCGCGTAGCATTTCGCCGACTTGAAGCCGCGCGGACTCCTGCTCACCCGCCGGAAGGCCGCCGAGAAAGGCACGGAGGGCGCCAACAACATCAGGCGCCGTCATCTTTGCGATAATCAGGCGGCCCTGCTCAGCGCCGCGTTTCGCGAGTTCGATGAGCTCCGGATCGTCCAGTTCACCGATGACAACCACATCCGCGTCCTGATCGAGCGCGGCGCGCATGCCCTCGGCGAACGTGTCCGTGTCCACGCCGACTTCGCGCTGCGTGATCGAGCAGCGTGCGTTGCGGTGCAGGAACTCAATCGACGGCTCAATCGTAACGATGTGACGCCGCCGCGGCGCGTGCGTATTGAGATGATGCACGATACGCCCTCACGATGACGGACGCAGATGCGCTGAAAACGTCACGAACGTGACCAGTGAATAGATTCTAGCGAATCAGTCGAGAAGCGCGATCCCGCTCTTCAAGCGCAGCTGGTTTACTACTGGAGCCGTACATGCCTGTCATCGATTTCGCACTTCTGCCCGACGACGCACGCGTATGGGTGTTTGGCGCGTCAGCGCCAGTGGACGACATAGACGGACCCAAGCTACTCGCCGCCGTTGACGCATTTCTGTTGCAGTGGAAGGCACACGGCCATCCGCTCACCTGCGCGCGCGACTGGCGGGATGAGCGGTTTCTGGCGATCGGCGTCGATCAGCAGACAGAGGGGGCGTCGGGGTGTTCTATCGATGGGCTCTTTCGGACCCTGCACGGGCTCGAGAGCGCGATCGGAGCCAACATGGTTGGAGGTGGCCGAGTCTATTTTCGCGATCCACTCGGCCTGGTTCACGCCGTCGCTCGCGCCGAGTTCGAAGCGATGGCGAGGCGCGGGGAAGTGGACGGCGCGACCGTGGTGTTCGATACCACGCTCACAACGGCGGGCGCGTACCGCGCGTCGTTCGAGGGGCCGGCTCGCGCGGGCTGGCACGAGGAGCTCCTGCCCGAACGGACCTAAACCGCCGGCGCTTCTCCAGTCGCCGGATCGGCCGGCGGGTCAACAAACCCGCATGTCCTGTGCGATCCATCGCAAAACGGCTTTCTGGCCGAGTGTCCGCATCGGCAAAGTGACACGTTGGGTTTTCCGACCGGGCGCGCAATCTCCCGCTCCTCGTGATCGACCAGAGAGAAGTCTCCGGTCACCAAAAACGATCCGTTGCGACGCACCTTGATAACGACACCTGCCGGCGGGGAGTCGGTCCCGCCGGCGCCAGAGTTTTCGGAGGAAGCCGTCGGGTGACTCAAGCGCGAAGCCAGTCGGCCTGCCAGTTCTTGATTTGCTTCTTGACCGCTTCATCGTTCGCAAGCTCGCCCGAGAGGCAGCGCTCGATGAGGCCAGGAAGTTCGGCATCGCTGGCAAACCGAAGCCCGACCATGTGTTTGGGCGATAGTTCCCCAATCCGAGCGGCAAGCGGACCGGTGATAAGGGACTGCAGACGGAGCCGCATTTCGAGCCTGATGACGCGGTCCTGCACTGTGTTGGCCATGGCGCGCGCTGCAAGCGTCAGAGCGACGAGCGCGACGGCGACGGCGACTCCCCAAATATTCCAGCGCGTCGGAATCCGGTAAGCATGCCACGCCGCCAGGAACATGTTGATCCCGAAGATCGGCAACGCGATGTAATGGAATGGGGCGAAAAAGCGGCGATGGCTCTTCAGGTCCTGTGTGGCATCACTCATTAGGATGACTCCGGTTGAGGGAACTCCGACAATCTACGCACACTGAAGGCGCAGCGGACGGTCGAGTGCCGCTCGGACCACATGCCGAATAGCTTCTACAGCATGCTGAACTTCCGCCGCATCGCGATTCTGTCGGCCGGCGCACTTGCCTGCGGACGGACGACACCGAATTCGATCGAGGCTACCGGGACGCTCGAAGTGACCGAGATTCGGGTGAGCGCCACGGTCCCAGCCCGCGTGATGCGGGTGCTCGCCGAAGAGGGCGCGCAGGTTCGCGCCGGAGATACTCTGGCCATTCTCGCGCAGCCCACTCTGGAGGCAGAGGAACGACAACGCACGGCCCGTGCGCGGGCGGCCCGTGCCAATGTCGCAGATATGGAGAGCGGCGCCCGGGCAGATGAGCTGCGCCGCGCGGAATCCGAACTTGCCGCCGCTGAGTCGGAAGCCGCCCGCGCATGAAGCGGTCACGTTCCGGCATTGCCGCGAGCGCCGAGATCACCGAACGGTCGAGGAGTCGAAAGTCTCCCGCGTCAAATGGAATATCCGACTCGGATA
The DNA here is from genome assembly GCA_027622655.1 of Gemmatimonadota bacterium. Taxonomy (GTDB): domain Bacteria; phylum Gemmatimonadota; class Gemmatimonadetes; order Gemmatimonadales; family Gemmatimonadaceae; genus Fen-1231. The sequence continues at coordinate 4,471 of JAQBYI010000051.1, read as the reverse complement.
CCCGGCCCATGAGCCGGTAGTACATATGTGCGGTGAGCAGTTTGAATGTCGATTCGCCGGCCCGGCGCCGCCGAACGCCATACGCAACGTCGGCACCGGCGCGCCATCTGGCCACGAACTCGCGGATGACTTCCGGCGGATCCTGGAGGTCGGCGTCGATAAGCACGACTGCGTCGCCAGTCGCGTGTTCCAGTCCAGCGGTCAACGCACACTGGTGGCCAAAATTTCGCGACAGCGCCACGATGCGGACGGCCGGATCGGCCGCCGCCAGGGTCCGAAGCAGCGATAGCGTGCCGTCGCGGCTTCCGTCGTCCACGTACACGATTTGCGGATCTGCGCCAGCGATGGCGGCGAGGCAGTCGGCGATATGCCGGTGCGTGGTCGCGATCACGGCTTCCTCATTGAAGCAGGGCACGACGACGGACAGCCGGAAAGGACCGGAACGGTCCCCCTCGGCGCCCCTGATCGCGGGCCGGTCGCGATCGCGCTGAGTCGCAGTCACGCCGCCAACCCCGCCACAAGACGGGCGGTACCGGCTTCTGGGCACGTGACTGACGCGAGCCATCCGGGGAGCGGATCAGCCAGCGACGCGATGGTGTTCCAGGCGGGGCGGGTCATCGTGAAGACCGAAATGTGGAGTGCGACGAGGAAACTCCTAGGCACGCTGACGTATAATAGGATATCACCGGGAGGAATCGCAGATGCTCATTCGTCGCGCCGCAGACATTCGTCCGTCCGAAATCACGTCCGAAACCCTGTACTGGAACCGCCGCGAGTGGATTGCGGCGGCCGGCGCGATAGGTGTTGCGGCAATGAGCCCCACTTCGTTGAGCGCGCTGGGTGCAGCACGGCAGCAGGGACCTGTGGCGCGGGGCACCCCCTACGGCCTCCAGCCGAACGACAAGCCGACTCCGTGGGAAGACGTAACCAACTACAACAACTTCTACGAGTTCGGTACGGGCAAGGATGACCCCGCCCAGAATGCGCAGGAGTTCACGACCCGCCCGTGGACGGTGAAGGTCGACGGGTTCGTCACGAAACCGGCGGATTATCAGCTCGAAGACTTTCTCAAGCCGCACAAGCTGGAGGACCGGATCTACCGGCACCGGTGTGTCGAAGCGTGGTCGATGGTGATCCCGTGGCGCGGTTTTTCGCTCTCCGAAATGTTGAAGCGCGCGGAGCCGACGTCGCAGGCCAAGTTCGTGGAGTTCACGACGCTGCTCGATCCGCGGCGGATGCCGGGGCAACGCTCAAGCGTTCTCGACTGGCCCTACATCGAAGGGCTCCGGCTCGACGAAGCCATGCACCCGCTCACTCTGATGGTGAACGGCGTTTACGGGCGTGACCTTCCCAACCAAAATGGCGCGCCGCTGCGACTGCACGTCCCGTGGAAGTACGGGTTCAAGAGTATCAAGTCGATTGTGCGCATCAGACTTGTCGAGAAGGAGCCGGTCAACACTTGGAAGGTGTCGCAGTCGAGCGAATATGGCTTCTATGCGAACGTCAATCCGGAAGTCGATCACCCGCGATGGAGTCAGGCAACGGAGCGCCGGATCGGTGAGTTCCTCAAGCGCAAGACGCTCATGTTCAACGGGTATGCCGATCAGGTGGCTTCGATGTACACGGGGATGGATCTGCGGAAGAACTACTAGCAGGTGCACAGCTAGCGGGTAACGACTACGGCAGTAGACGGTACACTGTACACGGTGTACCGTAGCCGTTTAATGGGAACGTGGACTTCGGAGATCGTGCAACAGGAATCGAAATCGGTGCGTGATCGTATACGCGCATTTCGGGAGCCGCGCGGATTCGGCGTGCTCCTCATAGTGGCGCTGTGCATTCCAGCGGCGCTGGCGATCGCGGGTCTGCTCTCGGACATCCTGGCCGGTACGCGCTACTTCGGGTCGAACCCAGTGAAGGAAGGCGAACACTTCCTTGGCCGGTGGACGCTGCGGTTACTCGTCGCGACGCTCACGATCACGCCGTTGCGCCACATCACGGGTTGGAATTGGCTCGCGAAGCATCGGCGAACCCTTGGATTGTTTGCGTTCGGCTATGTGACGCTGCACTGGATCGCGTACGCGTTTCTCGATGTGCAGCTCGACTGGGGCGAGCTCAAGACTGATCTGCTCAAGCGCCCGTACATCTTTCTCGGAATGACAGCGCTCGCGCTTCTGGTTCCGCTCGTTGTGACTTCGACCAAGAAAATGATTCGACGACTCGGCGGCAAGCGATGGAATCGCCTGCACAAGCTCGTTTACATAGTCACAATCCTCGGAGTGATTCACTACTCGATGGCCGTGAAGCAGGATCTCACCTACCCGCTGACCTACGCGCTCGTACTGGCTATTCTCTACGGCTGGCGGCTGTCACGCTGGTCGCGGAAGCCGGCGATCGGGCCGTCGGTCGCGTGAAGGTGGTGCACGATCACGAGTGCTTTGCCGTCGTGACACCAGGTTTTGAACCGGTGGTCGCACGGGAGCTCGCCACGCTCGGAATTGCGCCACGTGACCCAGAGGCGGGTGGAGTCGCCTTTCGGGCCGACGCTGCAAATTTATTCAGGGCCAACCTCCACCTGCGCGCGGCTTCGCGCGTTCTGGTACGCGTTGCGGCTTTCAGCGCGAAATCGTTCGCAGAGCTCGAACGGCGGGCCAAAGTCGTTCCGTGGAAGGCGTACGCTCGCCCCGATGCGCGAATCACGTTTCGCGTAACGTGCCGCAAGTCACGACTCTACCACTCCGACGCGGTAGCCGAACGCCTCGCAAAGTCGGTGCTGGCTCAGTTGCCCGGTGTGCGGATCGTGGGAGTAGGCGACGACGCCGTGGCCCCGGACGAAGACGACTCGATCGGCGGGCCTGCCGGCGGGCCTGCCGACGGCGCGCCGCCGCAGCTGTTCGTCGTACGGTTTGAGCACGACGAATGCACAATCAGCGCAGATTCGTCGGGCGAGTTGCTGCACCGCCGCGGCTACAGGCTGGCCACGGCCAAGGCGCCGATTCGCGAGACGATTGCAGCGGGCGTGTTGCTTGCGCTGGCCTACGACGGGACCGTTCCGCTCATCGATCCGATGTGTGGGTCCGGTACGATCGCAATTGAGGCAGCGCTCATTGCGCGGAACATCGCGCCGGGAATGGGCCGCTCCTTCGCGTGTGAGACGTGGCCGGGATTCAACATTGGCCTGGCACGGCAGGTGCGCGCGGCGGCCCGAACAGCCCAACGGCCTTCCGCTCCTGCCGCCATTATCGCGTCGGACCGCGATGCCGGGGCGATCGCGGCGGCCGAATCAAACGCTGAGCGTGCAGGCGTCACTGGCGACGTGACGATCGTTCAGCGGGCACTCTCTGCCATCGAGCCGCCCCCGGGCTCCGGCTTGCTCGTGGCCAATCCGCCGTACGGTGCGCGTGTCGGCGATTCCGACGCACTCCGCAATCTGTACGCCCAGTTCGGCAATGTGGCGCGCGCGAAGCTGCCCGGTTGGCGCGTGGCACTGGTCTCTGCCGACCGGTCGCTCGACGCGCAGACGAAGTTGCGATTCGCAGACGAGGTGCGCTTTTCGAACGGCGGAATAAAGGTGCGGCTCGTCGCCACGCCGCCGCTGTCGAAGTAATCAAGACGGCCGGAGATTCGAACCACGGCGCTTCGGAGCGGAACGAACAACTAGAACATGAATCCCACAGCGATGTTCAAGTGGTCGTTCGCCAACTTGCTCGCGTATGTGGTCTCGAGGCGTCGATACTCGAATCCCATTATCAGCGGGCCGCCGGGCCGGACGTGGAGATGGATTTCGCCGGCGGTGTTCTTGCGACGCGCGTTCGGCGCGAGGTCATCGTCATCCGGGTCGTCGAATCCAAACCCGGCGCCAAACGTGACGCGCGTTGTGGGCTTGAGATTGATCTGACCCCACATGCCCTGGCTGTGGATCGGTGCGCCACTGACGCCGAAGAGCTGGCCAATAGCACCGCCGCCCAGTCCTCGAATGCCGTCTCCGGAGTACCACTCTCCGCGCAACTCGATCCAGCGGGTGAGCGGAACCGTCGCATCGGCGGCCACGGCCATCGACTCGCGCTGGTTTGTCGAGTTCGGCGTGGCAAACCACCCCGCGTGGGTGCTGACACCCACGGAGCCGGCCATGTCATCTTCGCCCCATGCCACATGTGCGCGCCCCTGTACGTACGGCCGCTTCGATCGCTCAGCGATGTCGTTGTCGGTGTCGAACAGTGCAGCCGGATCCCCGCTCGTCGGCGCGAGGATTGCGCCGGTGACACCGAACCGCACGTCGCCTGTGGTGTGCACACCGAGCCGTGCCTGCGGCAGCCAGAGCCAAAGATTGCCGGCGGCCGTGAACCCCGGCACTCCCACGGAAGCCAGACTCACCGGGTTGAGCATGCTGATGAGCGTGTGCTGGTTCAGCGGGAATGTGACTCTGTGATTGGTGCTGTTTAGACGACTACCGCAAGGGGTTCGATGCTTT
>JAQBYI010000100.1 GCA_027622655.1 Gemmatimonadota bacterium | reverse complement strand
AGGTGATCGGCAATCTCCCGTGACATCGCGCTAGCAGCCCGTGGTTAAAAGGGGATCGACACGATCGATTCCCCGTACTAGTATCCCGGCATGGCCATGGGTCGTCGCAAGGATCGCGCCCGGACACCGGGACTGTGGATTGCCGCGAATGAGCTGCCCAAGACCGGGGGGCACCCGTTCTACCAGCGGCTGAATCAGGTGCTCGACGCGCATGCGTTCGACGACTTCGTCGAAGCGCAGTGCGCCCCGTTCTATGCGACGACGGTCGGCCGCCCGAGTCTGACGCCGGGCACGTACTTCCGGCTGTTGTTGATTGGCTACTTCGAGGGCATCGACTCGGAGCGCGGGATCGCCTGGCGCACCGCCGATTCGCTCGCGCTGCGCGGCTTCCTCGGTCTGGGCCTCGAGCAGATGCCGCCCGAGCACTCGACGATTTCGCGGACCCGCCGGCTGATCGATCTGGAAACGCACCGCGCGGTGTTTACGTGGATCCTCCAGGTCCTGGCGACCGCGGATCTCATCAAGGGCAAAACGATCGGGATCGACGCGACGACCCTGGAGGCCAACGCGGCGCTGCGCAGTATCGTACGGCGCGACTCGGGCGAGACGTACCAGGAATTCTTGACACGGTTGGCGCAGGCGTCGGGCATCGACACGCCCACGCGCGCCGATCTGGCACGGCTCGATCGGAAGCGCCCGAAAAAGGGCCGCAATACCGAGTGGCGCCATCCGCACGATCCCGACGCGCGCATCACGAAGATGAAAGACGGCCGGACGCATCTCGCTCACAAGGCCGAGCACGCCGTCGACATGGACACCGGTGCGATCGTGGGCGTGACGGTGCAGGGCGCCGATCAGGGCGATACCACCACGATCACGGAGACGGTGACCACCGCCGCTGAAGAACTCGAAGCCGTGGCGGCGGCGACCGATGGCGAGACGGCGGTGATCAAGGAGATCGTCACCGACAAGGGGTACCACAGCAATCAGGTGCTCGTCGATCTGGCGGGGCTCGACCTGCGGACGTACATCAGTGAACCCGATCGCGGCCGGCGCCGGTGGAAGAAGAAGGCGGACGCCCGCGATGCCGTCTACGCGAATCGCCGGCGGATTCGCGGCACGCGCGGTCGCGCCTTGCAGCGGCGCCGCAGCGAGCGCTTGGAACGGCCGAACGCGCATCTCTACGAAACGGGCGGCCTGCGCCGCACGCATCTGCGCGGGCACACGAACATCTTGAAACGCTTGCTGGTCCACGTCGGCGGATTCAATTTGGGACTCTTCATGCGGACGCACTTCGGCATGGGCACACCCCGGGGCCTGCAGGGGCGTCTGGCCGTGATCCTGGCCCTGCTCACGACGTGGACGCGCGCCCATGCCCTCGGGCGCGCCGTCGATCCGCCCGCTGCCGATTACCGACACGCGTTCACGCCGCATCATTGTTTCGAGCGGCTCCCGCTCGGCGCGTCAGAATGGGCAGTTTAACCACGGGCTGCTAGTCCCCTGGATCTTTGATTTCTAGGATAAGTGGTGTCATTGGCCATGAACCTGCTGCACACGAAGGCCGAATCGCCGCATGCTGTCGAGAATCTCCTCGGCCGTCTTCACCCACTTGAAGGGTTTGTCGCGCTGGTTGTGCGTGTCGACGTACGCGAGGATGGCCGCGCGCAATTGCACAATGCTCGTGTGCGATCCGCGTGTCAGCGCTTTTTCCGTGAGCAGACCGAAGAAGCGCTCCACGAGGTTGAGCCACGACGCGTAGGTGGGCGTGAAGTGAAACTGCACGCGCGGATGGCGGACCAGCCATCGCTGCACCGGCGGCGCTTTGTGGGCGGAGAGGTTGTCCAGTACGACATGGATGTCCAACGTCGGGTCAACGCGGGCCTCAATCTCGCGCAGAAAGGCGACAAAGTCCTGCGCGCGGTGCTGCGCCTTGCATCGCGCGATCACCTCGCCGGTGGCCACATTGAGTGCCGCGAACAGATCGAGCGTGCCGTTTCGGATGTAGTTGTGCGTGCGGCGCTCAGGCTGGCCGACATCCATCGGCAAGACGGGTTGCGCGCGTTCGAGCGCCTGAATCTGCGATTTCTCGTCAAACGAGAACACCACCGCGTTGGTCGGTGGATTCGTGTAGAGGCCCACGACATCGCGTATTTTGTCGACGAGTTGGGGATCGGGCGAGAGCTTGAACGACTCGACACGATGGGGTTGCAGGCGGAACGTCCGCCAGATCCGCCCAATCGTGCTGTGGCTCAAGCCCGCGGCCGTCGCCATCGACCGAGTACTCCAATGCGTTTCGCCGGCGGGGGTGGTTTCCAACGTCTTAACGATCACCGCCTCCACCGCCTCGTCCGTGATCGTGCGCGGCGCACCCACACGCGGTTCGTCGTACAACCCGTCCAGGCGGCGTTCGACAAACCGGCCCCGCCATTTCGCGACGGTTGTTTTCGTCGTCCGCAGACGGCGCACCACCCTCGCATCGGAGGCGTCGGCACAGCCCAGTACAATGCGTGCGCGAAACGCGACGCCGCGATTGACGCGCGCCCGCTTGGTCAGTCGGATCAATTCGGTCCGTTCGCTTTCGGTGAGAACCACTTCCGCTCGAGGCCGTCCAATCTTTGCCATGGCCTTGTTAGATCACACAATGACCATTTCTCCTAGAGAATTCTGTTCCAGGGGACTAGCGCAGCGCGTAGCCCACGATGACGCCCGTGCCGGCAAGCGCGATGTACTGCTTGCCGCCCACCATGTACGACATCGGCGATGCGGACGAGTTCTGATTCAGGTTGATGTGCCACACGGGAGCACCGGTCTTTGCGTCGAGGGCCACGAGGCCACCGTCGGCGCCAAGGAACACGAGACCTCCCGCGGTGGACATCACACCCGCTCGCGTCTGCGGAATCGGGTAGTCCCAGGCTTTCTTGCCCGTGAACGGATCAACCGCACGTATGAAACTCTGACTGGGCCTGCCGCCCGTCAGCGCCTCAAGGTCTTTGCGCGCCTTCTCACCTGGAGTGCCGCCACCGAACCAGCGATCGCCGTTGACACCAAGTGGATCTTCGTGAGACGCGTACAGGCCGCAGCTGTCGAGCACACGAATGTAGAACAGCTTCGCTTGCGGGTTGTATGAAGCCGCCGGCCAGTTCGTGCCGCCGCCGGACCCGGGGCACACTGCGACGCCTTCGCGCGTGGAGATCGAACCGGGAACGACAATCGGCTTGCCCTCGGCAGTGAATCCACGGTGCCAGGTGACTTTGCTCGACAAGTTCTCGGTCAGGAGCACCTGGCCGTTCGTGCGATCGAGCACGTAGAATACGCCATTGCGATCGCCATGCATCAGGAGCTTCCGGGGCTTGCCTTGCCACGGCTCGTCGACCAGCACCATCGGCTGCGTCGAATCCCAGTCGTGTGTGTCGTGTGGCGTGAACTGGTAGTACCACTGCAGCTTGCCGGTCTTGATCGACAATGCCACCACGCTTGCGGTGTATAGGTTGTCGCCCTTGCGTTCGTCACCGGTGTAGTCGGGGCATGGGTTGCCGATGCCCCAGTACGTGAGGTCCAGTTCAGGATCATATGAGCCTGTGAGCCACGTCGCACCGCAGCCGTGATCGATCGCCTGTCCGACCCACGTCTCTGACCCGGGCTCCCCGCGGGCCGGGATGGTGTAGAACCGCCACGCGCGTTCGCCCGTGGCCACCCGGTAGGCGTCGATGAAACCACGCGCGCCTTCCTCGCCTCCAGCTACGCCCGACAACACCAGATCGCCGATGACGATCGGTGCGGCTGTCGCGCTGTAGCCATCGAGGTGTGATGCCATGTTGGTGTCCCACAGCTTCTCACCCGTGAAGCGGTTGAAGGCGACTAGATGCGCGTG
>JAQBYI010000099.1 GCA_027622655.1 Gemmatimonadota bacterium | reverse complement strand
CAGTGCTCGTTGCAGTCACTTTCAACGTGCATCCCGGTGCCGGTGTGATCGCGGGGACCGCCGTGGGCGTCGTGCTTCTCACACTTGTGCCGCGACAGCGTTGGCGCACTCTCGCACTGCCGGCCGCCGTCGGCGCAGCCATTGCGTTGCCGAACGTCATTGAGATTCTGCGGAACGCGCCGATCGGTGGAACGGGTGCCGAGTTCCTCGCCACGTTTCACGACTACTCCGTGCACGTCTACCCGCGCGCCCATTGGCGGGAGAACTACGCGTTCTTTGCGGTTCTCCTCGCAGTGGGCACGTGGGGGACGGCCGCGCTCCCGGAGCGGGCTCGCCGCGGTGCACGCGCTCTTGTGCTTGCCATGGTCGCACTCATTGCGCTGTATGCCGTGAACGCGGCAACGGTAGAGGTCGTGCCGGTGCTTCTGCTGTACCTGTACCGCGCAACGTGGGTGCTCAAGCCAGTTCTGGTCGGCTGCGCCTGCGCGGGAATCGCCGCGTGGCTGGTCAACGCTGCAGCTCCCGCGAGACCAGTGAAGCTCGTACTCGCTGGCATTGCCGCCGTCGCGTTGATCGTGCAGTACGACGTCCTTGCCGATGGACTCGCGGCGTTTGCCGTCGGCACTGCACTGGTGGTCGGAGCGCTGCGGCCGCCGTCGCGCGCAATCGGCCTGGTCCTTGCGTCGGCCGGTGCGCTGCTCGCGGCTCTCGCCCTCGGCGTACCGATCGCGACGGACGTGCGAAGCGTGGCGGGCGCGCTCCAACTCGTCATCATCAGCGCTGCACTGATGGCGTTTCTGGCTCCACCGTCTTTGCCCACCGCGCTGGCACGGAGCACGCGGGATTCCTTCTTGCGGCCGGCGCTCGCTGCACTCGCGTTCATCGCAATTGCACCGCTCGTGTTGCCGCGTTCGCCGGGGAGGCCGCGCCCACCCTGGCAGCTTGCGGTCGTGCTCGATCGCTTTCGATTTCTCCACCCGCACCAGAGTGTGGCCGGCCTCTACGAGTGGGTGGTAGCATCGACGCCTGCCGGAGCATTCTTCGTGACGCCGTCGAACGACAGCCGCTTTGCGCCCTTCCGGGCGCTCACGGGACGCGGCCAATACGTGACGGTGCCCGACATCAACCAGCTTGCCTACGACCCACCGTCTTACCGGCGCGCGGCAGATCGCCTGCAGATCACCGGCGTGCGCGTCCTTGGGCCGGGCGTGATCGACGGGCAGGCCTATGCGTCGCTCTCTGACGACGCCCTGCGCACGATCGCCGCCGACGGCGTGACCCACGCCATCGTTCCGATCGCAGCGATCGCTCTGCCACGGCCGTTCCGCGAACTGTATCGCGATCGGTCTTGGGCCGTACTCGAGCTGAAGCCGAGCGTGACGCGCGATTCGGTAGTGGGCGGAACCACGCCCTCCCCCCGATGACGGCATCCGGACGCGATCGCGCGATCGCCGTCGCCATCGCTGCAATCGCGATGACCGTCATGATCTGGCCGCATCTGGGCTACGTGCCGCTGTGGGATGGCCAGGTCTACGCGAATTGCGTGATGGACGCGGCCTTCAGCGAAATCAGCATGGAGTCGCTCCGGTGCGCCGGGCATCCGTCGCAGGGATGGGCCCTCCCGCTGGCCCTCACGCAGACGTTCGCGCCGGGGAGCATGGCGGCGATTCACCTCACCAACCTGCTCCTCGGGGTCGTCGCGGTCGCCGCTTTTCGTGTAGTTCTGGCTCGAGCATTTCCCGATGGCGCGTACGCGCGTGAGCTCGACCTCGTCGCGCTCGCGTGCGCCGTTCATCCTGTGGTCATCTCGACACTGTTGCAACCAAACGTCGACTTCGGCGTCTACGTCTATTTCTTCATCGCGCTTGCCGGATTGCTCACCCCGACGATTGGGGGGCTGGCGTGCGCGCTTGTCGGTGGAACGTTTCTCGCTTTCTCAAAGGAAACCGGCGTCGCGGCATACGGCGCAGCCGTGCTCGCAGCGCTCGGCGCGGAGCACATCCGGTCCGGCCTTCCACTGAGGGCCCGGTTTTCGGCAATCGTGAGGCGTGGTGCGCTCCTCTCGCTTCCCGTCCTGCTCTTTGCCACGTACGTCCTCCACTGGGCCGCGAACAATCCCGGAAACGCCATATGGAAGCACGGATGGCAGAAGAGCTCGGCTGACGGGTTCAGCTTCTTCGATCTCAGCGATCCAATCTTCGTCAGCTACGCCGCAGGCCTCGGTGTGCTTGGCTTTATGTGGGTCGTCTGGATTCCTGTGGCGATCGACGGCGCGAAGGGTCTCGCGCGCATTGCGCGGCGCCCCGCGCCCCGCGGCGCGCCCCGCGGCGTGGCAGGCGCTGATTGGCCGACGCTCGTATCGCTCACCGTGATGACGGCCGGACTCACGTACGTGCTGACCAGTTTTCGTACGTGGAGCAACATGCGGTACTTCGCGCTGCTCTATCCGCTGTTTCTTCTGCTGGCGTACGCGTCGTTGCATCGGCTCGGATTTCGGCCGTCGGTGCGTCGCGCCGTGCTCGTGTTGGTCGTTGGGCTCTTCGTGCTCGCCGACTACCGATCGGTCGACCCGCTGTCGCGCGCCGTGTATGGCACGTTCGACACCGGCGTCCGGCGCATGTACCGGATGAGTTCACTCACCGGTGAGTTCGAAGGTCCAGGCCGCGACCAGCTCGTGTACAATCTCGAGTTTACCGGCTACCACCATGTGCAGAACGCGTTGTATGAGCGCCTTCAGCCTACCGACGCGACTGTCATAGCAGCACCTAGCCATGTTCGCTGGAATATCTGGAGCCAGCTCAGGACCACCTCGTTCGTCCGATCCCTGCGCAGAGACTCGGTATTTGCTCCGATCTACGCGGATGAGGTCGATGTGGCCGTTCGAGAATCACCAGAGGCGTGGTTCCTCGACTTCTCGAATCGTGGCTATGCGGACAGCTCACTTATGAATTTACTGTCACAGTATCACGTCGCTGATTCGATCGTCGTCGTGGCGCGCGGACAGCGGCTCGTGGCGCACCATCTGGTAAGGCACGAAGCGGCCGTGCTACCTTAGAGCCGGATGCCAATACCCGTCTGGACCAGACTCATATGAAAGTGGTCATTCTCGCCGGTGGACTCGGCACGCGCCTGCAGGAAGAAACCAGCGTCCGGCCCAAGCCGATGGTGGAAATCGGCGGACGGCCTATGCTCTGGCACATCATGCATTTCTATGCCCACCATGGACTTAACGAGTTCGTCCTGGCGCTCGGGTACAAGGCGGAGATGATTCGTGAGTACTTCCTGCAGTACCATCATGCCTCCCGTGACCTGACCGTGCGGCTCGCCGACGGGAGCGTGACCACGCACGGTGACGCGATGGAGGACTGGACGCTGCACATGATTTCCACCGGACTCACGACGCAGACCGGCGGCGTCGGCTGCGGAAGTGGATTGGGGACGAGACGTTTTGCCTCACCTATGGTGACGGCGTAAGCGACGTGGACATTTCGAAGCTCATCGCGTTTCACAAATCGCACGGTCGGTTGGCGACGGTAACCGCCGTTCGCCCGGCGGCACGCTTCAGTGGAATCGAACTCGATGGCGACTCAGTGCGTTCGTTCGCCGAGAAGGATCAGACGAGCGAGGGATGGATCAACGGTGGATTCTTTGTGCTCGAACCAAAAGTGCTGGATCATATCGAGGGTGATGACACTCTCTGGGAGCGCGGGCCGCTTGAGCAGCTTGCTGGCGCCGGACAGCTCAAGGCGTTTCGGCACGAAGGATTCTGGTCTCCGATGGACACGATGCGCGACGTGAATCAGCTCGAGGCGCACTGGGCGACGGGCCACGCGCCATGGAAAACCTGGTGACGAAAAAACGAACGGCCACGGTGAAACCGACTG